>CAJULX010000032.1 GCA_910587245.1 Candidatus Gastranaerophilales bacterium
AAGACAAGTTGAAAGGTGCAAAAGCACAGTTTAAAATAAAATTACATGAAATTAAAACAAGAATTCTACCGGAATTAAATGATGACCTTGCTAAAAAAGCAGGTAAATTTGATTCACTGGATAAATTAAAAGAAGATATCACAAAATATCTTGAAACAACAGAAAAAAGCGAAAATGAAAGAAGAAAGGCAGAAGCCATATTTAATAAGGTTTATGAAGATACCAAAATTGATATTCAAGAAGCAATGATTGAAAGAGAAATTGAAGCTATCAAAAATGAAACCAGACAGAATGCGGAAAGCCACGGTCAGAATTTTGACGAACTTGTTGAAAAAGAAGGCAAAGATGAAGTAAATAAAAAATTCAAAGAAGAAGCCGTAAAACGTATTAAAAATTCTTTAATTATTGAAAAAATAGCAAAGACAGAGGATATCAAAATCGGTCAGAATGATATACTTGAACAAGTTACAGAGCTTTCAAAAATGTATGGAACAACAGGAGCTCAAATTTTTGAAGAATTAAGACAAAACCCTGCAGGTTTCTCCGTTTTAACCCAGCAGGTTGCAACAAGAAAAGTAAATGAAATTTTACTTAACAACAATACATTTAAGGCAAAATAAGACCCGACAAGAATCTCAGGGCATCAGACAAAAAAATTTGAAAGGATAAAAATATGAGTTTTGTACCGGTAGTAATCGAACAATCATCCAGAGGCGAAAGGTCATTTGATATATTTTCAAGACTTTTAAGAGAAAGAATTATCTTCCTCGGCACGCCGATTGATGATATGGTTGCAAACTTAATCGTAGCGCAGCTTTTATTGTTAGATTCAGAAAACCCCGAAAAAGATATTATGTTATATATTAATTCGCCCGGGGGCTCTGTTACAGCCGGTTTTGCAATATACGACACCATGCAGCATATCAGAGCAAATGTTTCAACCATTTGCCTGGGTCAAGCCGCTTCAATGGGTGCTTTCCTTTTATCATCAGGCACAAAAGGCAAAAGACTTGCCCTCCCTCATTCAAGAGTACTTATCCATCAGCCGTTAGGCGGTGCTCAGGGTCAAGCAACCGATATTGAAATTCAGGCTAATGAAATCTTAAGAATTAAAAAATCATTGAATTCAATCCTTGCCGCAAATACGGGACAAGCACTCAAAAAAATCGAAAAAGATACGGACAGAGATTACATTATGACCCCCGAAGAAGCGCTTGAATACGGTATGATTGACAAAATCATCACAATGGATGAAAATAATTAAAAAACATTAAGAAACCTTAACAAAACTTTATATACCCTAAAACCCTGAAAATATTAGGATAAAAGGGCAAGGAGAAAAAGATAAATGCCAAAAAATAATGATCCGAATTTAAAATGTTCTTTCTGCGGAAAAACGCAGGATCAGGTTAAAAAGCTGATTGCGGGGCCTGATGTTTGCATTTGTGATGAATGTATAGAACTTTGCAATGAAATTCTTGACGAAGAACTTTTTAATATTAAACAGGAAGAAAAAATTTCGGATTTAGACCAGTTATTTGAAGGCATTCCAAAACCTGCCGAAATTAAGGCATATCTTGATGAACACATTGTAGGGCAGGCTGATGCCAAAAAGGTGTTATCGGTTGCTGTTTATAACCACTACAAAAGAATTGCACACAATATGGATGTGGACAATGAAAAACCCGAAGTTGAAATCCAAAAGAGCAATATTTTGCTTGTAGGGCCTACAGGTTCAGGTAAAACCTTATTAGCGCAGACTTTAGCCAAAATGTTAAATGTTCCTTTTGCCGTTGCGGATGCTACAACTCTGACAGAAGCAGGGTATGTGGGCGATGATGTTGAAAATATTTTATTAAGGCTGTATCAAGCTGCAGATTACAACGCACAGAAGGCTGAGCGCGGCATTATTTATATTGATGAAATCGATAAGATTGCAAGAAAATCCGAAAACCCTTCAATTACAAGGGATGTATCAGGTGAAGGCGTTCAGCAGGCATTATTAAAAATGATTGAAGGCACTGTTGCAAACGTTCCCCCGCAGGGCGGAAGAAAACACCCCCATCAGGAATTTATCCAGATTGATACATCAAATATTTTATTTATTGTAGGCGGTGCGTTTGTAGGCTTAGATAAAATTGTTGAAAGACGCTGCGGAACATCAAGTACAATGGGCTTTGGCTCAAAACCAATCAGCGCTAAAGAAAAAGAAATCCAGGCGCAAAAAATGCTTAAAAAATTACAGCCCGATGATTTATTAAAATTCGGCTTAATTCCTGAATTTATCGGAAGAATTCCCGTTTATTCAGTATTAGACCCGCTTGATGAAGAAACACTAAAAATGATTTTAACAAAACCCAAAAACGCCATTATTAAGCAGTATACCTGTCTTATGAAGATGGACGGGGTTGATTTAACATTTGAGGATGACGCCGTTGATTTAATTGCAAAAGAAGCAATTAAAAGAAAAACCGGTGCAAGGGCTTTAAGGTCAATTGTGGAAGAAATTATGACGGATATTATGTATGAAGTGCCGTCAAATGAAAATATTAAAACGTATACCATCACATCTGACATTGTCAGAAAGAAACTAAATGTCGCAGAGCTTATTAAATTGCCCACCAAAAAAGAAGAAGGCGGCGACATTGAAGATATCGCATAAAGAAAGTTAAGGAAAAAGAAATGAATTGTATGAAGATGATGTTAAAAAAACTTTTGTGTTTAATCGCAATATTTTTTGCATTCAGTATCAATCAGGCTATTTGCGCACCTGCTGATGATTTCACCGATACTCATCAGGGGTACTGGTCTTATGATGCCATTATGGCACTTAAAAAAATAGGGGTGCTTGCAGGATACCCCGACGGCAGCTTCAGACCGGATGAAAAAGTAACCAGAGCTGAATTTACGGCTATGTTAACAAAAGCTTTAGGGCTTCGCGACGCTAAAGATTTTTCAATCACAATTTATAAAGATTTATCCCCGAAACACTGGGCATACAGAGATATTCAAATTGCTTCCCATTACGGCGTTATGGAAGGAACACCCGAACATAACTTTATGGCAAACGGCCATGTTAAAAGGGTTGAAGTTATCGTAACAATTATGAGCGCTTTAAATCTTAAGGAAATTACTCCGGATGAAGCAAGAGCATATTTAACAGCCGCATACAGCGATGTTAACGAGCTTCCCGCATGGGCATTAACCAGAACAGGCAAAGCTGAACAATTACACGCAATTGTTGTAAGACCCTGGGAAGAAGGCTTGTTAATGCCGAACAGAGCCGCTACAAGAGGCGAACTTGCCGTATTTTTATATAATATGAGAGAAAGAGTAAAAGTTCACCCGAGCAAAAAATTACAAAGTGCTCTTCCTAAAAGAGTGGACGGATATGTTCTTGAAAATGCTTATTTAGACGGCAATATGGCTATAATCCCCGCAGGAACAGTGCTTCCTCTGGGTGTTATGGACTGTGTATGGTCCAAAGAAGCTAAAGTAGGTGATGAATTTATCGCAAGAACCCTTGTAAACTTCGTTACAAAAGACAAAGTTCTGTTAATTCCCATCGGAAAAGAAATAAAAGGTACAATTCAAAAAGCTAAAAAAGGAACAACTTTAATTAAAAACGCACAGATGGTATTCCAGACTCAAACCCTTCTTGACGATGATTCAAGAGATACAGGGGTTGAATTTGTAACTGTCGGCAATGCTGTTCCAAAAGTAGCCGAATTTACCCACAATCCTATTCTTCAAAAAATAGGGTTCAATGTATTCAAAGGGCACAATTTCTACAACCACCATTCACAACAGGTAGATTTTGTTCTTCTTGAACCTGCAAGAATCAACATTATGAATAACTGGCTTGCAGAATAAGCAGCCTTTTGATAAGGCAGAATAAAATTTAAAACACCGTCTTAACAATTAAAGACGGTGTTTTTATATTATTATTTTATTTTTTTATTAAATATCTTCGGTATCAGCTTCAAATTCTTTTATCATTTTTTCCATACTTTCTTCATCAATAGAATTTATATATTGAAGAAGCTCATCTTTATTTTGAAACACTTTTGTCTGCATGGATAAATCTTTAGTTTTGGCATTTATGAAGCTTGTTATCAATTCTTTTTTAGCGGCATTTTTCTTTGAAGGTTTTACTTGAAAAGCAATACCATTCCCGTTTTTCAGTGTTATGCCGACGGAAACCGGTGCAAAATTGCCAAATTCAGGGATAGTTTTATCATTTATTTTGGCTTTGATTTCATCCGGATATTTAGAATATTCATTATTTTTCATACCGTTTTTCCCCGTAAAACTTGAAAACGCTGGTTTTATGGATAATTGTAGCATATTGGGGGAATAAAAAACACTGTTCATAAAATTCTCTTTTAATGTTTCCTTTGTGCTGTTTAAAGTATTGAGATAAATAAAATTTGCGCTTTTTTAAAACAAAGCTTTAAGAAATATTAAGGAAATGATTTATTTCGGGTTTGCAAAGATATACGCATTCTTTTTTGACAGCGATTCGAGACAATTTTTTGAAAGAAGTTCATTTTGATACGCAGAAAGACTGCTGATATTTAAAACAGGTTCATCCGGCGCTTTACTTCCTAAAATATCAAGTATACCGAGCTCTTTTTTCCTTAAATAAATGTAAACATTTCTTAAATAATCGTTATACTGTCCGTAAATATTTTCATCATCCATAATTTTTAAAATAAGACTTTGATATTCGGTTAATTGATTTGCAGCATCAATATTACCTTCCGCGGTCAATTCGGCTATCTTCTTTGCCACGGTAGTTTTGCCTTTTTTAATATCGTAGGGGAAATGTTCATATTCCGCAAATTTTTGAATTTCCGCCCCTCTGAGCTGACCTTCGCCAAAGGCGCCGTTTTTATAAACAAAATTAGCCTGACAGGCTGTATATCCTGAAGGTTTAGAAGATTTTTCGGCTATGCTTTTAATGTATTCATCGCTAAAACCGAGTTCCGAAGCAAGTTCACTGTCTTTTGAGAGTTTTGTTATAATTTTAAGCTGTGCACCGTTTTCAGCATCCATTGATTCAAGCCATGCATCCCGCAATTGTTTCAGCTGTTTTTCGCTAAAATAAGCTATACCGCCATCACCGACGTAATTATTAATTTCCGTCATTGAAATTTCATTATTTGAAAGCGCTCTTGCAAGCCTGTCCGTAAATTCCTGCGTCTGTGCCTCCGCTAAAAGATTATTTGCACGGGTTAAAAGAGAGCTTTGAGCTTCGCTTAAAGTGCCGTAATCTCCTTTTGCCCATATATTTTTGAGTATATCAATATCATCCGAAGATATGCCGCCCTGCTTTAAAACCTTAAGTGCATCATCCTGCGTTAAGGAATTAAATACGGCTCTTGTGCCCACCCCGTCTGCAATAAATGCGTTTGCCTCATCAAAAGATGAAGCACCTTTCTTTGCAATTTTATCATTTAATTTATCAAGGGTTGAACCTGCCGATTTTGCCCTGCTGTAATATGTAACATCCGTTCCGTCCGTGGCGCTTTTAAACTGGGCAACCGCCGAATCTTCAAGATACGCGTTTCGCCTTGAAATAACTACAGAAAGAGCATTTGCTTCATCACTTCCCACTTTAATGCCGTCCGTAAAATCAATTGATAAACCTTTTATAAAAGCTTCATCAGCCAAATCATCCGCTATCTGCCCGCTTGTAAGACGTGAAATTGTTTCTTCATCAAGTGCGGAATAAAATGCTTTAATTTGCGGATTAGAATTTATAAGATTTTTTGTTTCATCACTCAAATTTAAAAATGCGGAGCTTGTATCAAAAGACTTCGAAACGCCGATATCCTGCGCAGATTCCGTTAATGAACCAAATAACCTGTTATTTAATTTCGAAGCACCTGAAAAAATAAGCCTTGTCGAGCCGCCTATTGCAAGCCCGCCTATAGCGCCGCCAAAAGCGCCACGCGCCATATCATCAGGCATATCTTCAATTCTGCCCTCGGCAAGAGCTCTTGCAAAAGCATCCGTAGCGCCTGAAAGTGCGCCGTCTATTGTCATATCAACACCGTACGCCGCAGCCTTAGCCGCAAGGAGCGTTATGCCGCCTTTAGTACCTTCTTTTGCAACATAGCTTGTGCCCTGTTTTGCAAGAAGTTTGGTTAAAAAGCTTTTGCCGACCTGTTTTACGCCTTCTTCGCCGGCTTCTTTAACAGCGCTTTTAGCACATGTTTCAACGGCTTCAAGACCGAGTGCTTTTGCAACTCCCGTTCCCGCCGCACCGCCTATGGCATTTGAAAGCGGCGCCATAACACCGTTGATGGAACCCGTTATTAAATCATATCCAAAATCCGTTATTTTATATTCTCTGCCTGAAATTGCACTGTCGCCCGCTTTTATTGCAACTTTAACACCTGCGCCCGCACCTGCAGCAACAAGAAGAGAGGCGCCGCCCGTTACAGGAGCTAAAGCTGCCGCACCAACGGCCGCTATACCTGAAATAATGTCACCTGCAACATCAACACACATTTTCTGACCTTCTTTGTAACCGTTGAGGCGCTCATTTGCCTCATCAAGCGTAATTTCACCGTTTTGTGCCTGTCTGATAACGTTTTCAACGTTATCAGAGCCGTTTTTTAAATGAAATAAATTTTTAATCCCGTCCCAGGCTTTCCCTATAAGCCCTTGCTGTCCCTTTGTTTCAAGGAACTCATTATATAAAGTTTCAACATTATTATATTCAACATTTTGTGTTTCAAAAGTATCTGAAACGCTATCATATTCTAAAGCAGGAGAATTTATAAACACGGAAGAATCCGAAACGGCAGAAATATTTTGCACGCCGTCATTTTGAACGGCATTCTGCTGTTTTGCCTTAGTGTCAATATTTACACTGTAAAGCGGGGATAGGGACAAAATTTTCCTCTTTCTCAATAATGTGTTTAAGGAAATAGGGATAGCTCTTTTATATATAAAGTATATATTTATAAAAAAATTGCCATGGGAGGGCAGGAATAATTAATTAAATGTTAATTTTTGTAATATTGGTAAAAAATATGTTTATCATTAAAAATATAGAAGTTTCTCAAAAAAAGGAGGCTGAATACTATGTTTGATTTTGAAAAACTGACTAAAACTGCTCAAAACGTTATGCTGGAAGCACAAACGCTTGTTAAAACAAATAAAAATACATTCCTTGAACCTTTGCACATTCTGCTTGCCATGGCAAATCTCGCAAAGGCGGAATCGGATAATTCCATAATTAATGAACTTTTTTTAAATTTAAAACTCGGAGGCAATATATTTAAAGATGACCTGCAAAACCTTATTAATGAACTTCCGAAAGTTTCAAACGACACACCGCAGGTTTATTTTTCATCAGACAGTTTAAAAATTATGGAAGATGCTAAAAAAATTGCAGATACAATGAAGGATAAATTTATAAGCCCCGAACACATCCTGCTTGCAATCGTAAAGGATTCTTCCTTTAATTATAACAACCAAAATCAAGGTAAATTAAATAAACTTTTTTTGAAATTTTCCGTTAATGAAGTTTCCATTTTAAATGCCATCAAAAAAATAAGGGGTAACAGCCGTGTAGATTCTGCCACTGCGGATGAAGAATTTAAAATGATGGAAAAATTTTCTATTGATTTAACGCAAAAGGCAAAAGAAGGCAAACTTGACCCTGTGATAGGCAGAGATGAAGAGGTGCGCCGCATTATACAGGTGTTAAACAGACGTACAAAAAATAACCCTGTTTTAATAGGGGAAGCAGGGGTAGGTAAAACCGCAATCGTTGAAGGACTTGCGCAGAGAATTATAAGAGGCGATGTGCCCGAAAGCCTTAAAAATACAAAACTAATCTCTCTTGATATGGGCGCGCTTGTTGCGGGAGCAAAATACAGGGGCGAATTTGAAGAACGTTTGAAAAAGGTTATTAAAGAAGTTACCGATTCAAACGGGGAAATTATACTTTTTATAGATGAACTTCATACTGTTGTGGGGCTTGGTGCAACGGAAGGCTCAACTGATGCGGGAAACCTTTTAAAGCCGATACTTGCACGCGGCGAGATGAGAATGGTGGGCGCCACAACAATTAATGAATACAGAAAACATATTGAAAAAGACCCTGCGCTTGAAAGACGTTTTCAGCCCGTGCTTGTGGATGAACCTACGGTTGAAGACACTATTTCAATCTTAAGAGGTTTGAAAGAAAAATATGAAGTGCATCACGGAGTTAGAATTAAAGATTCGGCGCTTGTTGCAGCAGCTCAGCTTTCAAACAGATATATTCAAGACAGATTTTTGCCCGATAAGGCTATAGATTTGATGGATGAAGCCGCATCGCGCGTTAGAATCGAGATTGATTCAATGCCCGAAGAACTTGACAGTCTTGAAAGACAAAAACTGCAATTGCAGATTGAGCTTGAATCTTTAAAGAATGACAATGATGAAGATAAGGTAAATAAGGTAAAAACTGCGCTGGATGAGGTTTCAAACAGGGCGGATGAACTAAAAAGCAAATGGGAATCACAAAAAAGCTCCATTAAAGGCGAAGCGCAGATAAAATCCGAGATTGAAAAAACGAAACTCGAAATTGAAATAGCCGAAAGAGAAGCTAATCTTGAACTTGCGGCTAAATTAAAATACGGAAAGCTGCCTGAACTCAATAAGCAGCTTGAAGACTGCAAAAATGCCGAGCAAAACAGTGAAAAAGCTCTTTTAAAAGAAGAAATCACGGATGAAGATATAGCGGAAGTAGTTTCAAAATGGACAGGGGTTCCTGTTTCAAAACTTGTGGAATCAGAGTCTGAAAAATTGATTGAAATGGAAAATATTCTTCATAAAAGAGTAATCGGGCAAAATGAGGCTGTAGGCGTTGTTTCAGACAGTATCCGCCGTGCAAGAAGCGGCTTAAAAGACCCGAAAAGACCAATCGGTGTATTTTTATTCCTGGGGCCTACGGGGGTGGGTAAAACAGAACTTGCCAAAACACTTTCAGAATTTATGTTTCAAGATGAAGATGCGCTTATACGTATTGATATGAGCGAATATATGGAAAAGCATTCCGTTGCAAGGCTTATAGGAGCGCCTCCGGGGTATGTGGGGTATGATGAAGGAGGCCAGTTAACGGAAAAAGTAAGGCGCAAACCTTACAGTGTTGTGCTTTTTGATGAAATAGAAAAGGCTCACCCCGATGTATTCAATATAATGTTGCAAATTTTTGATGACGGGCGTTTGACCGATTCAAAAGGCAGAACCGTTGACTTTAAAAATACAATTATTATTTTAACTTCAAACGTAGGTTCCGATATTATTCTGGATAACGCGATAAAAGGCATGCTGTCGGAAAGCGACAGAGAAAAAACCAAAGAAGAAGTAACGGAAAAGCTTCGCGCGTATTTCAAGCCTGAATTTTTAAACAGGATTGATGAAACGGTATTTTTTGAAGCACTCCGCCTTGAAGATTTAAATAAAATCGTGGATATTCAGGTTCAATATTTAAGAAAACTTTTAGCGGAACGCAAGATTGAATTTGAAATAACGGATGACGCCAAAGAAAAACTGGCACTTGAAGGATATAATCCGATTTACGGTGCAAGACCCTTAAAACGCGCCATACGCTCGCAGGTTGAAAACCCGCTTTCAAAAGAATTACTTACGGGGCATTTCACTGACGGTGATAAAATTCTTATTGATGTTGAAGATGATAAGATAGTATTTAAGAAAAAATAAACAATATAAAAAAGACTCTTTAAATTTAAAGAGTCTTTTTTTAAAACTATAAAAGCAATGCTAAAATCATAAGAACGAATGTGCCAAGCTGCATGCCGGTTGCGGCAAATTTTTGGAATTTATTGCCGTCATAATATTTTGCGGTTTTTTTAGCATTAGCTGCAGCCTGAAGTCTTTCAATTCTTGAATAATCATCATCCGTTGCAAAATCTCTCTGGAAAATTCTTCTCTCTAAACGATTTAAGCGCACGGTCATAGGGTCATAGGAGTATGTCTGTCCGAAGAGAGAATTTTCAAGTCCCGCAATCTGCAATGAAGCATCAGAACCACCGTATCCGTAATTATAATCATAAGACTGTCTGCCGCTTTGATTTGCACGGTTAAGCGCATCCTGTCTTGCTTTTGCTATAACATCTTCTTCACCGGGAGCAAGATTTTCTGGCATATCACCATAGGCGTAGTTATTTTGATAATCTTTCGGGTCAACTTTCCTGAAATATTCACCCGTTTGATAATTCGGAAGGGTGGAAGACGGCTTCATCATTGAAATTTTAGCCTTAAGCGCGTCCGTTCTTTGCGCTAAATCGCCTTTTTTCGCCGCGCCGAAAGTCTTTTCTTCAAGACGTTCAAGTCTTTTATAAATATTTTCATCTTTAAAATTTTTGCCGAATAACTGCATTTCAAACATATCCACAACGGGATAATTTACACCTTCCGCTTCATCTTTGTATAATTCCGAAACGGGAGCTTTAGCCTCTGCAAGGGTTTCAAGCCCGAGGGCAGAATTTAATTTATCGATTCTATCCTGCAGGGATAATTTTGAAGAATTGTAGCTTGAGCCGAAAACTTCATCTTCAATGCGTTTTAAACGGTCTGAATCAGATTCTTTTGAATAATTTAACCCTAAAACAGAATTTTCGATTTTTGAAATCTGCTCATCCAAAGGAAGATTGGCTGAGGATGCCGCAAAAGCTGATGCCGCACTCAGCAAAACAAGCAAGCATGCCGATATTATTAAATTTTTGAAGTTTCTTCTTTTCATAGAAACCATTATAGCAACAAAAATTTTTTAAATTACCGGAATTAAGTATAATAAATTTTATTGCACTTTAGGAGAATGAAATATAATATAACCAAAAAAATAAATAAACCGCAGACACTGCGGATACAAAGCCATCCAGCCATATTAAAAGTTATCAAGGTATAAATAGTTTTTTTCATAATGAAACAGGATATCATAATGATATCCTGTTTTGCTTACAGCAAATAAAGAGAGAAATTTAATCGGTTAATTTATCAAGGGCATTATAGTACCATTTCAGAGCCCCTTCTTTTTTATTTTTATTGTATTGTTCAAGCTGTTCTTTGTTCATTTTCACTGAAGGCATGCCGGATAATACCCTTGAAATATTATCCGTTATAAGCGTTACACCTGCCGTGATTGCACCCGCGCCGATTAAGCTGTTTCCGTAAGGTATTTTAAATAAACCATTCAAGCACATAACAACATTTTGAACGGATGTTCTTATAATTTTATTAACACCCCTCAAACGAGCGTCTTTATTAGCTTTTTCAACATCACCGGTTTGGCTCAAGGTTGCGTTATAATCATCCGTTGTTGCAAAATAAATGGAAGCAAATACACCCAAGAGTGCGGTTAATCTGCCGATATTACAGTTATCAACATTGGATTTTGTTTCTTTGTTTAAAGAGCTTAACCAGTTTTTCTCAATGTGTTTTGCATAATGCTCTAAGAATTCTTCACTTTCAATATTTCCGTCAAATTTTTCAGCTTGTTTTCTGAAATCAAGGAAAGTATTTACGAGATTGGCTTTATTATCAAGTTTATTCGGCACAGGTTTATCAATTACTTTTAATCCTTCAAGTGCAGAGCTTACAAGCTTATACGGATAAGTTACAATTTCTTTTACAATCTTTAAAGGCGCAAGAGGTAAGCTATAAAGTTCTTTTTTAGAAATTTCAATATTTAAAAGAGGAATTTTTGCAAATTTTTCATATTGGCCAATATAATATTTACCATCTTCTTTAAGTAAATAAGAATCTTTAATTTTGCCTCTGTAATATTGCAGCATATCCTTATACTTGCAATCATTCAACACATTAGCAAAGTTTTTAAATTCTTTTTTATCAACCAATAATTCACCCGTTGTTGCTTTTTTAAATTTATCTGTAGCAGCTTTAACAGGTTCAAAATTCATAATTGAATTTTTAATATTTTCAAATGTTTTTGTATTTTTAAAATTCCTTAATGCAAATCCTGCACCTATGCTTGCAAGACAGGCAAGAGCAATATTTTTAAAGCTTAAAAGATGTTTTTTATCATCTTTTTTAATTTGAGGTTGAACTTCTTCAAATTCAACAGGTTTTTTATTCTTTATAGAATCCATAAAACTATTCATTGAAAGGATATTTATGGTTTTTGCTTCGGGTGCTTTTATTCTTGTTAAGGGTCTGCCTGTGGATAATCTTGAAGTTATATGAAAACCAAGCCCGAGGAGTGTATTAATAATAGGAGCACCGAAGGTTGAATTGTTTACAAAACTTGAAAATGCACCAAGCATAAAATACTGTGATGCCGCTTCTTCTGCGGTTGCAATAATTTCCTGTTTTCTTTTTCCTGCGGCTTCTTTTTCAGCTTCCGCTTCACTTTTTCCGTTTTTAATTGATTTGTTGTAAAAATCATTTCCAAGCACAATTGCGGGAATTATCCCCGAAACCAGTCTTGCTATGGTTCTTTCATGGGTTGTATTGTATTTCGCTTTTCCGGAGGTTAAATTTTCATCAAAGTTTTTAAAATATTTATCAACTACATCCGAGCAAATTTCGTGGAAGTTTCCGCATCTGCTTTCACCTGTACCATTGCATAAGAAGGTTTCAATATCAGAGGGTTTAAATCCTTTGTCTTTTGCAACACCATCAAGAAAAGCGTCGCCATTTTGCAGTAATCCTCTGAATGCTCTTTCGTATGCTTCACTTTCACCCGCCTTTCTAAAATCAACTAAAAGTTTGCTGTCATATAAGCTTTGGATTTTAAATTTTTCGCTGATGAAATTTAAAATCTCCAAAGGCATTTTAGTGAACGGGTATTTTAAAGTATCCGCCAAGGAATTAGCTTTTTTATAGGTGCTTCCCTGTAAAAAATCGCTCCCTGCTTTGTTTTTCAAATTATCAAACATACCGCCTAAATTGCAGTTTGTTATGTTTTGAATAGCTTTGAGGTGAGCAACATTGCCTGTCTTTAAACCTGTAAAGCTTAGATTGCTTTTATGATTTTTAGACACGGTAGAATTTTTATTAAAATTCTTAACCGATAATGGCATAAAATAATAGCCCGTTCTTTTTGTTCCTTTCGGATATTAAAGAACGGTGAAAAAAATTTTTTGCGTGTGAATTAAAATTTAAAATAATTACTGAAACAAAAGTTTACAAATTAATTCCTAAAACCGTATAAATCCCAAGCTTTTTCCATATTGCTTTCAACAGGTTCCCCATGAGCGGGAGAGGGTTTTTTTCTTTTTCCGTAATAACCGTGCTCACAATCATAGAAGTTTTCATACAAGTTATGTGTATCTGTGAAATCTTCTAATGTTGTTAAAAATCCAGATTCAGAAGTAACTTTGGCCTCTCTTGCATCTTTATTCATTCTTAAGCCTGCAAGGTCACTATAATGCCAATCCAGCATATCAGTAAACAAGTTTTTATTTTCATGTTTATTTATGGCTCTCTTTTCAGCCACAGCATAAATGAAAGTTTTACCTTTATTTATCGCACTTTTAATGGTTACAAAAGGTGTTTCATCCAGATAATCAAAAGCCGCTTTGTGCCAATCGCTCTCATCAACCTTTAAATAATCATAAGCAATGTTTCTTGCTTCATCATCCGCAAATCTTCCAAAGTTTACATTTTGATTATTATTTTGATTTTGGGGTCTAGAATTTTGACGATTATATGTCATTGATATCGGGTTTATTCTCATCTAAATATCCTCTTATTTATTTTTTCTTCTCTTTATTGAAAGGCTGGAACCATTTTATCATGTCGTTTTTAAAAGGGCCGGGCTTATATAAAACATGAAAATAAAATAATTTGCTAGTTATTTTATACCTTTATAAAAACGTATAATTTTTATTCCGAAACTTTTTCAACCAGTTTTTCCGTTAAATTAACAAGGGCATTTTGATAATTTTCGCACTGCTCTTTTGTTTTCGCTTCAAAGCGCATTGTGAAAACAGGCTCCGTATTTGATTGTCTTATAAGGGCAAAGCCGTCTTCAAAAATTATCCTCATCCCGTCAAGCGTTACTATATCTTTAATTTTTGAATTAAAAAGTTCATCATTTACATAATTTTTTAATTCTTCAAGCACGGTTTTTTTCAATTCATTCGGGCATTTAAGACGTATTTCTTTTGAAATAAATACTTTGTTAAAAGGTTCAAGCAAATCTTCAACCTTAAAATCTTTGTTTTGTTTTTTATTTTTTGAAACAATTTCAATTAAGCGCATGCCTGCATATATCGCATCATCAAAGCCGTAGTATCTGTCTTTAAAGAAGATATGCCCGCTCATCTCGCCTGCTAAAAGTGCGCCTGTTTCTTTCATTTTAGATTTTATATACCCGTGCCCCGTTTTATACATTACGGCATTGCCACCGTTTTCGTTAATTGTATCGTATAAAACCTGTGAGCATTTTACTTCCGATACCACTGTGGGCTTTTCTCCGCGGGGTTTAAGCGATTCAATTAAATCAAGAGCATAGATTAAAAGCAGTTTATCCCCTGTTATCATTTTTCCTTTCGAATCTATAACGCCTATTCTATCGGAATCGCCGTCAAATGCTATACCAAAATCCGCACCTTCCTGAAGCACGGCATGTTTTATATCATCAAGCGTGGATTCATCCGAAGGATTGGGGTGATGATTCGGGAAATGGCCGTCGGGTTCGGAATATAATTCAATAACTTCCGCCCCCATATCAGCATAAATTTTGGGTGCAACAATGCCTGCTGTGGCATTAGCACTGTCTACAACTATTTTCAAACCTGAAGCGCATTTTGAAAAACCGTCCAGAAGTTTTTCCTGATAAACTTCAACAAGATTAAATTCTTTTACAAAACCTTTTTGAAGGTAAGGAAGCCTGCTTTCTTTTGAAAGCTCATAGGCTTTTTCGCTTTCTTTTTTAACTTCTTTAATATCATCTTCCGTCAGGCTTGATTTATTAAAAGTCATTTTTAGGCCGTTATATTCGGCAGGATTATGAGAGGCTGTAATAATAAGCGCACCGTTTATTTTTCTTCCTTCCAAAATTTCATCGGGGATTTTTGCAAATTCGCTGAAATACCCGAGGGGAGTGGGTGCTAGGCCTATGTCTACAACATTTGCACCGTATGAAGTTAAACCGTTTATTACGGCATCTTTTAATTCTTTAGAATGAAGCCTTGCATCCATACAAACGCAAAAACACAATTCATCGGCGCGCTTTAGGGTTCCTTTTTCCTTGAGACGGTTTAAACAGAAGCGTACATACCCGATTGCCGCATTATAAAAAACTTCCGAATTAACGGCTGACGGAAAAATTCCCCTTATATCATTTTTACCGAATGCACTTGTGTTTAATTTAGTTTCCATATTTCCTCTTCATATTTTAATATTTTTATCATTCAAATCTATTATATCATCATTTTTTTCGTTTTGTTTTTTTGGAAAATATTGTATAATAACAGATATGGCAAACGAGATAGTTTTAACAAAAGAACAGCTTTTTAATTTAATTAAAATTTCAGGAATTGATGCAAACCCTGATTTAGCCGATGAAAATACCGTATCGAAAGCATTAATTGCAATTGAGAGGAAATTAAACTTTTTTAATTATCCTTTAAGTTTCTTTACGGCAGAAAACTTGAATGTTTTAATTGTGGATGATATGGAATTATCAATATTCCAGCTTACTTCCATGCTGAAAAAAATCGGGATGAATGTTTATGTTGCAAGAAATAAGGAAGAGGCAATTTCGGAATTTAAAAAGAAGCATTTTGATTATTTAATTGTTGACCTGTTTCTGCCTGATGCACAGGATGGTTTTGCCGTTGTTGAAGAAGCAAATAAGCTTAAAAACGAAGAAAATAAAAATTTCAAAATGCTTGTTGTTTCAGGAACCGATGATAAGCAGATGGTGCAGAAATGCTACTCTTTAGGGGTGGATGAATTTATTCCGAAGCAGCCTGATTGGCATGAAAACGTTATGAAATTTATTTCAAATTCGGTTTCAAAAACAAGCAGCGAAGAATTTCAAAAATATTATATCAATGACGATATCTGCGTTTTATCAATTTATAAAATCAACCATAAAACATATATTGATAACATTGTAAAAGAAGTAAACACGGATGTTTTAACGGGAAAACCCAATATTATATTCAATATGGAGCATGTGAAAATATTTTCCGATAATTATGCCGGAGTTTTTGCGGAAGTTTATAAAGCAACCGCACAAAAGAACGGTACATTTATTATCGTAAAACCGTCCGAAGATGTTTTGAAGGCTTTAAATTACGTATTTTTAAACAATGTAATCCGTGTATTTGATACTATTGAAGAAGCTGTACAATATATTGAAATGAGCAGCAAGTAAAAGCTTGTTTTAATGTGCAATTATTAACACTATTGTATCGGCTTAATTTTTGCAATTTTCGGATCAAGAAGCCTTTTTCCGGATTCTTCAAATTCAATCTGTAAAAGACATCTGTTAGAATATTTTACAACCTTTAAAATATTTCCCGTTCCGTATTTTTCATGAGAAACTTTCATGCCTTCGGCAAAATCATACCCGGGAATATCTTCATCCGCTTCATTGTTTTTAAAGATAGGAAGGGAAGATTGGGTGCTTTCTTCTTTATTTTTCAAAACATCTATATCGATTGATACGTTTTCATTAATTTGAAGCTTATTTTTCTTTTGAGCTGCAGGTTTTCTCGTTTCTTGTATAACTTCATCAAACCTTGCTTCAATTGATTTTTGAGCAAGTTCCTTTAAAGATACCGTATCTTCTTCATCCTGCAAAGCGGATTCTTCAGATGTTTCATCCGTATTTTCACTAAAATCATCTATTAAAAGATTCGGTTTTTCTTTAACAATAATTATGGCTTCATCAGGGTTAACTTTTTTAGGTGCGGCAGTCTGCGACTTTGCAGGTATGCTTTCTTCCTGCGTTTCAGGTAAATTTTCTGCCGGAATATTAGCCGTATTATCCGCTGAAACAGGAAGCTTCGTTTCGGTATCTGCAGGCACAACGGATGTCTTGTCGTCCGTATCGCCTGCAGGCATAATTGCCGTTTCTTCTTTATCTGCTACAGCAAGAGCCTTTTGAACGCTTTCCTGCTCAAGTACGCTGTGTGCTTCTTCTTTTAGGCTTTCAAGAGTTTCTTTTTCAGGCTCCTCTTTAACGGGAACTTCTTTTATCATCTCGGGCTCGGATGCGACAGGATTTACAGGCTGTTGTTCTTTGACATCCTGTTTTATAGCTGTTTCTTCCGCTTTATCTTCCTGTTTTACCGCTTCATCAGTATCTTTTGATTTTTTTTTTAAAGCATTGTCCGCCTCTATTTCAAGGCCTTTTTCAAGTTCTTTTTCAAGATTTTCATTATTAACGGCATCACTTATCATTTCAGATGTTATAACTTCATCATTCTGCACTTCTTCCGTATTATCGGAATTTTGAGCAGGAGTATCAGCCGTTTCGGGGTTTACAAAATAATCAAGTTCATCTTCATTTAAAGGAATTTCATTTTCTTCATTATTTTTAACGGAAATTTCTTTTATATATTCTTCGTCATTTTTAAGGCTCGCTTCAATGAGTTCAGCTACTTTGGCATCATCTGCAACAACGGATAATTCCTCTTTTTTTACTTCAGAGTGTTCTTTAATTATCTCTGCGGTTTCATCTTGGGTTACTTCTGCTATTTGTTCGATTGTTTCGGTTTCTGTAGATACTTCTTCAATTTCTGTTTCTTCTTCGGAAATTTCCGGTTCATTTTCAACAGGATTTTCATCTTTTATTTCATCTTCAACAAGGGGAACATCCTGCAGTTCTTCGGCACTTTCCGCCTCTTCCCGTGTATCTTGAGTTTCTTCTTTACTTTCACCGTATCCCGGTAATATTTCATTTATCGCAACAGCGTCACCGAGGCGCTTACGGTCATTTTGGATATGAACATTTTTAAGATCAAAATTGCCTTCCGCAAGCTCAACGGAAGTCATTTCTTCCAATTCAAGATTCAAATCAATGTAAATCTTTTTATCTTCAACCTTGTTAATATCTTCTTCATCAAAAATATAATTCTTAAGCGTGAACATAAAGTCCATTGTATCTTTACCAAATATTAAGAAAGATGAAGAATTTAGAGCCGCAATTTGATAATTTGCAAAACCAAAATCACGTCTCGGGTTTAAAGTTTTATAGAGTATATAATTTCTTGTAAATTCCATTACCTGCGGCATTTTAGCAAAACCGTAAGAAATGCTTGAGATTATATTTAATTTCGGATTTTGAAGGTACAGATTATTGATAAATTCAGGGTTTGAATTGTTTTCATTCAGCCTTAAAAGCAAATAAGCATCAAAATCTTTTATCTGCCTTACGGTAAATTCCAAAAATTCTCTGTGCCATTCCAGTTTTAGATTTGAAAAATCAATAATAACAATATTTTCTTTCTGCACAGCTTTTGAAATTGCCTGAAATTCTTTTTTAGAACGGCTGAAAAGCCCGTCGTTTGAATATCTTTTTAATCTGGTTAAAAGAAGGTGTAATTCAGGAACGGGGGTTGCCTTATACTGCTGTTCTATAACCTTGATAAATCTCGGGAACGGAATATATTTGTCTTCTGTTGAATCTGAAAATTTCTTCAATTCAACAAACATATCTTCAAGCTCGCTTGTAGCTTCAGGGGATACCTCTCTTAAGGCTTTTTCCTGAATGTAATCAAGAGAGAAGCTGTCAAGGGGAAGTTTAAAATCTTCACGGGCTTTAATCCGTTTCGCATTTTTAATATTTAGATTTCCGGTATAGTCAATAACTACAACTGTTCTATGCGATTTTAATTTCTGAGCTATATTTTCAAAAGCACAATTTACTTCATCAAGTTTATCCGCAAAAACTACAGGATTATTATTGAAAAAATCAAGATTCACTTCAACAATTTTATTATTTTTGGCGGAAATTCCAAACGGAACGGTGATTTTATCAATATTTAAACATTTTTCAATTTCTTCGGGTTTAATTTTTGCAATTTCACATTCTCTTGAAGGAGTGAAATTATCGTAGGGCACAACTTGAAAATCAGGTAAAATCCTGTATACGAGCTTAATACCGGCAACGTTTTCTTCCTGATTAAATTTATCATCATAGATTTCAATAATCTGTGCCAGAAAATTATCTTTACCGTCCCTTACAATTAAAAAATCAGAAAGGCAGAGCCCGTCTGTTTTGGGGTTGAATATAAGTCTTATAGTGTCGTTTTTAGTCTGAATAACTCTCATCTATTCCGCTTTAAAATCCCATTTTTCACAAATTGCTAATAATATAGAATTTATTATACAACACATAAATTTATTGTAAAATATAATTCATGAATGATTTTATTTTCAGCATAATAATTCCTCTTTACAATCAGGAAAAATATATTGAAAAATGCGTTAAAAGCGCATTAAACCAGGATTTTAAAGGCAAATACGAAGTAATTGTCGTAAATGACGGCTCAACCGATAACAGCGAAGAAATTTTAAAAAAATTCAACGATGACAAACTGAAAATTTTTAAGAATAAAAACGGCGGGCTTGCTTATTCAAGAAATTTCGGGAATTCAAAAGCGGAAGGAAAATATATTGTATACCTTGATGCGGATGACGAACTGCATACGGCTGCATTAAAAAATTTTTATAAAACAAATGAAAAATATGACGCAGATGTTATCCTTGCGCCTTATTATGCCATAAGGGAGCACAGAGGAGATATTAAAGAATATTTTCCTTTAAAAAATTTAAAAGATAAAGAAGGATATATCAATATTCAAAACACAAACGGGGAAATTTTAAACGTAAATTTTGAAGCATGGGGAAAAGCGTATAAACGCGAATTTATTTTAAAAAATAATATAGAATCCCCCATAATTCATCTTGCAGAAGACATCCCGCTTTTTTATAAGGCGCTTTTGGGTACAGATAAAATTCTTTTGTGCAAAGAACCTGTTTATTATTACAGAAGAGGGCACAAAAAGCCTTATAAGAACGGCAAGTATAATCT
This sequence comes from Candidatus Gastranaerophilales bacterium, assembly GCA_910587245.1. Lineage (GTDB taxonomy): Bacteria > Cyanobacteriota > Vampirovibrionia > Gastranaerophilales > Gastranaerophilaceae > MGBC122484. The sequence continues at coordinate 20,045 of CAJULX010000032.1, forward strand.
TGTTGATGAAGTTATAAAAACAATTTTTGCAAGTGAAGAAATTGTTAAAAAATATGAAAATACTTGCAATTACAGTATTATAGAAAAATTTTACGCCCGAAATACCTTTAAAATTTGTCTTTTCTGGTATAAAAAGTTTAAAAACCTTGAAAACAGAGGGGATTTTTACAATTTTAGCATTAGGTATCTTAAAAAATTTAAACTCGCACAAAAGTTTAAAATAAAATCTTTTTTCAATAATCTGATTGATATTTTATAAATAAATTATCTTTTGAATAAAAATAACTTGACAGTTTAGTATGTCTTGAATAACATGGTTCTATTGAAATTGTGATTTGTTATGAAATTAACAAACTGCAAAATAAAAATGCCGATGTAGCTCAATGGTAGAGCAACGGTTTTGTAAACCGTAGGTTGCGGGTTCGAGTCCCATCATCGGCTAATTTTTAAAATTGAACATTTAAAAAATTTTAAACATGGCATGTGCCCATGTGGCGCAGGGGTAGCGCACTCCCTTGGTAAGGGAGAGGCCACGAGTTCAAATCTCGTCATGGGCAAA
>CAJULX010000033.1 GCA_910587245.1 Candidatus Gastranaerophilales bacterium
GGTGCCTCACCTTGGGGTGGGGGAGGTGGCGGGGGCGGAGCCACATTCTTCGGAAGATACGGAAATTCTGCAGATACCGAATTCTTTTTAGTTGCTGCAGGCGGGGGCGGGGGTTGCAGCGGGGGTTGTTCAAGCTCTTCTTCTAATGGCAGCTCGGGCGGGGGCGGGGGCGGCGGATTAGGAGGGGGTGCAGGTACAGGCAAAGCCGGTGCCGGAGGAAATGACGGTGCAGTTTGCCAAAGCAATAGCAGCTGTGCCGGCGGTACTTCACCAATAGGAAATGCCAATTATTGTGCTGGCGGGTTAACAGGGCAAAACCATACTGGTGTTTCTACCCCTGGTAGAAATGGTTATATGCTTATTTCATGGGCACCCGTTGCCAATATTTTAAAATGTAATTACTCCATACCCTCCAATGGTGGTGGTGGCGGAGGTGCAGGACAAATATGGATAGGAGAAATTAATGTAACTCCCGGTCAAAAGCTTAGCTTTAATATAGGAGCAGGAGGTGCTGTCCAAACATTGGCTGCATCAAATGGTAATGATGGTACTGCAACAAGTATTACCGCATCCGGTACTACCCTCGCAAGTGTATCGGGAGGAAGAGGCGGAAAGTATGAAAGCGATGAATCATATATTGCAGCCACGGGAGGACTTGGAGGAGGAATAAGAACAAATAATCTTTCTTCTTTCGCAAAATATAATAACTGGACAAAAAATAATTATACAAACGGAGGTACACAAGGAGGACAAGGGTACCTTGAATCCGATGCTCAAAACGGAGCAGGAGGATACGGTGGGACATCATATAAATTGGACGGTACTGTTTTGCCCGGCGGAGCAAGCGGAGGCACAAGCGCTGAGGGCGGCAATGCAATATCAACCAATTACGGTACAGGCGGAGGAGGTGGCGGAGGCGGTGCAAACGGAAGCTTCGGTACGGGCGGTAAAGGAGCAAACGGCTACATCTATGTTGAATGGGGAGGAAGTAACGGGGGAGGCGGAACTGTGGGAGAATTTACGCAAAAGGTATTAACTAACTTTGAACAGAATGACAGAAAGATGGTAATAAATATAGGAAAAGGCGGAGAAGGTTCAGTAAATGGAGGTATAGGGGGAAATACAACCGTTGCTGTTAAATCAGGAGGAAAGAATGTAACCCTAACTGCAAGAGGCGGGATAAAAGGAGAAAACGGAACTATGGATTTAGGAGTTCATGGGGGTGAAGTTAAATATCCTGACAGCTACTCTGAACTATATAAAGAATATGTTCAAGGAAACTTGAATATAGTTATGGGACAAAAAGCAGATGAAAGTTACGGGGGTATGGGAGGATATCTTGCATGCTTGTATAATTCACAAGATGAAGAAGGCAATAAAGTATGTAATCAAAGCATAAAATCAAATGACGGATTGGATACATCATTAGGTCCCGTTAAACCGGGGTGCGGAGGAACAAGTTTAACATCTTCAAGTTTAGGCTCTGATTGTTTTCCTTATTCAACAATTGCTAATCCTAACGGAGGAAACGGGATGTTTGGTGCAGGCGGCGGAGGAGGAGCCGTGCTTGAAAGAATGGGAGGCAAAGGCGGTAAAGGCGGAGACGGGTTTGTGATATTGGAGTATAAGAGTGTGCAGTAGTGAAATAATACAGAATTACCGCAATCGTTTTATTTCTTTATAATGACAAATTTAGATGAACAACTTTTCAATGGCGCATATTGTAACCTTATGCGCCTTTTTTTATATTATTAATTATTATGCAAAAAACTAAAAAATATTTGAAAATGAGCTGATATATTCTGTTATAACGTTTACAAGCATAGGTAAAATCCAGGTCAGAATCAAAGCCCCCATAACGGGCTTAAAAAGAAAGCTCATCTGAAAAACATTTACCTGCGGGGCTGTTTTTGAAATTGTACCGAGGATTATATCCTGCCCGAGTGTCGCAAGAAGCACGGGGGAAGCTATCTGCATACCCACCACAAAAATATTTGATGTTAAAAGAATGAGATAATCCATATTTACAACTTTTTCAAGCGGCATATTAATTCCATACATTGAAAAGATTTCAAAACTTCTTATAAAAGCCTCTATAAGCCAGTACAGCCCGCCTATCGACATAAAAATTATTACTCCTAAGAGCGTAAAAAGATTTCCTACAATTGAAGTCTGCGCTTTTGAAGTCGGGTCCATAACCATAGCGGAAGACATACCCATCTGTGTATTTATCATATCCCCGCCTGCTGTAATTGTTGCTATAACGCAATTTGTGATAAATCCAATCAGTGCGCCGAACAGATAATTTAAAATAATGCACAAAATCATTGATGTATGTGCAGGAGGTTGAGGAATTTTAATAACGGAAGCTGCAATAACCGTCATAATAAGTGCAAAAGAAAGCCTTGCAATTGTTGGAACTTCTTTTCTGTTAAACCCGGGAGCAAATTGCATTAAGCCTATAAATCTTGAAAAAATCATAACGCCCGCACCAAGGGCAAGATTAATTTCAGGGAATAATTTTGCAAATTGGCTTAATACTAAATCCAATTCAAACCTCCCTAGTTAATATCTTCAAACATTGTGCAATCACCGAATTTCATAAGCGGAGGCACTTCGTTTTTAGAATTTATTGAAAGCAGCACCGTTATAGGGTTTATAGTGTTTGTATAAATCTGCATATAGGTATAAGTTTCATATTTTGTTTTTATGATGACATCTTTTGTATTAAGTTCATAAAGCATTTTTTCTTCATCAGGTTCATCGTTTTCAAACGCTTTAAGATTTTCCGTATCGCCTGTTGCAATAGCGGTTATTTCATCCGTGCATCTCAATTTATATCTTCTTGTTGTATTTAATTTAAGATGATAATCTTCATTTGATAAAAAAGCGGAAGGATAATCTTCTCTTAAATATTGGAGCGCAGGTGCTATAACATCTGCGTATACGGGTATGCCGCCAAAAATTAAACATATTAATAATATTGTAATATTTTTCTTAAACATTTTTATCTTCCAAGCATTTTATTTGTTTCTATGAAATTGGGTCTCGGGTTGGCACCTCTGCTTGCAGGAGTGTATTTATCTTTAAACTGCTGCTCAGACCATGGAATTTTCCCGGGGTTTTTCATAATGGTATTAATTTCATCCGTCTTTTTATTAATGATGTCTTTCATTTCCGATGCAAACGGTCTTGAATGGAAATAATAATCCTCAGGTAAAACGTAATTGGCAGAACGTGTTACGACATTAAATGCAAGATTAGTGCCTTCCCTGAAGTATTCCGTTAATATTTTTATATAAAGCATACCGAGAATTATAATCGTTAAAAATACGGATATAATCTTAGGCGCGGCTGCTATTGTCTGCTCCTGCACCTGTGTTACCGCCTGTAATATGCCGACAACAAGTCCGACACTTGCCGCCACAAGTACACAGGGCAGTGATACAGAAAGCATTGTTATAAAACCTTTTGCAAGATATTCCGTTAATAATTCCATCAGTTAAAACTCTCCACAAGACCTTTTACAATTAAGCTCCACCCGTCAACTGCTATGAATATGAGCAGTTTAAAGGGCAGTGATACAATGGTGGGCGATAACATAAACATACCGAGTGCAAGCAGAATGTTTGCAACAACAAGGTCTAATACAATAAACGGTATAAATATTATAAATCCTATTTCAAAGGATGTTTTTAATTCACTTATAATATATGCCGGAGCTACTTCCCAGAGAGTTAATTCTTCAGGGGTTTCGGGCATTACTTTGCGTGTTTTTTCTATAAAAAATGCTAAATCTTCCTGACGTGTCTGCTTCAGCATAAATTCCTTTAAAGGTTCAGAACCTTTTTGCAGGGTTAAAACAATATCACCGTTTTGCTCGTAAGGTACTCTTCCTGCTTCATACATGCTTTGGAAAACAGGTGACATTGTATAAAGCGTCATAATCAAAGCAAGCCCGATTAAAGCAATTGCGGGAGGAACGGATTGGGTACCCATTGCGGTTTTTAACATTGAAAAAACTATCGTAAACCTTAAAAAGGATGTCATACAGCAAAATACAAAGGGCAACAGCGAAAACAAGGTCATTACCATTAAAAGCTGTATAACAGGATTTAAATCTTTTATTACAACATCCATAATTAAATATTTGTCCTTTTTGAATTATTTTCTAATTCTTTTAATATATTTTTCATAATATGATTCTTTGTTTTTATATCCACTGCATTTGAATATTCTTCTTCCGTGTTTTCAAGCTCAGTGTGTGCATTATCAATCATTTGCAGTTCTTTTATATATTGTTCAACCTGTTTTTTAGAAGCCGAATCACCCGTTTTAATATCAGTCGGGCTGTATAAAAGAGTTTTTGGAGGTTTGGGAGTTTGTAAAACACAATCTTTTTCTGTATTTAAACCCTCAAATTCTTTTACTTTAATTTCTCTGTCCGCAAGTTTTGCAAGAAATGTAGTATTTTCAGCATCCGATGCTATTAAAAATCTTTCCCCCTGAACATTTACAATATACAAACTTTTTCTTTGGGAAAGCCTTAACATGTTTTCAATTTTAATTCCTTCACCAAGTTTTGAGTTATTGGAATCCGTTGTTTTTTTGTATACAACAAAGGCAATAAAGAATATTCCTATCATTGCAAGGGTATATAAACTGAAAGCCATTATATACTGTAACATCTGCTAAAAACTCCTTTATTTTTAACTTTCCTAATTTTCAAAATCCGAATAATCAAATTCTTCAACATCTCCAGCAGCTTCAGCACTTGCCTGTGCCATTTTTTGCACCTGTTTGGGATTTGCTTGAGGAGCAGGCTTACCTTGTGCTTTTTGAGGATTATTTTGAGCGGCATTTTGTGCAGGTTTTTTAGCAGGTGCACCTTGAGGTTTTGCCTGCGACGCTGCCTGATTTTCCTGTACTTGAGGCTGGGGAGCAGGTTCCGGATTTGAAGAATAAACTTCATCAATCTTTACGCCGTATTTATCATTTATAATGACAAGCTCACCTTTTGCCACAATTTTATTTTCCACAAAAAGTGAAATTTTATTATCAAGTATCGGCCCTAAATCAATAACAAGCCCTTTTGAAATCTGTTTTAAATCTCCAAGGGTCATTTTTACTTTGTCAAATTCGGCTCCGACTTCAATTTGTATATCATCCCAGATGTTTTGATTATCAGTCATATCTGCTCCCAATTCGTGTTCATCTTCATCCAATTCAAGCATTAAAGAAGGCTCAGGATTTACTTTAAAGCCCTGTTTAATTTTTCCGGTTCTAATTTCCATTTTATTTATATTGCTGTGTTCAAGAAGGATAATATCCCCCGGTGTTAAATTTTTAAGGTCGTTTAAGGCAAGCCTTGATGTACCTGCCAGAATATTTACGCTTGTTGATGTTTCAAGAAAATCTTCCAGTGCAAAATTATTTTTTCTTTCAACAGGTGCTGTCATAAGACAGTTTTGCGGCAGGGAAATTACAACTTTGCCTATTTTTTCTTTGTTTTTTGCGATTAAAAATGTTGTATTATACATTCCCTTATTTTTTAAATTTTCTTTAGGAATCTTATCATGCGGCACAATAAAGGCTTTTATGGATTCATTTAAAAATTCGCAATAAGAATTTAAAATTTTAATCTCAAGTTCGGATAAATTTTGAAGCTTAAATACAGGTGAATTTGAACCAAAGGTCTCGTGAAATAAAATGCGGACAAATTCACTTGAAAGCCTGACATAGGCCTTTTGATGGGAATGTATCGGAAGCTCCGAGGTAAAATAAATTTCTCCTTTTGACGCAAAATCATCCCGCACACTGAAATTTGTTGTTAAAGATTGAGTAACACAGTTAAATTTATTTTCCCAAAACGCAGTAAGCGTCTTTGATAAAACAACATTCAGTATGCTGTCAAACCAGCCGAATAAAAAACAAAGATTTTGCCCTGTAGCATTGTTCAATTTTTATATTCCGAATTTTAAACGATACGTTCCCCATGGATATTATAATTATTCATTAGCTCACAGGCAAAAAGGTTAAGAAAGTTTATGTTATTTTGTTTTGATTTTTGATTAATAAAAAAAGGCGCATAAGGTTACAATATGCGCCAATTGAAAAGTTGTTCATCTAAAATTAAATAATATTCTATTCTGTCTTCTCCCACCATATGCAGGCATATCCGCCGAGCCCGTCTCCGCCTGCTCCTGAACCTGTTTGTATCTGCCATGCGCCGCCTCCGCCGCCTGCACTTGATTCACCATAAGATTCAGCCACTGCCATATCAAGAAATTTAACATCCCCGACAGGCATACTCCCGCCCTTAATAGCATCTGCATTAGGCGTAATATCGTGTGAATAAGTACAAACAACATCATTCAGCATAGCCCCGCAAGCACCTTTCTTGCCTGCGCCTGAGGTTCCTCCTCTGCCGCCTGCACTGAACGACCCCGGTATATAATTAGTATAGGTATTATCATTCACACCGCCCGCAGTACCTGCTAAGCCTGATTTTGTAGTCTTTTTGGAAGGTGCGAGCGAGATAATATCTTCACTGTATGCAATATTTCCGGTACCGATTGCGGCTCTGCCGCCTGCACCACCCGTGGATTGTCCGCCGAGCGTTGAAGCAGTAGTTCCCGTTTTACCGCCTTCACCGCCGTATACCTTAAATGTTTCACCGCCCGCAGTAGTACATATTACGCTTGTATCTCCGCCGTTTTTTCCGTTTGTTGATACACTCCCGCCTGCACCGCCTCTGCCTATCGTAAATGTACATTCTGCCTGATTAACCCTGTATTCTTTTATAATTGCAAGATTTCCTGCTCCGCCGCCTCCGCCGCCGCCTGCGTCATACTTAATCTTATACGCAAGCTTTGCATATCCGCCTGCACCGTTACCACCTTTACCATAACTGTAGCTTGAACCTGACAGATTAGCTGAAGCACCGCCGCCGCCTGCGCCATAGTTGGAAGAGCTTGCATTCACTCCTGCTACTACCTGTGTTCCGCCAACCTGTGTACTGTTTACAACACTTGCACCACCTTTACCACCCGCCACAGGATTTGAAGAGCTTGCCCCGCCATTTCCGCCCGCCTTGCCCGCTGTTGAACAATCAAACGTTTCTGTTTGAGCAGTTCCGGATGTATAATCAATAGCATAACATGCCCCTGAAACCCCCGTTCCGGCCCCTGCAGCACCCCATCCCGCAGTTGAAGCATTTGCTGCAGCACCGTTTCCTGCTCCGCCGCCTTTGCCGCCAGGAGAACATATCCTGTATTTAACATTGGTTTTTGAACTATCCGTTATTGCAATACATGTCTGTCCGCCATTACTTCCATTTGTCGCCTTTTGAGCTTTATTTGAAGCGCCTGCACCTCCGCCCCCTCCGCCCCCTATTTCTAACACTATATATCCGCCAATATTTTCCTTAATTCTCTGTCTGAATGTTGCAAGCACATTTGAATTTATATTATTATTCTGTATCGCAGGTGCTCCACCGCCGCCTCCGCCTGATAAAGAATAAAAGCCTTCCGAATTTACGTCACCGGTGCCTGAATATATACAACGAACATTATTAGAAGTTGAAGAAGAGGTGGTGTAAGTTGTACTCCATGAAGAACCGGATAGAGTGCCATAGTAATAGTTGGTATAATAACTGTTACATGAACTTTGTGATGAAGCGGAACAAGAATCACCGCCTGTTTTAGCAGGAACTTTCTTGTCGCACCTCACAAAACTACCCCAATTGCCATAGCTGCAGTGGTTTGCTGCATTCTGACACCCCGATAGATTGCCGGAAACCCCTTCGTAGCATCCTTTGCTGCAGTACTCCAAATACATTGTGGTAGAGTACGTGCGAACATTACCGCTACATGTGGTATAAGACCAACTTTTATTCTTAGGTGCTGTGCTACCGTATGAACATCCTGAGCAACAACTGCTGCTTGAAGAATATCCGCTTCTGTAACTTCCGTCACAATAACAGCTGTATTTCGTAGTACTACTTGCGCAAGAACCACTTGCAGATGTTTTGCTCCAAATTTTTGTTCCGCTTGTTATATTAAGGTCTGAATATAATGTATTCCAGTTTGCAAGCTGAGTTCTTGTTGGAACGGACCATCCTGAATTATTTGTATCTTTTGGTAATGATGTACATTTAGATGATGCATTTGAAAATGTCGCAGTACCCATGTTTTTAGACACGCAAAGGTTATTTTTAGAATCAAAAACATATCCTCCCATACATGCGCATTTATTGGCTGAAACCGATCCCGTACATGTAACAGAAGCTGCCACACCTGCGCCGCCTCCGCCGCCTCCGCCGCCGCCAATCAATGACACGATATCAAAATCGCCCATATTAGCTTCAATTTTTAAAGATGTACCGTTTCCGCCGGTTAATTCTTTTGCAACACTGTTATATTGTGATGCGCCGCCTCCGCCGCCTCCGCCCGATGCCAAGGCAAAATTAACATAAAACACATTTGGTTCTGTTTTATACTTTACAACCCTGTTTCCATTACTATCAAGCTTGATATTTGAACTTCCGCCGCCGCTTGATGTACTCCAGCAATAAGAACCTGCGGGAGGATTGATTGCTCCGCCGACTCCTGATACATTGACGGTTTCGCTCAACTTCCTTGTCATTACGGGAGCTAATGCTGCAAGAAGCAATGATGCCACCAGCAACGCCATAAGCATTTCAACTAATGAAAAGGCATGCCTTTTATGAAATATTAAAAATTCGCTGAAATTCTTCATTATCAAGTCCTTTCATCATATTTTGCATTAAATTTTTTAAATAAAAATATTGTTTAGCAATATATTATACTATCAGGTAATATATTTCAAGTACTTTTTATACTATAAATAGTATTATTTTATTTGCACTTCTAGGGCAAAATAAGCACAGGGAGGAGCAAAAAATGACAGACAGCATGAAAAAACTTCTTGGAAAAAGAATAAAAGAAATCAGAAATAAAAGAGGCTTAACGCAGGAACAGCTCGCCGAACGCGTGGAAATTAACACACCGAATATAAGCTATATTGAAAACGGCAAGTTTTATCCTTCATATGAAACATTTGTGGGGCTTGTGAATGCGCTTGATATAGAACCTTGTGAACTTTTTGCTTTTGACAGTATGGCAAAAACTCCTGAACAACTTAAAAATGAAATGATGGAAGCTTTTAATAAAGATGAAAAACTTTTAAGGCTTATTTACAAAATTTACAGAGCTATTGCCGTCTAAAATCATCTCCGTTGTTAAAGTTTATCGTTTTGTTTATCGGAATTTTCAAAAATATTTTTCTTTTTAAATTCATCACTGCCGCAATGAATTAAATATCCGCATTTTACACATGCCAGAACAGTATTTGTAGAATCAACAGGCGAAAAAATATGTTCGCATTTTTCTTCCGCTTCATCCTCATCAGCGGAAATATCAATATTTTGAGGTTTGCGCGCGGCTTTAAGCCTCTCTTTTAATTTAAAAAACAATTCAATAATATACATAAGCCCGTTTTTAAATTATAATCTAATTGTTATGAAAAATAAAAGCAAAATTTTTATATCATCAACAGTTGATTTCCATAATATCTATGGTGCCGTAGAAATTGCAAACGAGCTCAAAACGGGTTTAGAAATCAGCAGATTCGGCAAATTAAAAGAGCTTGAAACAAATTTTGATGAAACATTAAATATTTATAAAGATGCAGTTAAAGATTTAGAGCACGATTTAACGCTTCACGGATTTTTTTCAAATCTTTGTGTTACATCAAAAGACCCTTTAATTAAAGAGGCTTCAATTAAAAGATATTATCAAAGCTTTGAAATAGCCGCAGAACTGGGCGCAAAGACCGTCGTTTTTCACACCTGTTTTAATAACTTATTAATGCAGCAAAAATATAGAGATGGTTTTTTCCTCGGCACGCTTGAATTTTATAATGAATTAATTCCCCACTTTGAAAAAGAAGGCATTATTGCCACAATAGAAAACGTGCACGAAAAGGATAATGAACTTATAAGAAACATTATAGCGGCGATTAATTCACCGAATTTAAAAGCAACAATTGACATCGGACATTGTAATATTCATTCAAAAATCCCTGTTTCAGAATGGATTAAAGATTACGGCATAATGCTCCATCATATGCATTTTCATAATAATTTCGGAGATGAAGATGCACACAGTTCTTTAAAAAACGGTTCACTGGACATAAAGCCCGTGCTTGAAACCTTAAAAGCTATGGAGCTTCATCCGCAGATTGCTTTTGAAATATTTGACAGAGAAGAATTATTTGAAAGCATTGAATATTTTAAAGAAATATACAAAGAAGTATACGGAGAAGATATTATTTAAGCCCCATAAGCTTTAAATTGAGGTCATCCGTTTTTTTATATAAAATATTCAATCCCGTATAAAGACATTTCAATTCATGGGTATCGATATTATTCTTGCAATATTCATGCAAAATAGATGTCAGGTTAAAAATTTCTTCCGCTATTTCTGCAAGTTCTTTATTGTTTTGTATCTCTTCTTTATCTTCCATAATCTTATCCTTTTTAAGCCTGTCAAATTGTCGGGCTTTTAAAAAGATTTTACCATTATTATAAAAACATGACAAGCGGTTTAGAAAAAATTAAAGAAAACCTTGGAAAAAATATACGTAAATATCGTAAAATATTAAAGTTTACGCAGTTTGAGCTTGGCATACAAATGGATGTTACAGAAGATTACATTCAAGCTTTGGAAACGGGCAGAAGAACCCCAAGCGCTAAAATTCTGGGCAAACTTGCCGATACTCTTAAGGTTGAACCGTATGAACTATTAAAATAATTATGCTTTTTCCCGCGTTTCAAACGTTTCAGCATTTTCTTCAGCAAACTCTGAAGGATTTATGGGAAGATAAAAACCGAAAGTTGAACCTTTATTTGGTTCAGATTCTACAAAAACCTTGCCACCGTGATGCTTTTCAACGGTTACTTTTACAAGATGAAGCCCGAGCCCTGTGCCTTTAATAGTATGGGTATCGTTTTCCACACGATAAAATCTGTCAAAAATCTTTGCCTGATGTTCTTTTGAAATGCCGATACCCTTATCTGATACGGTAACTTCAACAAAACCCTGCATTTTTTCGGAAACTTTCGCTTTAATATTAATGGAAGAATTCTCGGGTGCATATTTAACAGCATTTGAAACAAGGTTTGTTATAACCCTTTCAATACTTTCTTCGTTATAAGGAATTTCAGGTATTTCGGATTCTTTTTCAACCGTAAAATTAACATTCTTTTCCTGCGCAAGCACTTTTAAATTCGAAAGAGTGTTTTCAAGGGTAAGCATAATATCGCCTTTTGTTTTTTCATAGCGCGTATCAGCCTCAAGTTTTGAAAAATCAAGAATATCATTCACCATATTATTCAGGCGGATAATTTCCTGATTTATAACCCCTATAAACTCTTGCTGTTCTTCAAATTTAAACTCGTTACCGTAATTATAAAGAGTATCAATATAGCTTCTTAAAACTGTAACAGGTGTTCTTAATTCATGGGATACATTTGAAATAAAATCGCTCTTTAGCCTGTCAACCTCAGCTTCGCGCGTTATATCAATTAAAACAATGATATAGCCTAAATAATCATGGGATTTTGAAAACATTGGAGAAATAACGGATTTTACCACTCTGTTATTCACATTTACATTGAATTCCAGAGGTTTCTTCTCAATAATTTCAAGCGGGGTCTTTTTAAATGTTTCAATTTCATCCTTAAAACAGGGGTTACCCTCTGTATCAAGGTAATTTGCAAAGGATGTATCAATTATTTCATCGGTTTTTATTGATAAAATATGCTCTGCTATAGGATTTACAAGCACGACCGAATCTTCGCTGTCACACACGACAACACCGTTTGCAATACTCATTAAAACAGATTCAAATTTGTTCCTTTCAAGGGTTAATTCTTCAATATTCTGTTCTTCGTAAATATGCAGTCTGCTTGACATATCATTAAAGGCATTGAAAAGCTCTTTAATTTCACCCGATGCGTCTTTATATTCCAGAATAGTACCGAATTTACCGCCAGATATAGCTTTTACCCCTTGATGAAGGATGGATAATTCTCTTGTAATTAAAAATGTATTAATTAAAATAACAAAAGTAAAAACCGCCCAGACAAGAGTAAACACTATAAACATTGAATTTTTGGTAGTCTTTGCAACGCTTGATGCCATTGAAGCATTTAAACCAATCTCAACCATTCCTTCGATTTCACCTTTAGAATTTACAATCGGCGCTGAAAGGTTTGTTTTTGTATGTTCTGCTCTTTCTTTAAAATTTTCGGTTGAAGAAAAAAGGATTTCATTTTTGTTATTTTTAAACGTAATAAATGAAATATCACTGTTGCTTTGTAAAATAGAATCGGAATTTAATTTTAAAATTTTAATCTTTTCGGTTTCGGTTTTGTTTTTAGTTAATTCATAACTTTGAATTGCAATGGTTTTTCCTAAAAGCTGACCGAAATTTGCATAGCTTTCATATAATTTTTCTTGAATTTTACCTATTGCAAATATTGAAACTGCAATGATTAAAACGGTTGAAATAAAAAGACCTGCTATAATAAGCCGGTTTTGAGCCGTGTTATCAAATTTTATTCCCGAATTTACTATGTTTTTCATTACAATCGACATTATACCACAGCGTTTTTTACCATGGTATAATATTTTCAAATGACAAAACTGACTAAAAAAATAATAGCATCAAACAAAAAAGCGTTTCATGATTATACCGTATTTGAAAAATATACGGCAGGTATTGTGCTTTTCGGAACGGAAATAAAATCCATAAGAAAAGGGGCAATTAATTTAAAAGACAGTTTTGCAAAAGTGGAAGATATGGAAATGTTTCTCTATAATTGCCACATAAGCCCTTTTGAAGGCGGAAACAGAAACAACCACGACCCTGAACGTACACGCAAACTGCTTTTAAATAAAAAAGAAATTTTAAAAATTCTGGGCAAAATAAAACAGGACAGCTACACGGTTGTGCCTTTGGAATTATTTATAGAAAGAGGATTTGCAAAGCTTGAAATAGGTCTTTGCAAAGGTAAAAAACTCCACGATAAAAGAGAAACATTAAAAAAGAAAGATATGCAAAGAGAAATGGAAAGATACAAATAATATTTGACATTTAACTTTGTGAATTTTAAAATATACTACAATTGTAAAAAATAAGGAATTAGTGAATATGGCAATAGAAAGAAGTGCGGCAAAACGCCCGAATTGGTCCTCAGGTTTTGCTTTTATAATGGCAACACTCGGAAGCGCCGTAGGGCTGGGTAATATCTGGCGTTTTCCATACGTTATGGGGCAAAATGGCGGCGCGCTTTTTCTTTTAATGTATATATTACTTACAATATTTATATGCTCCGTGCCGCTTTTGTGTGAATTATTACTGGGAAAACAAATGCGCAGAGGAGTTATTCGTTCTTATGAAAAAATAAACAAAAAATTCAGCGCCTTTGGCTGGCTTTGTTTTATAACATCTATATTTATCCCTTGCTTTTATTTTGTAGTGGGCGGCTGGACAGTTAATTATATATTTATTTATCTGTTTGGCACAATTCCCGTAAACGAAATAAGCCAGGCAACATTTGAAACTTTCGCAGCACAGCCTGTTGCACCGCTTATTATGGGTATTATTTTCCTTGTACTCTGTGCAATATTCCCGTTTAGAGGTGTAAATAAAGGAATTGAACAGGCAAATAATATTATAATGCCTTTATTTATAATTATGCTGTTTTTCCTTGCAGTAACGGGGCTATTCCTTCCAAATTCGATTGAAGGCTTAAAATTTATGTTTGCACCGGATTTTTCAAAATTTACATTTACAACAGTGCTTACAGCATTAGGACAGGCACTTTTCACATTGAGCGTGGGAATGGGCTGCCTTGTAACATACGGAAGCTACTTAAAAAAAGACAGCGATATTATTAAATCTTCAGGTCTTCTAATCATCGGAAATACAATAATAGCAGTGCTTGCAGGCATTATGATTTTCCCTGCGGTATTTTCGTTTAACCTTGAACCCAGTGCAGGTGCGGGTTTAGTATTTATTACACTTCCAAAAGTTTTTGCGGCATTGCCTTTCGGACAATTCTTCGGGCTTATGTTCTTTGTATTGTTGTTTTTCGCGGCTTTAACATCAGGTATAAGCCTTTTAGAAGTGAGCATTGCGGCAATTTTGGAAAAATTCAAAATTTCAAGAAAACTTGCAACGGTTATAATGTCCTCAATAATTCTTGTATTCATGTTCCCTACAACATGGTCTTTCGGGTTCTTATCAGGATATAAAATGTTCAATATGACATTTTTTGAAGTAATGGACTTTACCGCTTCAAATATTTTGCTTCCTTTAAATACAATTATACTCTGTGTTGTGGTTGGCTGGATTTTAAAACCCAAAATGGAACTTTTAACAAATAATAAAAAATTCTACGATGTGTTTAATTTCCTTTTAAAATTCATCGTTCCCCCAATCCTTATACTATTAATGCTTTTTGGACTGGGGCTGGTGTAATTTAATAAATCTAACCGCCGTTAGGCATTTTCAAGAAGAAAAATTGTTTTGCAATAAAGGACCGTAAAAGAAATTTGCCAAATACTTTTTATATTGATAAATGCTTATTTAATCGCAAACATTAAAAATCCCGCCCTTAATCAAAAGGCGGGATTTAAATATAAATTTAATACTTTCTACATCACCATCTCTAAACCGATTAAATCTTTTGTTTCTCTTACCATCAATTTAGAATTTGCTGTTTTAACAATGTAAATTGTATCGTTATCGTTTTGTTCCGCTATGCGGATTTGAATGCTCGGGTTAAGAAGCGTAATTTTGCCGAAGTTTTGAATAACAAAAATTTCTTCTTCAATATATCCGATAAGCGCGATGCTGCCGTCATAATTAACAAGACAGAGCCCTCTGTTTTCGCCGAAGCTTTCCGTAGCAAGCACATCAGCTTCATCGCTTTGAGCTTCTTCTTCATCCTTTTGAGCCATCGCAACAGCCGCCGCTTCCACTTCTTCATAGCTCTGCATTAATTTAGGTTCATAAATGCCGTTTTCATCAGGCTGTCCCAAAGTTTCCGTATGTTCCTGCTCGTATGAATTTTCAAGCGCAGGAGTTTCAGCGGGCTTTAAAGCATCCAAACCTTCATAGGCAGCATGTGCGGCTTCTTTTTGAATATCCTCTTTTGAAGCTTTTCTTGTTTTCGGCGAAATTAACAAAATACCCGCAATAAGCGCAAGTAAAATCGTAATCAATACTAAAGCATTATCTTTAATTGTTCTCAATACCGCTTTTATATTATGTTTAATTTCATCTTTTCTTGTATATTCAGGTATTACAGCCTCTTCACCGGTTGCAAGTTCTGTTAAGCCCTGTTCTTTAGCGTCTTCTTCAAGTAAATCTTCACCGTTATCAGTCATGTCGGTATCAATTACTTCTTCTAAATCAATAGCCACAGGTTCTTTAGGCTTAACAGCTTCCTGAACGGGTCGTGTTTGAGCTTTCGGTTTTGTCACAATTTCTATTTCGCTGTTCTGCGGATTTGAAGCTATTTTTACGGGCTCCTGCTTTTTAACGGGGTTGGCAGGCGGATTACCTGCAATTTTAACAGGTTCTGTTGCAATCTGTACAGGCTTTGCAGATTCTGTTTTTACAGGTGCGGGCTCAACCGTTTTAATAACAGGTTTTACGGGTTTATTTTGAACATTTGAATAGCTTGTCGGTTTTCCGTCAAATGCGCTGTCTAATTGAGCAAGTTTCTTTGAATCAATCTGCGGCGCTTGTTTTCCTGCAGTTCTCACATTTGCACTGAAAGTTACAGGCTTATTTGTTGAAATATTAATTTTGGTATAACCGTTGTTTAAATCCTGCCCTGCATAAGGGAAAAGTTTAACATCAACTTTATTAATATCTCCCGTTGCACCAACGGAAGTTATGGAATGATATGTTTCAGGCAATAAAATATAATAGTTTGTATCGGTTTTTTTAATAACCTTAATCGGCTCATTATAAGGTTTTTGAGTAAATAAATCTACCTTATAACTGCCGTCATTAGCCTTTACCACATCCACTTTCAAAAGATTATTTTTATAATCGGAATCAAGTGCCATAGTATCAGCATTAAACACACCCCATAACCCTAAAAATAAAGTTATAATCATACCTGGAATATATTTTTTCATTATTTCTATCCCTTCAAATTATGGATTTTTTCTGCTTTTGCACGTATTTTCTTTTATAATATAATAAATTATAAAGTAATTATACTATGAATACAAAAAACTGGCAAAAAAACAATATATAGAAGAATTAATACTATGGATAAAATTTTTAAATCAGGCTTTGTAAGCCTGATTGCAAGACCAAATGTAGGAAAATCAACCCTTTTAAATAAAATTGCAGGGCAAAAAATTGCAATTACAAGCCCTGTTGCTCAAACAACAAGATATCAAATTAAATGTATATATACAGATAACAATTCTCAAATAATATTTATAGATACTCCGGGCGTTCATAAACCCTTAAATAAACTGGGTGAATTTTTATCGGAAGAATCAAAATCTTCTCTTGAAGATTCGGATTTAATTCTTTTCCTCGTTGATTCAAACGATGAAGCGGGAGCCGGCGACAGATGGATTGTTGAAAATTATTTGAAAGACATCAATAAACCTGTAATCATAGTTTCAAACAAAATCGATACCGCAAAAAAAGATAAACTTGAGCTAAACGTTATATCTTATAAACAGCTTTTTGAAAAAAATTATCCTGTTATAAAAATAAGCGCAAAAACAGGTAAAAATTTAAATGTCCTTTTGGAAAAAATTAAAGAATACCTGCCCGAAGGCGAAAAACTTTACCCCGATGATGAAATTACCGATCAAAACCTCCGCTCTATCGTATCGGAAGTGATAAGAGAAAAAATTATTTTAAATACAAAAGATGAAATTCCGCATTCTGTTGCAGTTTTGGTTGAAGATTACAAGCATACGGAAAAAATTGATAAAATAAAAGCTCAAATAATAGTTTCGGCCGAAAGCCAGAAAGGCATAATCATAGGTAAAAACGGCTCTCTGCTTAAAAAAATAGGCACCGAAAGCAGAATTGAAATTGAAGAAATCGCACAAAATAAAGTTTTTTTGGAAATTTTTGTCAAAGTGAAAAAAGGCTGGCAAAAAGATGAGAACACTCTTAAACTTTTGGGTTATGAAAAGAAACTTTAATTTTTATAAACAACTTTTATAATTTTTTAATAAACAAAAATTTACGAATAAACTTAAACTTTAATTGTCTTAACAATTTTATATAAGACTCTTTTGCGCTCCATATCAAATGCCTTCACTGCGCCGCATATCTCTTCTTCAAGGTATTGTGCGCTTCTTAAATAATCAATATCAAAATCAAAAATCTCATTCGGCGAAACTCCAAACTGCCTTTGTATATTTATGATGGTTAATGTGGAGGGCAAGCTTTTGCCGTTTTCTATATTTGATAAACTTGAGGGTTCTATTCCAATTTTTTCTGAAAATGCTTCCTGCGTCAGGTTTTTACCCCACCTTATCCTTCTTATGTTTTCGCCTAATAATTTCTTTATTTGTGTTTCGTCTATTTCATTAACAGGCACTTAAATACTCCTTTTTTATGATTAATATAAGCATATCCCCATTTCGGAGTAAGTTATTATAATGTTGACATTAAGTTTTTATTGATTTTTGTTGTAAACATTATTATAATATATTGTGTAGAAGAAAATTTTATTAAAAAGTTGTTCTAAAGATTAAATTTTCTTATTTATTACTGTAAAAGATGTGAGAAATTGTTTATGCGAAAAAAGAAAGTTGTTCATTTTTGCTGCCTTCGTGCAGCCAAAAAAGGTATCCATGCCTTTTCATTAGTAGAAATGCTTATGGCACTTCTTGTTGCTTCATTATTACTTGCCGCTCTTGCTCCCGTTATGACAAGAAGAATGGCAGATCATGAATTAAAGGTAATAAGTGAAGCATCTAATTATGAAAAAGATATGGTGATATCGGTATTTAATAAAGATACTAATTTCACCGTTCCGACAGATGCCAATCAGGTAAGAGTTACTCTTGTAGGCGGAGGAGGAAAAGGAGGAGATGCACTGTACGGGAATAAAGAATTTACAACATCACAAAGTTTTACCGTTCCTGACGGTGTTACAAAACTCAGAGTATTTATGGTTGGTGCAGGAGGAGGCGGAGCATCGGGCGGACAGATAAAAAGCTGGATGTACGGTAATATTCCTGAAGTAACTAATGCGGATGGAAGCATAACAACAGCAGGAACATATACATTTGCAAATAAGATTACTATGCCTGATACGTATAAAACTCCTGCACTTCATAATTATTGCACCTTATCAGGTACAACAAACTGGATAATATCATCAAATAATACAACTATTGCTCCGAATACAAAAATTACCAAAGCAGGCGGTGATGGTAATACAAATGTTACAATAACCAAAGCAACAGCCTGCGGCGCTGGGGGAGGGAGTAGTAATTCCGTAAACTTGTATGGACAGCCAAATACTACAACAACATATATGGCTTTGGGTGGCAGCGGAGGTTATCTTGTTAATCAGGCGGTTAACTATGTTGCAAAACCTGCTACCATTACTTTTAAAGTAGGTGAAGCAGGAAAAAGCGGAACTGGAATTCATTGGAATAACTTAAATACCACTTCTTGTACAGGAGGCGCTGGCGGTGCAGGAGGCACAAAAGGAGGGAATGGGGGTAGTAATTGTTCGTGTTCGGGACCAGCTTATCAAGCTATTGCAGGCGCAGGGGGAGGCGGCTCTACAGCAATATTGAATTCTTCAAACAGTATGATTTTTGAAGCTCCCGGAGGTGGTGGCGCAGGAGGTTTTGTAGAAATATGTCGGGCAAGTTGGGCAAATGGAGGAGGTGGCGGTCCAGGTGGTGGAACGCTAAACAAAAATATAGGCTGGGGTGGATGGGCTGCCGGTACAACAAGTAGCAGCGAAGGTAATTACGGTTATTTAGTGCATGGCGGAACCGGATCTACCGGATATGTTCCTGGTAAAACAGGTTTTACTGAAGTTCGGGGTGCAAATAATGAATGCCAAAGCGCTACAGGTGGTGGTGGCGGCGGAGGCATAGGCGGTGTCGGCGGAGGATACGGTAACCTA
>CAJULX010000034.1 GCA_910587245.1 Candidatus Gastranaerophilales bacterium
ATTAAAGATTTAAGATATGGTGAAAACCCGCACCAGACAGCTGCTTTATATAATTATGATAAAGCTGTGGATTATGAATTTTTAAACGGTAAAGAGTTTTCATACAACAATATAATTGATGCAACGGCAGCTTTAAATATTGCGGCGGAATTTTACGATGTAAATGCGGCAGTAATAATCAAACATACAAACCCTTGCGGAGCAGCGCTCGGCAAAACACTAAAAGAAGCGTGGGAAAAAGCACTTGATTGTGACCCTTTGAGTGCATTTGGAGGAATTGTAGCATTTACAGGCAAGGTAGATTTAGAAATTGCAAAAATGCTTACCGCAATGTTTTTAGAAGTTGTAATTGCACCCGATTTTACAGAAGATGCGGTTGAAGAACTAAGACGCAAGAAAAATTTAAGGGTTGTGAAATTAAACACACCATTAAATGAATATTTAAAATTTACAGAGCAGGAAATACGCTTGACCCCTTTTGGTGCGCTCTTGCAGGATAAAGATTCCAAAGAATTAGACCCTGAAACCTTTAAAACCGTAACAAAGGAAAAACCGACACAAGAAATGATTGAAGATATGGTTTTTGCTTTCAAAATTGCAAAACATTTAAAATCAAATGCAATAGTAATAGCTAAAGATTTAAGAACTCTAGGGCTTTGCGGGGGGCAGACAAGCAGAGTCGGCGCGGTTGAAATCGCCCTAAAAAGAGTGTGCGACAGCGCCAAAGATGCAATACTTGCAAGTGACGGCTTCTTCCCTGCAATTGATAATATTGAGGTTGCAGCACAGGAGAGAATTGCAGGTATGATTCAGCCCGGCGGAAGCATAAAAGACCCCGAAGTTATCAAGGCAGCTGATAAATTCGGGCTTGTTATGGTAACAACAGGAATAAGACATTTCAGACACTAGGAAGCGGATTGTATTAATAAACACGGAATACTAAACTTGCAATATAAATATAATCCGGCGGAGAATATTATGACAGAAACATTAACGGCAAATAAAAAAGCTATTTTCGGGCTTTCAGCAGGGCATTTTATGGTTGATTTATACGCTTCAGCCTTAATCCCTTTGTATCCTATGCTTACATCAAATCTTGGAATAAAATTATCCACAATAAGTTTGATTATAGCACTCGGGCATTTGTGTTCTTCAATGATGCAGCCATTATTCGGGTTTTTTGCCGATAGAATGCGCCACAGAACATTTATGATCTGGGGGCTTATAATGGGGGCTGTTTTCATACCTTTAACCGCAGCGTCACAAAATATTTGGACAATGGGACTCTGTCTTTTAATCGGGATGTGCGGAAACGCGCTTTTCCACCCGCAGGTAACAAGTCTGGTTAATACGTTTAATTTCAATAATCCGAATTTATCCAAATATATGGGTGCATTTATGGGGCTTGGAACCATAGGATATGCCCTTGGGCCTGTGATGTCATCATCTATGGTGGAGCATTTCGGGCTTTATTCACTTTCTTATATTACAATTTTAGGTGTAAGCACAGCTATAGCTTTATATTTTGTGGTACCAAAGATTCCCGTTTCTACCATAAACAACAGCAAGGAAAAATTCCTCTCAATTATGAAGGAAATTTTGAAGAAAAAAACTTATCTTTCCCTTGTTTGGATTGCAATAGTAAAATCAGGCGTAAGCATAAGTTTTGGCACTTATGCACCGTTTATTTTTAAAGAAAGAGGTTTTTCTTTGAGTGAAATAGGGATAATTATCACCCTGTTTTTTATTTTAAGCGGTATTTCAATGCTCACAAGTTCTAAAATAGAAAAGAAAATCGGGGCGGAAAACATTATAAGACTTTCATTCTGGACAATTCTTCCCCTTGTTTTGCTTTTTATGTATACAATTGATAAATGGCCGCTTTTAGCCGTTTTAATATTTATTATTTCAGGATATTTTACGTTCCTTTCCGTTTCGGTAACAATTGTTGCCGCACAAAGCCTTATGAAGGAACACAAGGGAGTAATTTCAGGAGTAATGCAGGGTTTCAGCTGGGGAATAGGGGCTTTAAGCCTTGCACCTTTGGGATATATAGCGGAAATTATCGGAGTAGATAAAATATTAATCATAATGGCGCTTTTAGCTTTCTTAACCGGATTTTTCGGCATTACAAAAGACCTGAAACAGGTATTTAAAGAATGCACATAATTTTTTACAGCATTTACAGGGTTTTTGCCCATTTGTAAAGAAATATTAAGCCAAAGTTTATTTTGAAGGCAATTTTTAAATAAATAAATACTTTATTAAATCAGGAAGAGGTAAGATTTAAATTTTAAGGGAGTTTAAAACTTTATCTCAACAAAGGAAAAGGGATATAGAATTTAATAAGGGAGATAAGGACTATGGCTATCGGAGCAAGAGATAGAATTGATGCAATGCTTGTCAAAAAGTATGCAATGCAAAAGGTGGATAACCCCACAATTCAAACATCAATGATAAATCCTGATAAAATGTATGAAGCAATGAATGATTATGCGCAAATGCATCTTTGTATGCTGAATATTCAGCAAAAACTGAAAAGCACCTGCATAAGCGCAATTTCAGGAAGTATACAATATACAAAATCACGCAACATAAAAATGAAAAAACCTGAAATGATGGCAGCAACGGCTCCTTAAAAAGGTTTTGCCCTTTTTAAATTTGTGATACAATCGGGGAATGAAAAAGATTATTTTAGCTTCTAATTCCCCGAGAAGAAAAGAAATTTTAACAAAAGCAAATATCAGCTTTACGGTTGTAAAATCAAATTATAAAGAAGAATCGTTCAAATTTTATAACGAAAGCTTCATAAAAAAGAATTCATTAAATAAAGCTCTGGATGTTGCAAAAAGCATAGATTATAATGCACTTGTAATAGGAGCAGATACAATGGTAATCCTCGAAGAAGGTAAGTGTAGTGTGTGTTTATTAAAGCCTGAAGATAATTCTCAGGCTTTTTCTATGCTGAAAAATTTATCAGGAAAAACACATAAGGTTGTAACCTCTATCAGTCTTGTTGAAACACTTTCTTTAAAAGAATTAACGGAAATTGAAGAAACTTTTGTAACATTCCGCCCGCTTTCAGATAAAGAAATCGAAAAATACATAGAAAAATTTAATCCGCTTGATAAAGCGGGAAGCTACGGCGTGCAAGATTTTCTGGAATATAATGCGTGTAAATACAAACTCGCGGAGAATTTTAAAAAATTAATGCCTGATTGCGAGAGTTTTATTTCAAAAATTGATGGTGATTATTACAATGTTATGGGTATTTCACTTGATAAATTAAAAAACATGCTTGAAGAATTCGATAAAATAATTTAATTGCGCAATTTTTATATGTGTGGTGTAATAAGGGTGTCACAGGGTTAATCAAAGAGAGGCCGATATGCTCGAAATTTTTAAAACACAGGATGACAAAACCCTTAAAACCTTGAATTTAAATGATGCAAAATCGGGCTCCTGGTTTAATATGATTGACCCGAGTTTTGAAGAAATTCAAAAAGTTTCCCTTGTTCTTGATTTAGATGAGAGTTTTTTAAAGAATTCTCTGGATATGGATGAAAGATCTCGTATCGAATATGAGGATGGTAACCTTCTTGTTATTACAAATGTACCTTTTATGGATGATGAAGGAAATTTTGATACATTGCCTCTCGGTATAATTTATACACCCGAAAGCATTATTACGGTTTCTTCAATGGAAAATAAAATTATCGGTTCATTTTCCCATGAAACTTCCATGTATTTTGATACAAGAAACAAAACAAATTTTATGCTGAACATCCTATTTAGAGCAGCAAAATTTTATTTAAGATACTTAAATATAATCAATAAACATTCTGAGCGTATTGAAGATTCGCTTAAAAAAACTACAAATAATAAAGCGCTTTTTCAATTAATGGAAGTACAAAAATCTTTGGTATACTTTACAACCGCGCTCAAGGATAATCAAATCGTACTGCAAAAACTCTTAAGACTTGCAAATTCAAACAGTACACAGGGCGCCTTAAAATTCAACGAAGATGATATTGACCTTCTTGAAGATGTAATTATTGAAAATAAACAGGCGGTTGAAATGGTTGAAATGCACAGAACCATTTTAGAAAGTATGATGGACGGATTTGCTTCAATTATTAATAATAATGTGAATGTTATTATGAAATTTTTGGCTGCAATTACAATTATCCTCTCTATTCCTACAATGATAGGTACATTCTGGGGAATGAACGTTCCCGCCCCTTTTAGAGAAAATACGTGGGGGTTTTTAATCATAATATTTTTATCAATTGTTGCCGCCGCAGGGGCTGCAATATACTTTAACAAAAAAGGTATGTTTTAATTATTCTTCCATACGCTTGCACTGTGATATTAAAAAATCATCAGCCGAATAATATATCCTGTCATTAACCGCGACTTTGTCTTTTACAAAACGTTTAAAATTGCATCTTAAAGGATCAAAATCACAAACATATCCTGGGCGCGAATCAAATTCATAGTATGCGCTTGAATATTCCGTACCGCCTGCAATCGTTAAAATTTTATCATAACTTTTAAATGAATGATTTCTAAAATCATAAGCTTCGTCTGCAAGAAAACGACCGGTGTTTATTTCGGCTTTACAGTGTGTTGTATACCGATAAGGCAAAGCAGCCTCAAAAGTAAAGCTTTCTTGCGCCTCTATATTTTCAGGGTCATTGATATCTTCACATTCAACAAAAACCGTATATTTTTTACCGGGCTTATCCTTATCAAAAAGGATTGCCGTATTATTTTTATAATCTTTTATAAGTTTTAGTTTTCCGTTTCTATCAAATACGGTTTTCATTTTGAGATTGCCTTCATCATCAAATTCATCTATAAATCCTTTTCGCGCTTCGGAAAGCTCTGCAGATACATAATTGCATTTTGCATTATGCACAATATCCTTAGCATAAGGATAAATATCACTGAATTTATTTATGACAACAGGGACAGAACTTATAATTTTTTCCGATTCTTTAATAACGGGTATATATTTTTCAGGTATTATATAGCAGGGTTCTGCCGCAATCTGTTTTACTGCAGATGTCTGCAGCGTATAATAAGCTTTTAAGGTTCTAAAATCAATACAACCGTCAGGCAAAGTACAGTCTTTTAAAATTTCATCATTTGTAATCTTGTTTTCTAATTTTGCACCGCAAAAATTTTGCCTGTGTGATGGTGCACGTAAGGCATAATTACGGTTAATTATGCTGTTTTGAATATTCACTGCTCTCATTTAAAACTGTCTGAAATTTTACTTAGTAAAGTAAAAACGTTTGTAAATAATATTTTTTGCCGTTTATTTATCCTTGCCGCAGCAATTTTTATATTTTTGACCGCTGCCGCAAGGGCACTTGTCGTTCCTGCCTATTTTATCATCATTTACAACAGGGGAGCTTTTTTCAGACTCTATCCCATCAATATTATCTTGAATTTCAGATTCGTTGTTGACAGAATTTTTAAGAGCTTTGGTCAATTCCGTCTCTATTTCTCTGTTTTGCCCTAAAAATTGTCCTGCTTGCTGAATAGGCATATCACTTAAAGCTAAATCAGCAACTTCTTCATTTTCCGGATTTACTATCTGCACACCGAATTTTGTTCTCATTAAGTGTCTTACGGTTTCTGATTGAATATCAGACATCATAGAATTAAAGAGATTGAATGCACCTTTTTTATATTCAAGAAGCGGATCTTTCTGCCCGTATGCAACAAGACCTATGCCGTCTTTCAAGTCATCAATATTTGCAAGGTGATCAATCCATTTTGCATCAATTACCTGCAATAAAATATCGCGCTCCAGCTGCCTTATAACATTGTTATCGGAAAAGGCTTCCTGTTTTTCTTCATTGATTTGATATCTGTCGATTACGGAATTAAAATTATCAATTGTTAACTTTTCATGGTTTTTATATGCCATTTTTGTAAGATTTTTCAGATGGTTAGACATATCGTTGTATCTGAAATTTTTAATATCGTCAACAGATAGTGTTGTTAATTGAGGAAAGACTGATTTCATCTCATTAATCAACATGTTTAATTCATCAGGAACATATTCGCTCGGTGACATATCAGGCGAAATATACTGTCTTAAAATTTTATCCACTTCTTTCTCAATCATATAAACAATATCGGAATTAAGATTTTTAGCATTTAAAACCTTTTTCCTTTGAGCGTAGAATTTTTCTCTTTGAATATTTATAACATCATCATATTCAAGCACCGATTTTCTTATATCAAAGTAATGCATTTCTACTTTTTTCTGAGCTGATTCAATCTGGCGGGTAATTAAAGGCGAATTTATCGACATATCATCGCTCATAAACTGGGCAATAATGTTTCCGCCGAATTTTCTCATCAAATCATCTTCAAGAGATAAGAAAAATTTGGTGGAGCCGGGGTCTCCCTGTCTTGCAGCACGTCCCCTGAGCTGATTATCAATACGGCGTGATTCATGGCGTTCCGTTCCTATAACGTGCAATCCGCCAAGTTCTATTACTTTTTTATGCTCTTCTTCGGTTATACTGCGTGCCTTTTGAAGGGCTTCTTCTTTTAATTCTTCATATTTAGGATTATCGGGAGTTATTCCTTTTGAATCAAGTTCCTCTTTTGCAAGATATTCGGGGTTTCCGCCAAGAAGAATATCGGTTCCGCGCCCTGCCATATTTGTTGCAATTGTAACGGCACCAACACGTCCTGCCTGAGCAATAATATAAGCTTCTTTCTGGTGGTGCTTTGCATTTAATACATTATGTTTTACGCCTGCTTGTTTTAAAAGCGCAGAAATTAATTCAGACCTTTCAATGCTTATTGTACCCACAAGAACCGGTCTTCCGATTTTTGACATTTTTATGATTTCTTCAACAACTTCTTTATATTTCACCACCGTTTTATTGAAAATAGCATCAGGTTCATTTATTCTGATATCAGGTCTATTTGTAGGGATTGCGGTAACGGGCAGATTATAGATTTTACCAAATTCCGCCTCTTCCGTCATTGCTGTACCTGTCATGCCTGATAATTTCGGATAAAGTCTGAATAAATTCTGGAATGTAATACTTGCAAGGGTTTGGGTTTCATCCTGAATGGGTACGCCTTCTTTTGCTTCAATAGCCTGATGAAGCCCGTCAGACCACCTTCTTCCCTGCATTAAACGGCCCGTAAATTCATCCACAATCATAACTTCATTATCACGCACAACGTAATCGGTATCTTTTATAAATAATTCTTTAGCTTTTAGAGCTTGCAAAAGGTGGTGTGCGTATTGCGTCTGAATATCAAATAAATCATCAACACCGAGTAATTCCTGTGCTTTATCAATACCGTCTTCAGTGAAGATTATGTTTTTATTTTTCTCATCCACTTCATAGTGAGTGATTTTTTCAAGCTGCGGAGCAATTTTCGCCATTAACTGGTAAGTTGCGGCAGATTTTTCAAGACGCCCTGAGATAATCAAAGGAGTTCTTGCTTCATCAATTAAAATACTGTCAACCTCATCAATTATGGCATAGTTGTAAGGTCTTTGAACAAGAGCCTGCGTACTTGTTGCCATATTATCGCGAAGGTAATCAAACCCGAATTCGTTATTTGTACCGTATGTGATATCACAGGCATATGCGGCTTTTTTCTTTGCAAAATCAAAACTGTCGGTCGATAAAATTACGCCAACGGTTAAGCCTAAAAATTCAAATATTTTACCCATCCAATCGCGGTCACGCTGGGCAAGATAATCATTTACGGTAATTATATGAACACCTTTTCCCGTAAGTGCATTTAAATATGCAGGCAGGGTTGCAACAAGGGTTTTACCTTCACCTGTTCTCATCTCTGCAATATGCCCTTCATGCAGGAAAATACCGCCGATTAACTGTACATCAAAATGACGCATATTTAAAACGCGTTTTCCTGCTTCGCGCACAACTGCAAAAGCCTCGGGGAGTATTTTATCAAGAGCTTCTTTTTCTAAAGCACGGTCAGTTTTATAATCGGGGGAAGTTTCTCTTTTGGATAATATTTCTCTAAATTCTGCGGTTTTTGCCTTAAGCTCATCATCCGTTAACTTTGAAAATTCTTCTTCAAAATGGTTTATATGCTCCACAACAGGCATGATTTTTGAAATTTTTCTGTCGTTTGGATCTTTAAAAACTTTAAGCAATACATCAATAACGCCCATTTTATAAAATTCTCCCCAATAAAATCGAATATGTGTCTTGTGAAATTTTAACACAAACATGAAAAATAAACTGCCTGATTTACACATCCTGTTGGAGAAGGATATTTTTATTAAAATTCTTGTTCTGTTTTAATTTTAAGCGCATTTAACAATTCCGCTTTAACTTGTTCTTTTAAAGCTTTATCTTCAGTTCTTATTTCAAAATCTTTAATTTCTATACTGCCATCAGACAATGAGTCGTATTCAATATAAGCAATTTGAGGAAATGTGTTTTTATTTTTCCCTTCTTTATTGATTATTTGTATAACTTTACCACCGCCTATTGACGGATCATTTGAAAAATCACAGAAATCAACGTCAACTCTAATTTTTTCACCTTCGCCATTTTTAAAAGCCGCTTCGTATATGGTTTCTGATGTTGAACTATCAATAAATCTTTCACCCCTTAAAAATGCCTGTGCGGCTTTTTCCTCCAAACATTCACCACTCGGTAAGGACCAGATATTTGCCATAAAATCTTCCGTATCAAATTCAGGATGTCTTGCCATATAATCAATGAAAGCATTTTTCTTTAAGGCGCCCGGGGTATCTATTGGAATTCTGAAATTGCATTTAAAATAAAACGGCAGAGAATCTGCCATACAGAGGCTTAATTTTCCACCATATCCTTTTTTTATACTTTCATTTACGGCAGCTTTTATAAGCTCGCATCCTGCACCCTTATAATTACCCTTGTTATTTTGCCCCTGCAAGTCAAAGATATAAATATTTTCACCATTATCTGCAAAGAAAATTCTGCAAAGCGTTTCTGCGTCTTTTACTATAAAATATTGATTTTGCACAGCGGTACTTTTTGCAAGTAAAGCTTTTACGCTGTTACCGCTATTATCCTTAAGATACACGGGTTTTACAGGCTTGCATTTTATTTTATAAGCACCGTTTTTTGCCTCAAATACTTTTGGCTCATAAATATCACTTTTTAAATTATCAATATTTTGCTTGACACTACTACTGTTTTTTCCTGTTCTTATTTTATCAATGCAGTTAACAGCAAAGTTTACAGACATTTTATTATCTTCCCTTCTTATTGACAATAAAACCTGCAAGAAAGAAAAATTGCTCCGGTATTTCAAGCAAAAAACCATGCAAGATTATAATTTTCCTTTAAAATTGACTAAAATGTTTCAGCGGGTAAAATTAAAGGGATTAGTATTTATTTTGAGGAGGATATTTTGGAACATTTGCATGAATTAGTGCAACAAAATGCCGTTATGATAAGTGCAATAATCTTAATCATAGCGTATGTTTTTATTGCATGGGAAAAGATTTCAAAAGTAACAGTAGCGCTTTTAGGTGCATGTGCTACTTTATTTCTGGGGCTTTTAAGCTCTGATAAAACCCCCGAGACTCTGGGACAATATTTTATTAATTTTATTGATTTCAACGTAATATTTTTGCTCGTTTCCATGATGTTGATTGTACATATCTGTGCAAGAAGCGGAATGTTTAAGTGGATGGCAAATGAAATATTAAAGCTTACAAAAGGCAAACCGAAGCTTGTATTGTTTGCTCTTGCCCTATTTACGGCTATTGCAAGTGCATTTTTGGATAACGTAACAACCGTAATCCTTGTTATGCCGATTACATTTGTTGCCTGCAAAAAGCTTGAACTTGACCCGATTCCTTTCTTAATTACGGAAATTTTATGTTCAAACATTGGCGGAACGGCAACTTTAATAGGCGACCCGCCGAATATTATCATCGGTTCTGCCGCAGGGTTCAGCTTTATGGATTTTGTGAAAGAATTAACGGATATTGTTTCTTTAATTTTGCTTGTTACAATCGGTATTTTGATTTTCTTATTCAGAAAACAATTAAAAAGCACCCCTGAAAAAATGGCTATGGTAGCTGAAATCGATAATTCAAGAACTATTCTTCATAAAGGGCTTGCAATCCGCTCAGGCATTGTTTTAGCGCTTGTTATTTTAGGATTTATTACTCACGATATTACACATATCCCTACTTATTTAATTGCTATGATTGGCGCTTCAATTCTTATGGTGTTTGAAAAACCCGCAAAATTATTAATAAGCGTTGAATGGAATACAATTTTCTTCTTCATCGGCTTATTTATTATAATCGGCGGTTTGGAAGCTTCAGGCGGTATTGATTTAATGGCAAAATGGCTTTTAAAGGTAACAGAAGGTTCACAGGCCGCAACTTCCATGATTATCTTATGGGCTTCAGGCATTTTATCGGGAATTATTGATAACATCCCTTATACCGCAACAATGGCGCCTATGCTTGCTACAATCCAATCCATTGAAGGCGCTGAATATACGCATCCGCTATGGTGGTGTTTATCGCTGGGTGCATGTCTAGGCGGAAACATGACAATAATCGGCGCTGCTGCAAACGTTATAGTATCAGAAACTGCACACAAAAACGGATACCCGATTTCATTCTTAAGATTTTTGAAATACGGTTTTTCTATAACAATGCTGGCGCTTTTAATGAGCACGGCTTATATCTGGCTTAGATTTTTAAGATAAAATGATAATTTCAGACGACGATAATAAAAAAAATAACTCCCCCGACGGGGGAAATAAAATTCAAAAACTGCCTCCAAAATCTAAAAATTTAGAGGCAGTTTCGAATGAATATGATGAAACTTATGAAAAAACCATCCGCCCGAAAAGCTTTGATGAATACATCGGACAATCTTCATTAAAAGAAACTTTAAAAATCTCGATTGAAGCTTCAAAGCGGAGAAATGTGCCGCTTGACCACCTTTTATTCTACGGTCCGCCGGGACTTGGAAAAACAACTCTTGCAAATATTATCGCAAACGAGTGCGGGGTTGAAATTAAAATCACATCTGCTCCAGCTCTTGAGCGGCCAAGGGATATTATAGGAATTTTGATGACACTTAAAGCGGGAGAGATTTTATTTATAGATGAAATCCACCGCTTAAATAAAGTGGCAGAAGAGATTTTATACCCTGCAATGGAAGATTTCTTCATAGATTTAACTACGGGCAAAAGCCAGACCGTTAAAACAATGAGGGTTCCTGTTCAAAAATTTACTCTTATTGGCGCAACAACAAAAGCAGGGGCTCTTTCAGGCCCATTAAGGGATAGGTTCGGCATAGTACATCGCCTTGAATTTTATACAAAAGAAGAGTTAACGCAAATTGTAACAAGAAGCGCAAAAATTTTAAATGTTGAAATTGATGAAAAAGGAGCCGCTGAAATTGCTTTAAGAAGCCGTGCTACACCGAGAATTGCAAACCGCCTGATTAAAAGGGCAAGTGATTATGCAATTGTTAAAGGGAATGGCAAAATTACGGAAGAAATTGCAAATCTTGCGTTAAATAATTTAAATATAGACAGCCTCGGGCTTGATAACACGGATAGAGCGCTTTTAAAACTTATTATTGAAAAATATAACGGCGGACCTGTCGGGATAGAAACACTTGCCGTAGCTTTAGGGGAAGATATACGCACGATTGAAGATGTTTACGAGCCTTATTTATTGCAATCAGGGCTTTTAATGCGCACACTGCGCGGAAGAACGGTTACAAAAGAAGCCTATAAGCATTTAGGTTACAGAATCCCCGCAAATCTTGACAACGGACAGATGGGGTTATTTGATTAATCAGGCCAAAGCAATAAGAGCAAAAAATGCTAAACAATAAAAAATAAGCCCTATTAAAGGTATAACCTCAATTTTCTTAGGCTTCATTAAAAAAATCAAAATTACACAAAAAACAAAAGATAAAATTAAAGAAAAAATAAACCAAGCAATAAAACCAATAAATAGAGGTAACACTGCAGCTGCAAAATTGTTTTCAAAAAATACAATACTTAATAAATAAAAAATTGTAAAAATTAAAGCAATAAAACCAAATAAACCAAATGTATTTAAAAATAAAAATACAAAATACATAAAATACCTTAATTAAAAATCTGAAAGCTGGTCAAGGAAAATCTGGGATTTAGCAAGAATATTTTCCCTTGAATTTGCCGCATTACTCAAAGAAACCTGCAGATAATCAAGGATATTCTGGTCGATTTCCGTTGTTTCATAATTTCTTGAAATTAATCTGTCAGCAATGTAAACAATACCGGCCGCAAAAGGAATTTTTGCCATTTTGGGCGTATGGTGATAGTAAAGAGTGTCGGATAAAATTGCAGGAAGACACCACTTCTCGCATAATTTTGCACCCAATACCGAATGTGTGACACTAAAGTTTTTTATTTCAGATGCCACAAGGACATCATAATTACCTTTTGCGGCATTATAAACTTTAATATATTCATCTCCGTATTTTGATTTTAAAATTACCTGACCTATATCGTGTAAAAAACCCAGTATGAAAGCATCATCAGGATTTATGCATTTATATTCTTCCGCCAAAAACTCACAGGCTGTGGCACAGCGGATAGAATGCTCAAATAAATCCGCAGGTCCTTCGTTTTCATAAAGTTTTTGCAAAACAAGGGCAATAATAATATTCTTAACCTTCATTGCACCGAGCGAAATAAGGGCTTTATTAATTGAAGCCAGCTGTTTTGAAGATGAGCTGAAATAAGGCGAATTTACAAGTTTAAAGGTTTTGCTTGCAAGGATTGTATCCTGCATCAAAAGTCTTGAAAGCGCCCTTGTATCCACCTGCGGAGCACGAATAGCCTCAAGTGCCCGCGCCATAGGCTCGGATAGAGGCGGCATATAATGCTCAAAACCTTGTATTATATCAGGCAAATTTTCTTGCATATACTAAACCTGTAAATGCTTTTTAATACTCATCAAACTTCCGCCGGCGGAGAACACAACACCCACCAGTATTACAGAAAGCACCACAAGGCCCTGCGCAAAACCAAAAACGGGTATTGAAAAATGCTCATGCATTGCCTGAAGATACTTTTGTACAATGTTTATCGGAATTATAGCAAGCAGAGCCCCAAAAAATCCGTATACAGCCCCCTGCAATACAAGCGGACATTTGATATACCAGTTGCTGACTCCCATAAGGCGCATAATTTCAATTTCTTCTTTTCTGGATTGAATAACAAGCTGAATAGTGTTATTGATAATAGTGATTGTTAAAAGCGAAGCTACAACCATAACAACAAGAGTAACCGTGTGGCTTATCCTGTTAAGCGCTTCGGCCTTTTGAGCAAGCTCTTTTGCGTAGCCTGTATCTTGTATGTCAGGCAGTTTTTTAACTTCAGTCATAATAGAATCAATATTTTTCATATTATCAACTTTTACCCTTAAAACATCAGGCAAAGGGTTATCTATATCAGGCATTTGAATTTCACGCTTTAATTCATTCCAGGATTTCTCTTTTGATATAAAGCCGACACTTTTAACATGCTTAATACTTTTAATTTGTTTTGTGGTAGAGGCTATATCCGCCTGAGGTTCAAGATAAACACTTATTTCAAGCGATCCTCCCATTTCATCAACAATGCTTGATAAAGAAAGAGTGGTTCTGAAAATTGTGCCGAAAATCGTTAATATTGCAGCCATTGTTGTAATAATTGCAATATTAATTAAACCTGTCTGCCCGATACCTTTAATGGTTTCAATTAAAATTCTGTACGCAATTCTAATCTCGGTGAGCCAGTCTTTCGGTATATGAGATTTAACTTTTTGTTTTAATCTGTTTCTGGTTGAGCCGTTAGTCATAAGTACCTGCCTGCACGTCTTTAATTATTTGGCCTTTTTCCAAAGTAATTACACGTTTTCTAAAATGATTTACTATAGCATGATCATGGGTAGATACAAGAATTGTAATCCCCCTCTGGTTTACCTGCTCCAATATCTGCATAACTTCCATAGAGTTTTTAGGGTCAAGGTTTCCTGTCGGTTCATCCGCAATTAAAAGCGGCGGGCCGTTTACAATAGCACGGGCAATGGAAACTCTTTGCTGTTCACCGCCTGAAAGCTCAGAAGGTCTGGATTTTGCTTTATCTTCCAAACCTACAACCTTTAGTGCGCCAAATACACGGGCTTCGATTTCTTTTGATGAAATACCCATTGTTCTTATAACATATGCAATATTATCATACACAGTGTGGCTTTGAAGAAGCTTGTAATCCTGGAATACAATCCCCATGCAGCGTCTGAGGTTTGGAATTTTATTGGGGTGCAGATTTGCAATATTTATGCCGCCAACCAGAACCTGTCCTCTTGTCGGCTTTTCTTCCATATATAAAAGTTTCATAAGGGTGGATTTGCCCGCACCTGATGAACCAACAAGGAATACAAATTCACCCGGGCTGATATGGGATGTCACATTATATAGCGCAAATTTATTTTTATACTGTTTAATTACATCTTTTAAAACAATCATATTTTCATTTTTCCAATATCTATTTATTTAAAAATTTCTTAATCTTTTCATAAAGTTTTTCAGCCGTAAGCCCGTAATGTTCCATTAAAACTCTCTGCTCACCGCTTTGTCCGAAGCAATCGTTTGTACCGATACGAAGAACGGGAGCAGGATAATTTTCAGAGAGTGTTTCACAAACAAGAGAACCTACTCCGCCAATAATACTGTGATTTTCAACGGTTACAACTCTCCTTGTTTTCTTAACGGAATCGATTAAATCTTCCTTTGCAAAAAATGGTTTAATTACCGGAATGTGAAGGACTTCTGCTTTTATACCGTCCTTTTCCAGCATTTTTGCTGCATTTAATGCTTCAATTAAAGTTTCACCGTTTGTCACAATTGTAACATCAGAGCCTTCCGTTAATTTTACAGCTTTTTTAGGGTCAAATTTATAGTTATTTTCATCAAAAATTGTTTTTAAATTAGTTCTTGAAACCCTTATATAGCAAGGACCATCCACTTCAAGCGCGTATTTAACCGCCTGTTTTACTTCATTATAATCGGAAGGAATTATAACCGTCATATCGGGCAAAGAACGCATAAAAGAAACATCTTCAAGTGCCTGATGCGAAGCGCCGTCTTCACCAACGGTTATACCGCCATGAGTTGCAACAATTTTAACATTTAATTTAGGATAACAGATTGAATTTCTGATTTGATCAAGACATCTTGCGGTTGCAAACATTGCAAAGGTACTAACAAACGGAATTTTTCCCGCTATTGCAAGCCCTGCCGCAGTTGTCATCATATCTTGTTCCGCAATACCTGAATTAAAAAATCTTTCAGGATATTTCGAAGCAAACTTGCATGTCTGTGTCGAACAGCTTAAATCGGCATCCAGAACCACTATATCTTTATTTTTCTCACCAAGTTCAACAAGAGTTTCACCGTAAGCATTTCTTGGAGACTTAACTTCGCCGTCTGTTTTAAAAATTGAATTATTAAGACTCATTATTTAAGTTCCTCCATAGCAGCCTGAAGTTCTTCTTCCTTGGGCGCCTTGCCATGCCAGCCCGCGTTATTTTCCATAAAGGAAACACCCTTGCCCTTGATTGTATTTGCAATAATTGCACTTGGTTTAGGCGATTTTTTTGTGTTCAAAAGTGCTTTTTTTAATTCATCCTCACAATGTCCGTCAACAGTTTGAACATAAAAACCAAAAGCTTCAAACTTCTTATCTAAATCCCCGAGGGATTTCACATCATCACAGCAGCCGTCAATTTGAAGATTATTTTTATCAACAATTGCCGTAATATTATCAAGTTTTTTATGCGCAATTGACATTAGGGCTTCCCAAACACTGCCCTCCTGCATTTCGCCGTCACCCATAAGGACATAAACCTGTGCGGGATTTTTGTCTAATTTTAGAGCAAGTGCGACACCTGCCGCCATTGAAAGACCCTGCCCCAAAGAGCCTGTTGATGCCTCAATACCTTCTAACCCGTATCTTACTGAAGGGTGTCCTTGAAGACGCGAGCCAAACTTTCTAAAGGTTAAAAGTTCATCAGGGTTAAAAAAGCCGCTCCGCGCAAGCACGCTGTAAAGGCAGGCGCTGGCATGACCTTTCGACAGGATGAATCTGTCTCTTTTATCAAAATAGGGTGATTTTTTCCATTCCTTCGGAACATTTAAAATTTCACGATAGAGGACCGACAGAATTTCAACACAGGATAACGAACCGCCCGGGTGACCCGATTTTGCAGTGCAAATCATCTTTAAAATATCCTGTCTTACAGTTTTTGTAAAATCTTCAAATCCGCAATTCTTAATCATAATAAGTTTATTCTTCCCTGAATTTATCAAATAACCAATTATGTTATAAAGGCTATTTTTCAGTGTTGTCTTTCATACCATCCATTATACTGTGAAAAAGGAATAATGGCAAAGCCGGAAATATTCTCTTAAACCTTTCGGGCTGTTTAATTGTCCGATAAAGCCACTCAAGCCCCAATCTTCTATATATGGGCGGTGCAAGAGAAACACTGCCTGATAAAACATCAAATGTACCGCCAAGTCCGATAGATACAACACCTTGTGATATACTTTTTAATTTTGCATTAAAAAATTCCTGTTTCGGCGCGCCTAATGCGGTAAAGACAAGATTAGCGCCTGAGTTTTTAATATTTTCAATAATTTCATCTTCATTTTGAAAATAACCGTCATGGCAGTAAACAATATTCAAATTCGGATATTTTTCTTTTAATATTTCAACAAGCTTTTGGTTAATTTCAGGTTTTGCGCCGATTAGTGCCAATTTATAACCGTTATCCTTTGCAAGTTCAATCAAACTTTGCGCAAAATCAACGCCTCTTATCTGCTCTTGATTAATTCCTTTTAATTTCAAGGCAATTTTAATACCCACACCGTCAGGAACAACAAGCTCCGCGTATTTTATAATATTTGCAAAAGCCGGATTTTTCTTTGCAGCTTCAATAAACTCGGGGTTAATCGTAACAATCTGCACGTTTTCCCCGTTATCAAGCGACATTTTCACAAAATCAATTGCTTCACTATATTTTAAAAGGTTAACCTTAAAACCTTGGATGTAAGCTGTATTCATCATACTTTAGATGATACCATAAAAAAACTTCACAGATTGACTTTAATTCATTATTTTATACAATTAAATATATAAAAAACGGTTAAAACCATTGAGAATACTAATAAAATTCAAGGCAGAATTATTATGAAAAATGAAAAAAGAAATATCGGAGTTATAGGCTGCGGCATATGGGGCAGAAATATTGTAAGAAATTTTTACAATCTTAATGCTTTGAATACCGTTTGTGACATTGATAAAGAAAATATTGAAATGATTAAGAAAAATTATCCTTCAATAAATGTCACAAATAATTTTGAGGATTTATTAAACAATAAAGAAATTGAAGCAATATGTGTTGTAACACCAAGCCACACACACTTTGGAATAGTACAGAAAGTGCTTGAAGCAGGAAAACATGTTTATGTTGAAAAACCGATTTCAACGGTAGCCGATGAAGCCCGTAAATTAAAAGAAATTGCCGATTCAAAAGGGCTTATTTTAATGGTGGGGCACCTTTTATTGTATCACCCTGCCGTAAACAGACTGCAAATGCTTATAGCTGAGGGGGTTTTAGGAAAAATTAAATACGCGCAGAGTGACAGATTAAATATTAATTATTTTAAAAACGACAGAAGCGTAATGTGGGATTTAGCACCGCATGACGTTTCAATGATAGCGCATGTGCTCGGTAAAAAGCCCGTTAAAGTATTAAATGCAACAGGCTGCTGCTCCGAAGGAGATAATATTTACGATATCACTCACCTTACCATTGAATTTGAAGATGGTGTAATAGGGCATGTTTCAGACAGCTGGATTCATCCGCAAAAAAGGGTGAGTTTGCTTGTAAGAGGTGAAAAGGCTACGGCAATTTTAGATGATACTTTAATGGAAAATAAATTACAGGTATTTGACAATAAAACGCCCGCGCAAAAGAGTATAGAAATATTTGATTACCTTGAAATAGAACCCTTAAAGCTTGAATGCCAGCATTTTATACACTGCATTGAAACAGGCAAAAAACCGCGTTCCGATGGTGAAAACGGCTATACCATAACAAAAATTTTAGAAGATGCGGAAGAAATGCTTTTGGATTCAAACAACAGAAAACAGCTTGATAGCGTTGATTTTGCACTGTCACGGTCTAAAAGGTAAAAGCTTTAAAATACATTAAAAAGGCTTGTGTTAATAACAAGCCTTTTTTATTTGAAAATTATTTCCGGACAGCAAAAAGGCGCTTCGGGTGGTGGGGTGAAGCGCCTTCTTGCATATGTTTCAGGGATTAAACGTAAGCTCTGACGGGGTGGTGGAGGTGCCAGAGATTACAACCCCGAAACTTAAAGACACCGGTTAGGCATTGGCGGTGGTAACCGGTACCTTCAATAGTA
>CAJULX010000035.1 GCA_910587245.1 Candidatus Gastranaerophilales bacterium
AAAATTTGTACTACAAAGAAAGGATGGTTTCAAGTTTTTTAAGATATTTAAAATCAGCCTCTTCTGTGCTTTTTGCATTCAGCCTTTTCATCAAGCACAGCTCTTATATTGTTAAAATCAAGGCATGGCGGGAAAATATCCGTATCTATTGCAGGAAACTTCTGTTTTTTAAGTTCTTCATCAGGCATTTTATCCCATTGTGTTCTTGCAATTTCATAAGCAGAAGTTATATATTTATCAAATTCCTTTTTCAAATCCGGATCACGGCTGATTGCCTTAAGTGCTTTTGAAACATCGCTCATGCCGGAAATTGCTTTACCCTGAAGCCCTTTATAACAAATATCATCAATTTCTTTTACTCTTGCCACCCCTCTGCCGAGTATTTGAATTTCAGCATCTATGCCGTTCCCTGCTTCAATAATAATGTGCGTGGCAGTATATCCTGAGGTTTTCTTTTTATTTACAACCTCGGGATAATGTCCGTAAGCTTTATAATTTACAGCTTCAAGTTCATCCGACTTTGAAGGAGAAAGATACTTGTGGCCTGCGCCATAATTTTTTATCGTCTTAATCCTCGGTCCATGCCCACTTTCTATAGATTCCACAAGACGATTTACAACGGAATTCATTTCCGATCTTGTACCGTTTGCAAGAATTAATCTTGCACCGAGAAGATCATGTAATTCAGCCTTTATAAATGCCTGATTAACGGGTACATGGTATCCGTCATTTTTGTTTTCAAGCTCGGCAACTTTCACTGCCATCTTCTTTGCAATCGATTGAGGAGATTTAACCCTTGTGGTTTTCTCCGCTATAGGTTTATATTTTTTATTTGATTTAGAATTACCTTCCACAAGGCTGTCGAAAATACACATAGTTATTTCAAAACCGCCTTGTGCTCTTTTTGCCTGCTTATAAACATCGCTTGCAAGAGGAAGAAGGCTTCTGTACGCGCTGTAAGCTTGATGATTCATTGCCTTGTCGGCGTTATCAATAATTGTTCTTCCAAAAGCGCTTCTGATTATTTCATATGTTTTAATATCATCGTCAGAAACCAGCCTCAAATTTTCGGACGGATATGCTCCATCTCCCATAAAAGGACGGTTGCTGTCACATTTATTAAGTTTATTAGCCTTTCCTCTTCCGGTAAAAGAAACCGTATCGGCATTTAAAGGCGCGAGGTTTGATGTGTTGATTTTGCCCAAAAACGGTGAGGGGGGGGTAGACAGCGCATTGTGAGCGGATTTCAGCCCACTTCTTAATGAAATATTTGAAAATTTTAAATATAAATTTTGTAAATCCAACATTTGTTTTTTCTGACATTTTTATTACGGCACCACCCGTTTGCAAATATTAGAAAACTCGTAAAATTTTAATCTTGCTTTATTGAAGAAGTTTCTTATAGTTTTGTAACTAAAACTCAATATTCTTAATATGTTTTATTTCAGGCTCCGCCGAATTACTGTCTGACATTAATAATACGGATATTGCATCAATTCTGAAATTTTTATAACAGATATTGCAATTTTGAAGATAGGAATATGCAGTTTTCCTTATTTTATCCAGCTTTGTTTTTGTAACAGATTCAAAAGGAGCGCCAAAGCGATTAGATGAGCGCGTTTTAACCTCTATAAAACAAACCGTATTTTTATCCAGCGCTATAATATCAATTTCGCCGTATCTTGAAAAATGATAATTCCGCTCCAAAATTTTATAACCGTTTTTTATTAAGAAATTTGCAGCAATGTCTTCTCCGTATTTACCTTTAATTTTGTTTGACATAAAATAATCTTACACTAAACCGACAAAAAAATTAAAACGGGAGTTTTTAAATGGAATTATTAAAGAAAACAGCAGCTCAAATGAGAGAAGCGCTTTTGAAAAAGGAAGTTTCCGCGGTTGAATTAACGGAAGCTACTTATAAAAGAGTGGATGAAGTTGAAAATAAAATCGGTGCTTATAATTCTTTAACAAAAGAATATGCGCTTGATATTGCAAAAGAAGTTGATAAAAAAATAGCGGCAGGAGAGGAATTGCCAAAAATGGCAGGTATTCCGCTTGCATTGAAAGATAACATTAACTTAAAAGGATATAAAACAACAGCATCAAGCAAAATCCTTGAAAACTTTGTTTCACCCTATGATGCGACGGTAAGCAAAAAATTAAGAGAACATCTTGTTCCCGTTATAGGGAAAGCAAATTTAGATGAGTTTGCAATGGGTTCATCAAATGAAAATTCAGCATTCAATAAGGTTCATAACCCCTACAATTTAAATAAAGTGCCCGGAGGTTCATCAGGCGGTTCCGCGGCTTCCGTTTCAGCCCTTGAAGCGGCTGTGGCTTTAGGTTCGGATACGGGAGGCTCTATCAGGCTTCCTGCAAGTTTTTGCGGTATTTCAGGTTTTAAGCCTACATACGGAAGGGTTTCAAGATACGGACTTATTGCTTTTGCATCATCATTAGACCAAATCGGGCCTTTTGGAAGATGTGTCGAAGATATTGTTAATTTATATGAAACAATTGCAGGATACGACCCCAAGGATTCAACATCATTAAATATGCCTGTAGGCGACATTTCAAAAACCTTTAAAAATGATATCAAGGGTATGAAATTCGGCGTAATTAAAGAATTAATGGCTGAGGGCGTTAATGATGAAGTTAAAAAGGCTGTGGAAAATGCCGTTAAAATATATGAAAAACTCGGCGCAACGGTTAAAGAAGTGTCACTGCCTTTATTAAAGCATTCAATCGGCGTTTATTATATTATCGCAACGGCTGAAGCAAGCTCAAACCTTGCACGTTTCGACGGTGTGAAATACGGTCACAGAACGGCTGATGCTAAAAACCTTATGGAAATGTATACAAAAACAAGAAAAGAAGGTTTCGGCGATGAAGTCAAAAGACGTATAATGCTTGGAACTTATGCGCTTTCAAGCGGATATTACGATGCTTACTATAAAAAAGCGCAGCAGTTAAGACGTTTAATTAAAGACGATTTTGACCGTGTATTTAAAGAGGTTGATGTTTTAATAAGCCCCACCTGTCCTACAACGGCATTTGACATAGGTTCAAGAAACGAAGACCCGCTTGCTATGTATTTAACGGATATCGGAACAATCTGTGCTAATTTAATCGGAGCACCGGCTATAAGTATTCCCGCAGGGTTTGACAAAGACGGCATGCCTATCGGTATGCAGCTTGTTTCACAGGTATTAACCGAAGAGCCGCTTTTAAGAGCAGCTTACAATTTTGAATCGCAAACCGATTTCCATACAAAGCTTGCACAGCTGTAAAAAACTTTATATAAAGTTTTTCAGGGCTTTTTATTATATTTTGATATAAAAAGCCCTGAAATTGTAAGGATTGTGCCCGCTAATGTAAAGAATGTAAACGGGATTTTTTAATAAAGAAAAATCGGGGTTAAATTTAAAAATAAAAGCTGCAGGTATCATAATCGTCAAATTGTTATGTCATACATTTAAAGGTGTTGATTTTTGAAAAAAATCATTAAACTATAGATGGTTAGAATTTAGGAATTGAATAAAATGTCAAACAGGTTAAACGGCTCATCACTATTTTTACAAGCCATAAACGGTTTAGTAGGCAATTATGCACAATTAATGACAGGTGTAAGCGGCAGCGGCTTAAGCCTTGAAAATATAACAAATCCTTCCGATGATGTGGATAAAAATCAATTGAATTATACTTTTGTAAATTATTTAACAAATAATTTCGGCAAAATTGATAAAGACGGGGACGGTATAATTTCACAGGATGAACTTCAAAACTATACAACAAGTATGTCAAGAAACGGTTTAACATATGAACAATTGTGTGAACTTTGCTACAGTTCAAATTCTTCAAGCACACTTTTGGAAACGGTTTTAAATAATTTCTCCGAAATTGATAAAAACGGGGACGGACGCGTTACAAACGAAGAAATTGCGGCATACGGCATAGATAAAGAAATTGAAGAGATGAAAGATAAATACCCGAAGCACACAGCAAAAGGCATGAGTATTTTTTATGAGACTTCTGCGGATAAAGAAATAGAAACCGAAAATTCATAGAAAAGATATTAAATAATTTAACCCCGCAGATTAAAAGCGGGGTTATTTTTTATAGAAATTTTGTTCTCTATATTTATACTTAATATTAGAAAAATCAAAATAAAGTTTATCACTTTCATTTTTTAAATATCCAACAATTGGAGCAATATTCATTATTTCTTCAATACCATCGTGGAATTTACAAAAACAATCAAGTGTTTCTGCGATATTATAGATATCCTTTATTATGTTGTAATTTTTTTCAAAAGATTTTTTAGATATTTTTATGTTTACTTTTTTATTCATAATACCAATAATTGTGCAAAAGTTTATAAACTTATTATAACACTATTACAATTGAAAATAAATTAAAAATTGTGTAAGATTTACATAAGTTTATAAACATGCAGTAAAAAGTTTGCAATGACTATAAAAGAAGAAAAACACAGATTTGTTGTCATAATAGAAAAGAAAATATTTGAGCAGTTTAAAAATCTGGCTCAAAAAGAGCAACGCTCCGCAAGTAATCTTGCTTCAAAATTAATTATCGATTATGTTGCACAGAAAACAAAAAAATAATCTTATTTCTTATAGAAATTAATTCCTGTTCTGCCGTAGATTTTTTCCTTAAAAGGGGTAAGGACGGAAGACAAATTTGAACATTTTTTATCGTATTCAACAATTATTATGCCGCTTTGTGTGATTTTTTCAAATGCCGCAGAAATAACGGGAGCATAGTCAAAATCCCACGGCGGATCAATATAAACAACATCATATTGCTCAAGTTTCGGCAGAATTTTTAGTGAATCAGCTTTTATAAGATTAATTTTGGAGCCTGCATTTTCAAAAGAAGCATATGTTTTTTTAACGGATAAAAAAGCCTTGGGATTTTTTTCAACAGCGGATATTTTGTTAAACCCTCTTGAATAAGCTTCAAGCGCCATTATTCCCGAACCTGTAAACATATCAAGAAAAGAGAGGTTTGAAAAATCTCCAAAATGCGAAAATAAAATATTAAAAACACTTTCACGTACTTTTGATAAGGTAGGACGCACCTCCACTCCTTCACCTTTTGGAGTTGGAATTATTCTTCCTTTAAATAGCCCGCCTGTCAAATGCAAAATATTTTCTCCTTTATTATTCTGATATTATCATGAAAAGAATTGTTATTATAGGCGGATGTGCCGCAGGCCCTAAGACTGCAGCAAAAACAAAAAGAGTAAACCCTGAAAATATTGTTGAACTTTACACAATGGAGAATATAATATCATATTCTGCCTGCGGAATGCCGTATTATATAAAAGGTGCAGTACCTTCGTTTCAAAATTTAATAATAAGAACACCTGAAGATTTTAAAAAACAGGGAATAGAAGTGTTTTTAAACCATAAATGTACGCAAATTCTTCCCGAAGAAAAAACAGTGGTATTTAATACAAATGTAAACGGAGTTTTTGAAATTAAAAAAGTACAGTATGACGAACTGGTTTTATGTATAGGTTCAACCCCTTATACGCCAAAGATTAAAAATGTAAATTTAGAAAATATTTTCCATCTTAAGGTTTTGGATGACGGTATTAAAATAAAAGAAAAGATGGAAAAATCGAAAAGCGCAATAATTATGGGCGGCGGGTATATTGCAATTGAAATACTTGAAGCATTTGTAAAAAACGGGCTGGATGTCACCGTTGTTGAGCGAAATAAGGAAATAATGACCCAGTTTGACCCCGAAATAAGCACGCTGATTAAAGACTATATAATAAAAAGGGATAGCAAACAGGTGCATTTTATAATGGACGATGAAATTATAGAATTCACAGGCACAAAAGAATTTACAGGGGCAATAACAAGAAACGGAAAAGTGCTGCACGCTGATTTTTGCGTAATAGCGGCAGGGGTGGTGCCAAATGTGGAACTTGCAAAAGAAGCAGGGATAGAAATAGGCATCACGGGCGGAATTAAAACCGACAACAGAATGAGGACAAATATTGAACACATTTGGGCTGCAGGAGATTGCACCGAAGAGACCTGTCTTATTACTAAAAAACCAATGTATGCGGCACTCGGAACAATCGCAAACAAGCAGGGGCGCGTGGTCGGCATTAACGTAAATACCGATAAAAACGGAATATATGAAGCTTTTGACGGAATTTTAGGATCAGCCGTTACAAGCTACTTTGATTTTTCAATGTCCACAACAGGGCTCACCGAAACCAAGGCTAAAATTTTTGCGCAGCACTCTAATATAGAACCTGTGACAGCCACGGTAACAAAACGCGATAAGGCAGGATATATGCCTGATTCAAACAGTATAACGGTAAAACTTATAGCAGATAAAAGAACGGGTGAACTTTTAGGCGCAC
The DNA here is from genome assembly GCA_910587245.1 of Candidatus Gastranaerophilales bacterium. Lineage (GTDB taxonomy): Bacteria > Cyanobacteriota > Vampirovibrionia > Gastranaerophilales > Gastranaerophilaceae > MGBC122484. The sequence goes on from CAJULX010000035.1 coordinate 6,410, forward strand.
AGGCGGTTGGTGTCGGCGATGCAGATAAAAGAATTTACACGGTAACATCGGCACTTCGGGCAAATTTAACCGTACAGGAATTTTTACACCTTGATTTAACTTACTCTCCTGCTTTTTCTTCCACAATAGACCCTCTGCTTACCGCTGCATATAAATTGAAAGAAAAAATAGATAAATAATAAATATTTCAAGGCAATTTTCGGATTAAAAAAACTTTTATTAAATTATAATGAATATTCAAAAATTAGCAGGAAATATTCCCGTAAATCAAATAAGCGGAAAATTAAAAAACGGAGTTTCTTTAGACAAAGTATCCACAGACAGTTTTACCGCAGGTGAAAACGTTGCACAAATTTTAAATTCAAAATTAAAAAGTATTTACGGAATAAATTCTTCAATAGAAGATAAAAAGCTGCTTGGAAAGATTTATTCTGCCGTACAGGAATTTTGTAGAATAAATCAGGATGATAAACTTTTTCAAAATTTAAAAATAAGTACGGATAAAATATATACAGGCGATTTAAGCCGCACATCAAAAATAGGCGGCACCTATGAAATAACTTTTAATAAAGATACAGATTGGAAAAATATAGGCAGCATAACCGAGGATTTATTTCAAAAGGGAAAAATCGGCTCAAAAAATCCTGATTATTTATTTTATAAAGATTTGGGGGATTTTATAAACTTTTCACAAACCCCGAAAACATACAGAGAATGCAGACTGATGGCATATGAGGGAGAAAATATGACACTGCCTTTCAGGCTCTGCAACAACACAAATGTCGGAGAATTTAACGCCCATGTTATAGCATCCAAAATGTGCAAAGAAGCCCTGCCCCGGGATATTGAAGCATATTTCAGAAAAAATACGGGAAATATGAGTTTAAAATTCCCGGAATCAATTCCGAAATTTCTTGAAGGAAGCAAAATAAGTTTTAAAACAATTGATGAAGCTGCTGCATTCTTAAGGCAGTACGGAATAAAGGCGGAATTCAGCGATATAAAGCAGGCAAATTGCTGCGCACAAGCGGTTGAAGATTTAATTCAGGCAGCAGGCAGTAAAGATATATTTAACGGTTTAAAAATAATAAATTCGCCCGATAGTTTTAAAGAGAGCGGAAAAACCGTTGCAAAATTTGATTTTAATTACGAAACTTTTGAAAATAATATAAAATTAAACCCGAATATTGACTGGCAAAACAGTGAAAATATGATGACGGAAGATTTTAACATCATGTTCCACCCGACAACAAGATTAAAAGATTATTTTACCCATGAACTGTCGCATTTTCTTGATTTTAACGGAAATCCGGAAAAATTTCTTAAAATGGAAAATGAATTCGGCAGATTCAACAAAAGCGGATTATTTATCACAAGCAAGGTTTCGGATTATGCAACCGAACACCCTGCAGAATTTTGCGCAGAATACATTTGCGGAAAAATGGCAGGAATTGAATACCCAAAAATAACGGACGATATGTTTAAACAATTCTGGAACGGATGCAAAATTAATTTTCCCGCAGCCTGCTAAATTCAATATTAAGATTTTACCCCGCGTAGTCAAAAGCAAGGTCAAGAGTTGGAGCTTTTGCCACAATTGCGCTGGTTGAAATAATATCAGCACCTGTCTTTGCAAGTTCTTCAAGATTATTTAAATTAACGCTGCCGCTAATTTCAACAATTGCGCATTTATTGATAAGTTCAACACATTCTCTCACCTGAGCCGGGTTCATATTATCAAGCATAATAATATCGGCGCCCGCATTCAGGCACTGTTTTACCTGTTCAATTGTGTCGCATTCAACTTCAATTTTATGCGCATGTGAAATATTATCGCGGACTTTTTTAACAGCAGTTTCTATTGAACCGCCAAGAAGCGCAATATGGTTGTCTTTCAGCATAACGCAATCGCAGAGATTAAACCTGTGAAGATGTCCGCCGCCTACTTTTACGGCATACTTTTCAAAAAGTCTGAAATTCGGGGTATTTTTCCTTGTATCCACTACCTTAGCTCCATACGGGGCCGCAATATCCTGAAATTTTTTAGTAAAGGTTGCAATACCTGACATTCTTTGAATAAAGTTTAAAGAGAGTCTTTCGCCCGTTAAAATATGCCTTGGAGAACCTGTAATCTTCGCGACGGGTTCATTCGGGGTTATTTTGTCACCGTCTTCTTTGTAAAAATCAATTTTAACGTCATCTTTTGCAAGAATTTCAAATACAAGACGGAAAGGGTCACATCCGCACAAAATACCTTCTTCTCTTGTTTTTAGAAGAATTTCAAATTTTTTATCTTTATCAATATCGGCCGTAATAAAATCGGTTGAAATATCACCGTAGCCTATATCTTCTTTTAGGGCAGATACAATATAATCTTTTATCATAAAATCGTGTAATAAAAATTTTGCCATAATTTACTCTCTCTTGTTTAAAATTTTACTTCCGTCAAAATCTGTTTACATCCTTAACATTGAAGCGGTTTTTATATCGGATATATTTTTCGGTAATTCCTGCGCATCTTCTCTAAAATGCGCACCGATTGAATTTTCTCTGGATAATGCAGCTTCCGTTATTAATTGCGCAGCTATAATCGAATTTCGAAGTTCGTATCCTTCCTGTGTTGAATAAACTCTTGAATGTTTTGAAATTAATTTTATATCTTCAATAACACGCAATGCATTGTTTAAGCCATCTTTAGTTCTTACAATTCCGGCGTTTTGCCACATGGCTTTCTTTAGCATACGTCTTAAAATACCTGTTTCAAGAATTTCATTTGCAAAATTACCCTCATACATCTCAAGAGTTGCTTTTACGCCTGAATCAAAACTTTTAGGTGCATCAAGATTTCTTTGCGATAAAACATCCGCAAGTTTGTAAGCACACACAACACATTCAAGAAGGGAATTTGAAGCAAGACGGTTAGCCCCATGCAGTCCTGTTCTTGAAACTTCACCGATTGCATAAAGATTTTCAATCGTTGTCTCCATATTGAAGTTAACTTTAACTCCGCCCATAAAATAATGAGCCGCAGGGGATACGGGAATTAAACCGGTGCTCAAATCAATGTTGGCTTCATTACAGATATTTGTAATTGCAGGAAATCTTTTCTTAAACCTTTCAAGCCCTATAGGCGTAATATCAAGGAAAACGTTCCTTGATTGAGCTGTTTCCATTTCATTAAAAATAGCCCGTGCAACAACATCTCTCGGGGCAAGCTCAGCCTTTGGGTGATATTTTTCCATAAAGGGTTTTTTATCCGCATTTAAAAGTTTTGCACCTTCTCCTCTTACGGCTTCAGATACAAGGGGCATATTTTTAGGTTTTTCACCGAGCGCAGAGGCGCTTAATGCCGTCGGATGAAATTGAACAAATTCCATATCGGAAACTTCAGCCCCTGCAAGGCTTGCAAGCGCTATACCGTCTGCTGTTGCAACAACAGGATTTGTTGTGTATTCATAAACCTGCCCGATACCTCCCGTAGCAAGAATTACGGCATTTGAATAAACAGCTTCATATGTATCAAGGGCGGGATTATAAATCAAAACACCGCGGCAGGCTTTTTTATTGTCACACAACAGTTCTACCGCCATAGAGTTTTCATACACTTCAATGGAATCAGACTTTTTAACAAGGTGAGCAAGCCTGTCTTCTATCACCCTTCCCGTGTAATCGCCGCCTGCATGTAAAATTCTGGGCATTGAATGTGCGGCTTCAAGCGTAAAGCTCAGACTGCCGTCTTCTTTCTTATCAAACTCAACGCCTAAATCAATAAGGTCATTTATAACACAGGATGAATTTTCCGAAATAAATTTTACAATATTAAAATCGTTAAGCCCGCAGCCTGCTTTAATTGTATCCATAATGTGAGAAGTCACATTATCACGGGGGTTTATTTCGGGCATAACAGATACTATACCGCCCTGTGCAAGAGCGGAATTACATTCATCAAGCCCGGATTTCGTAAGAACAAGAATACCGTCTTTTGTGCGGCATTTTCTTTGTGCACTCAAAGCTAAATACAAGCCTGCGGCACCTGAACCTATTATTACAATTGAATATTTTGAATGCTTCATATTTTATCGTATCTGCTTTTTAATAAAGACCTTTTGCAATATTTAACATTGCATTGTCCATATAATATTTTAATATAAAAAGAGCTTTTTACAATTTTTCGCCGCGGCTATTTTTCAACAGATGAGTTTGAATTATTTACACCGAAGCCAAAAAGTGCAAAATCGTATTTTACAGGGTCATTGGAATCAAATTCTTTTAAAACATCCGTTAATTCAAGGACAGATTTAAAATCATTCTGTTTCCTTTTTAATAAACCCTGTGAACGGGAAATATTGCCAACATGAACATCTAAAGGAATCAATAATTCGGAAGGGCTTAAAAAGCTCCATATGCCTAAATCTACGGGAGAATTTTTTCTCACCATCCATCTTAAAAACATATTCATGCGCTTCATTGCCCCTTTATTTTTCGGATTTGAGAGCATGAATTTATACCCGTCACCGATTTCAGCAGCATTATTGTAAAAATAATCACAAACAAATTGAAGAGCGTTAAAAACTTTATTCTGCCCGCTCGGGCAAGCATTAAATCCTTGTGCAAAAAGCTCTTCAAGGGTCATTTTATCTTTTGTGTAAAGAATTTTTAATACATTAAAAAATACCGTTAAATCATCAGGTTTTATAAACCTGTAATTAAAATCGGATTTATAAGCTTTTTCTTCAAAATTTATAATAAATTCATAAGGACGCATTTTAGTAAAATTAAAAAACGAATTCAACTTTTTAATAAACATTTCACGCTTGCCAAAAGCAAAAAGAGCTGAGATAAAACCTGCAATTTCTATATCTTCGGGGCGGGAGTTTTTAAAAAGATGAATAAACTGAACAGGATCATCTTTTATAAAATCGTAAGTTTCATATTGAGCGCAAAGCCTGTCCAGCTCTGTTTTTATATTGCTTTTTATATCAATTTGCAGTGTCATTTTCTTATACTCTTAAAATATTCTTTCAACAGCTCTTCACATTCTTTTTCCATAATACCGCCAAAAATCTTTGTTTTAAAGTTATTATAGAGGGATAAATTTAAAGCACCGCCAAAAGCACCGTATTTTGTATCATTAGCACCAAAGTAAACACTTTTAATACCCGAATTTAAAATTGCCCAAGCGCACATAGGGCAGGGTTCAAGCGTTACATATAAATCACAGTCCAAAAGCCGCCAGTTATCAAGTTTTTTTGCAGCTTCATTCAATACAAGGATTTCAGCATGGGCTGTAACCTGTTTTATGGCTTCTTTTTTATTATGAGATTCAGCCACTATTTCTCCGTTTTGTACCACAATGGCGCCTACGGGGATGTCCCCCGCTGATTGCTTTGCTAAATCTATACATTTTTGCATATAAAAATTTACGGTCATACGGTTAAGATTTCGATAATTTCAGAGCTTATGAAAACAAATTGTTCACACTGTCTATTTTATCTTGATTGAGTTCTATTTGTTTTTGAGATTCAAGAAGGGTTCTGTTCTCAAGTAAATCGTCATACTCTTTATCTGCAGATTTTTCATCCTGTTTTTGCCCGTTATTAAACATTAAAACCACTTCAAATCCTTCTTCCGTGCTTGAAATATCAATTTTGGCATTCATAGCTTCGCAAAGCCCTTTAACAATAAAAAGCCCGAGCCCAGTTCCTCTTGTTGTTCTTGTTAATTCAGAATCAAGACGAACAAATTTATCAAAAAGGGTTTCAAGTTTTTCTTCAGGAATAATTTCGGATTTATTTAAAATTGAAAGACAGGGTTTGCCTTCAATATTTGCAGCAGATATTAAAATAGGAGCATTATCTTTATTGTATTTAATGGCATTATCCAATAAATTTACAAGAACCTGAATAAGCTTATCTTTATCTCCCATAACGGGAAGAATATCATTTGCAATATTTATATTAAATTTAGTATCATTATAATTTGCATAAGCAAGAGAGGTTTCAAGAAGCTTTGATAAATCAAGAGGCTGTATGTTTAACCTGAGCTTATAACTTTCGATTTCGGGTATAACAAGTAAATCATCAACCATGCCGGACAATCTTTGAGCCTGCTGTTTTATTACTCTTAAACTTTTTAATCTTGTTTCCTCATCCACCTTTATATCCGATCTTAAAAGACGGCTCGAATAACCTATAATACTTGTTAAAGGAGTTCTGAATTCATGGCTTATTGCAGACACAAGGCTTGCTCTGAATTCATCAAGGCGTTTCAATTCAAGGTTTTTTTCGGAAAGCTCCGCATAAGAGCTTGCAACTTTTTTTGTCATATAGTTAAATTCTTTTTCAAGAAAAACAATTTCATGCGGGGTAAAAACACTTTTTAAAAGGCGAATTTTCCTGTTGTAGCTGCCTTTTGAAATTGCAATTATACCTTTGAATAATTGTCTTATATTCAAATAAAGATAATATGTGTAAATTCCTGCCGCAATAAAAATAAAGAGCGCTGCAAAAACAAGTGAAAGAATAATTCTAAGCCTTGGAACACCTATTGTTTTTTTTGTAACATTCGGGGTTGTTTTTACAACTATGGTCCAGTTCGGGCTTTTCATCTGATAATAAGCAAGCGGACGGTTTTTTTCTTTGGAAAAAAGAACAGGGGTTAAATATTCTCTTTCTTTTGGCAGATTATCCGCAATGTCATTATAACCCTTATTATCATGGTCGTTTGTTGCTATAATGTTTCCTGCATCATCCAAAATATAAACATCGTGCTTAATATCCGTAAAATTATTATCAAGGACATTCTGCAAAAATGCCATTTTTAAATCAGCGCTGATAATATCGTCTTCATCAATGTTTGCATACAATTTCACAGCTGATTTTTTAGGGTTAAAAACAGGCTCTTTTTGCTTTATACTGTGAATATCAAGAAATTGAAAATTGTTAAATTTGCCGTATTTTTGCTGAATTTCATCAAGAAAATCATTTTTGTCTTCTTCATAGTAAAAAAAACCGATAGCAGAAGCTATTTGTTTTAATTCTTCGTCAGCATATTTTAAATACCCCTGCACACTATCGCCTACAAAGCCTGAAATCATTGTGGCAGAATAAATTAATTCTTTTCTGACTGATTGCTGAGAAATATTTGAAATTATAAGCCCGATTGTAATAAACGGTATTAACACCGCAAAAAATAATACTATCGCTATTTGTTCCGCTATTTTTAATCTTTTCATTCCGGTGGAATTTTACTCCTCTAAGACACCAAAGGGTGTCAGCTTGTAGCCCACATTTGTCACCGTGTGCAAATACTTAGGCTTTCTTGTATCGGTTTCAATTTTTTGTCTTAAGCCGCCCATATGAACCCTAACCATACGAACATCTTCATTGCTGTCATATCCCCACACTTCATCAAGAAGAGTGGCAAGTGTCACTGCTTTGTTTAAATGCTGCAAGAGACAGTATAAAATTTCAAACTCTGTAGGGGTGAGTTTTACTTTTTTATCCAGAACGACAGCTTCAAGAGAATCCGGCAGAATTTCGATATCACCTGCTCTTAAAACCTCTTTCGGGTTTTGAATATCGCTTTCATCATTTCTTCTGAGCAGCGCTCTTATTCTAAGCAAAACTTCCTGAATATCAAAAGGTTTTACAAGGTAATCGTCCGCGCCGACATTGAAACCTTCCGTTTTATCATCTATTGCACCTTTTGCCGTGAGCATTAATATAGGCACTTTTGGCTTTACAAGGCGGATATTTTTACAAACATCATACCCGTTCATTTTCGGCATCATAACATCAAGCAAAATCAGGTCGTAATTATTTTGAACAGCTTTTTTCAAGCCTTCTTCACCATCGTTTGCGGAATCCACCATATAGCCTGATGACTTTATATCGTATACAAGAAGCTCTCTTATATCCTTGTCATCATCAACTATTAATAAACGTCTGTTTGTATTTGCCATTTAACCTCTTAAATTAGTGTTTTGCGCCGTCAAACATTTGCTTAATACCATCAACCGAAGATAGTATTCCCGTTGCTTCATACGGCATATAAACAACCTTATTGTCTTTGCCTTCGGTCATTGTTTTTAGTGTTTCAAGATATTTCATAGCAATTAAATATTTATCAGGAGCACCAGAATTTGAAAGGGCATCGATAACCATTTTAATTGCCTCGGCTTCACCTGCAGCCTCTTTAATTCTTGCTTCTTTGTTACCCTCTGCAACAAGAACGGCTGCCTGTCTTTCACCTTCAGCTTTATTGATTTGAGATTCTTTTACGCCTTCTGCTTCAAGAATAGCTGCACGTTTTAAACCTTCGGCTTCAAGAATAGCCGCACGTCTGTCACGCTCTGCTTTCATTTGTTTTTCCATAGCGTTTTGAATTTCTTTAGGCGGAATAATATCCTGCAATTCAACCCTGTTTATTTTTACACCCCATTTATTTGTAGCTTCATCAAGTATTGTTCTTAACTTTTCATTGATGATATCGCGTGATGTAAATGTTGTATCTAAATCCATTTCGCCGATAACGTTCCTTAAAGTTGTCTGGGTTAATTTTTCAATAGCTTCGGGAAGGTTTTCGATTTCATAAACAGCGCTTTTGGGTTCTACAATCTGAAAATATAAAAGGGCATTAATTGAAATTGTTACATTGTCTTTTGTAATTACGTTTTGTCTCGGAAAATCAAAAACACTTTCCCTTAAATCAATTTTTTCAACGGTTGAATACATGGAATAAACTTCACCCATTGCAGTTCTAACGGTTTTTTTAGAATGAACGCCGCGCGGAGTATCTATAAAAGGAACAATAAATTGAAGCCCAGGGCCTAAAACCCTGTTAAAACGCCCTAATCTTTCAATAATCATAACCTGTGCCTGATTAATGATTTTAAAACCCGTTATTGCAAAAACTGCCGCAACAACTATAATTACAAAAAACAAAACTCCCATTTATTTACTCCTCTTTAAACTATTTATTTTATTCACATTTTTCAACAAACATAATCAAGCTTTCATTTTTGATTATTTTTACAATTGAATCACAGGGGATTTCTTCGCCATCGCAGCTTTTTGCCTGCCAAACTTCACCGTAAATTTTTATTTCCCCCAGCCCGTTTGTTTCTTTTTTTCCTATGGGCTTAGTGACAATTGCCGTTTGATTAATATATTTTCCGTCAATGCCTGTGCTTTGCGGTTCTTTGTCGTTTCTTCTCATAAAAGGACGTACGGAAAAATAAAAAACAGGTAAAAATATTACAAAGGCTGCGACCTGCGCACCTGTATTATCCGGCCATTTATAAGCTGCAATACCTGCGAAAAATGAAGCACCCGCAAGGGTTAAAAAGAATAAAACAGGGGTCATCATTTCAATAAACAAAAATATAAAGCCTACTATTGCCCACAACTGCCAGATTTGCATAGCGTTAAACCTCTTTTAATTATCTCCCGATATAAGTATCGTAAGGGTTTAAAATAAACATGTCAACAGATTATTACTAAATATTTTATACAAATTAATCACCTGATTTTAAATTATACAGGTGATTAATTTTAGAATTATTTAGCAACACTATCTTTATCTGTTTGCTATTACTCTTGCGCAGAACACGCCTGAAGCTGAAGCCTGCATCAAACCTCTTGTTACACCTGCACCGTCGCCTATTGTAAATAAGTTTTTAATGCCTTCGGTTTCAAGTTCATTGGTTAATTTTACCCTTGCGGAGTAGAATTTAACTTCAACACCGTAAAGGAGAGTGTATCTTGAAGCAACACCGGGAGCGATTTTATCAAGCGCATAAAGCATTTCTATAATTGACAATAATTGCCTGTATGGCAACACAAGGCTTAAATCACCGGGAGTAGCACATTCAAGTGTTGGTTTTATAATACTTTCTTTAATTCTTTGAGGTGTAGAGCGTTTGCCATCCAGCAGGTCGCCGAATCTTTGAACTAAAACACCGCCTGAGAGCATATTTGCAAGGCTTGCTACATGCTGACCGTATTTAATAGGTTCTTTAAAAGGTTCCGTGAATTTTTTAGATACAAGAAGGGCAAAATTTGTATTCGGTGTCTTTTTATTTGCATAGCTGTGACCGTTTACGGTTTGAATTCCGTTGTAGTTTTCAGAAACCACTTCGCCGTTCGGGTTCATACAGAATGTTCTCACTTCATCCCCGAATGTTGGAGAATAGTAAATCAATTTTGATTCATAAAGTCTGGATGTAATGGGTTCCATAACATCAGCGGGTAATTCAACACGGACACCGACATCAACGGCATTATTTACCATTGAAATTTTATTTTTTTCAAATTCTTTTGTAAGCCAGTCGGCACCTTCTCTTCCCGGTGCAACCACAACGTAATCCGCCATAATTGTTTTACCGTCGGAAAGATTTAACCCTTTAATTTCATTATTTTCAACAACAAGGCTGTCTACCGCAACATTGTTTACAATTTCAATTTTATCAGACAGATAATCCTGCATATGTTTTAAAACATCCAGAGAGCGTTCTGTTCCAAGATGACGCACAGGAGAGTGGACAAGTTTTAATTCTGCAAGCGAAGCGGCACGCTCAATATCCGCAAATTCATGCCTGTTAACACCATAAACAACATTTGTTGCGCCATGTTCCAAGTAAATATCATCACAATATTTAATTAAATCTTCAACATCTTTATAAGGCATATATTCGGGTAAATGACCGCCAACTTCAGGGGTTAAGGTTAATTTACCGTCAGAAAACGCACCTGCACCGCCCCAGCCGCACAAAAGACCACAGGTTTTACAGCTCGGGCAGGTTTTATAACCGTTTCTTAAAAGGCAAGCTCTTTTTTCAATCTTGCTGCCCTTTTCAACCAGAACAATTTTCCAATCGGGTTTTAATTTTACAAGCTCAAGAGCTGTAAAAATACCCGCTGGGCCTGCACCGACAATAGCTGCATTATACTTCATTTTATTTTTCCTTTTTTAAATAATTCGTCAAGTCCGTTTCTTATTGTACAACAAACATTATAAAATTAAATAATTTGAAGTATTTTTGTAGTAAAATTTAATAA
>CAJULX010000036.1 GCA_910587245.1 Candidatus Gastranaerophilales bacterium
ACGAGATCCTGTCATGTGACTGGAGTTCAGACGTGTGCTCTTCCGATCTGATAATGTTTTAAAAATGCTTGTAAATTCAAAAGCAAAAATCATTACAATATTTGGTAAAAGCTGGGATTTTCAGGTAACGGAAGCTCTAAATACCACGCTTGAAGAAAATTTGAACATGATAAAAGGTTCAATTACCTTTTTAATAGAAAACGGCAAAGAAGTTTTCTTTGATTGCGAGCACTTTTTTGACGGCTTTAAGGCAAATCCCGAATATGCTTTAGCTGTTGCAAAAACAGCACATGAAGCCGGTGCAAAAAGAATAATTCTCTGCGATACAAACGGCGGCTGCATAAATAATGAAATCTATAAAATCACAAGCGCTGTTATAGAAGCAATTCCATCTGCCGTAATAGGTATCCATGCTCATAACGATTCCGATTTAGCTATAGCAAATTCCCTTGCAAGCGTTGATGCGGGAGCTTATCAGGTGCAAGGCTGCATAAACGGATATGGCGAAAGATGCGGCAATACAAATATCTGCTCTTTAATTCCAAATTTACAGCTAAAGAAAAACTATAATGTTATAGGCGAAAATATTTCAAAACTCTATATAACATCAAGACAAATTGCGGAAATTTCAAATAAATCATTGAATGCCTCCATGCCGTATGTCGGAAGAAGCGCTTTTGCGCACAAGGCAGGGGTGCACGCAAGCGGAGTCAGAAAAAATTCGCAGACATATGAACATATTGACCCGAATTTAGTCGGCAATTCAAGAAGATTTTTAATCTCCGATCAAGCAGGAAGTGCTTCAATAAAAGAACGTCTGGACGGATTAAAATTTGTACGAAATGTATCCGATGAAGACATCAAAAAAATTATAGATGAAATTAAAAAGCTTGAATGGCAAGGGTTTGCCTTTGAAGGAGCGGATGCAAGCTTTGAAATTCTTGTTATGAAAGTTTTAAATAAACAGCCGAATTTCTTTAATATACTTGGTTTCAGAGTAATTGGCGACACAATTACGCTTTCTGATTTAAACAGAAGAACAATAAGTGAAGCTTCCGTTAAAATTCAGATTGAAGATGAAATTATCCACACCGTATCGGAAGGCGACGGCCCCGTTAATGCGCTGGATAAAGCGCTTCGAAAAGCAATAGTTGAAAAATACCCTGAAGTTCTTAAGTTTAAACTGGATGATTTTAAGGTACGTATTCTTGATTCAAAGGCAGCCACAGGTGCACCTGTCCGCGTTACGATAGAAAGCTCTGACGGTATACACAAATGGGATACCGTGGGTGTAAGCGAAAACATCATTGAGGCATCCTACGGGGCAATTGTAGACAGCATCTATTACGGCTTAATATTACAGGGCACAAAAAGCATTAAATCCAACAATGACGCGGCTTTTACCTGTTAGGTATTACCCTGTCAGGCAATAAAAATTAGTCACCTGTCTAATGTAAAAGCAACCGTGCTTCTATTATCCTAATGAGGGTATGAAGTATGATTCATTAAAAGATTTATACAAGAGTTTATTCAGCAATAAAGAGTCAGACAGCAAAATTTTAAATGAAAAAGAAGATTTTCTTGCCATGCTGACCCATGACCTTAAAACTCCAATCAGGGCGCAAATCAGAGCACTTGAATTACTGCTGAATGATTATTTTGGCCCCCTCAACCCGAAGCAAAGAGAAATTGTTGAAGAAATCATGGCTTCAAATAAATATATGCAAAATTTAACCGAAAATATACTCACAAATTACAAAACGGAAAACGGCAAATTAATTATTCAAAAAAGCAAAAATGATATCAAATTAACCATTGAAAATACTGTTCAAAACCTAAAATATATTCTTATTCAAAAAAACCAGACGGCAAACGTTAAATATAAAAATATTCAAAATACTTTTTACAACTATGATGATATAGAAATCCAGAGGGTTTTAACAAACTTAATTATAAATGCTTCAGAATACAGTTATGATAATTCAACAATAGATATAACAGCGGAAAAATGCAGCGGATACCTGAAAATCAGCATAACCGATACAGGTCCTGCCATATCAAAAAACAATATAGATTCATTATTTGATAAGTACTCAACAAACTCCAAAGACTATAGAAAAGCAGGAACAGGCCTTGGATTATATATCTGCAAGATAATCATAACAGCTCATGGCGGAAAAATTGAAGCAAGAAGGTTGCAAAATAATGTTGTAAGTTTTTCTTTTACAATAAATGATAATTAGTAAAGCTTAATTATTTTTTGAATAGCATCTTGCGCAAGCTCATACATTTTATTTAATTCATCATGAGAAAAGCTTTTACCTTCCGCAGTTGCCTGAAACTCAATTATCTTGCCGCTTTGTGTCATCACAATATTAGCATCCACATCAGTTGTTGAATCTTCGCTGTAGCATAAATCAGCCATCACTTCACCGTTTTTTATTCCGACTGAAATTGCTGCAATAGGCTCAATTATAGGGTTTTCGGTTAATTCACCGGATTTCATCATTTTATTGACAAGCTCCGTTAATGCAACATATGCTCCGCAGATTGAAGCCACCCTTGTACCGCCGTCTGCTTGAATTACATCCGCATCAATCGTAATTGTTCTTTCTCCGAGCTTTTCCAAATCAACACATGCTCTGATACTGCGCCCTATCAACCTTTGAATTTCCTGTGTTCTTCCCGAAAGCTTGGTTCTTTCTCTCTGGCAGCGAACATTTGTAGAACTCGGCAAAAGCGAGTATTCAGCGCTTATCCAGCCTGAAACTTCATCTTTCGGCATCCATTTCGGTTTAACATTTTCTACGCTTGCGCAAACTATTACTTTAGTGTCGCCGAATTCCGCAAGAACCGAACCCGGGGCATGCTTTGTAAAGCCCTTCGTAAATTTCACCCTTCTTATCTGTTCGTTTTCTCTGCCGTCTTCGCGCATTTTAAAACCCCTTTGCCTTATTATTTATAACCTTATATACATTGCAGATTGTATCATAAATATTACCCTGCGGCATTATGTTAAAAATTGTAGTTTGCGGGGATTAAAAGGAGGGTATTGAAAACTATAATCATAATATAAATCCTCAACTCTTCTGATTGCTTTTTGCCCTTCTTAAACTGCTTTTAATTTTTTAAAAGTAATTCAAGAAGGGTTCTTTTATAATATATCGGCTTTTTGCATACTAAACATATCTAATAGATATGTAAACATAATATACAACAAATTGTTAAGTAACGTTTTGTAACAATAGTGTATTATTTCTCAATAATTTTCAGCGCAGTTTTTACTTTATCATTCAACATTTTTACTATCGGGATTAATTCGTAATCATTTTCCTTAGCCCACATATTGAGTATTTTTGTAATTTTATCAATATCTAAAATTTTATCTTCGATATTTGCAACCTTAATTGCAAGCTTGTTAAATTCAGCGTCATTTGCCATGATTTAGTTTCTCCTTATAGTATATGACCCGTTGTCATATTTATCTTTTTATATATTATCACTATTATTAAAATATGACAAATAATTATATCGAAATATTAAAGCCTATCGGAAAAAATATTGCAAAATACAGAAAAATTGCAAACCTCACACAAGTACAGCTTGCAGCAAAATTAGAAAAAACAAAAGACTGTATTTATTTAATTGAAAGCGGCAGACGCACCCCGAGCCTGAAAACCCTTGCTAAAATCTCTTTAATTCTAAATACGGATATTAAAGAATTCTTTGAACCTAATTTTTAGCTGCAGGTATTAATTATGTTAAAAAATCTATTTTACATATTCTTACTTCTTATATCACTAATAACTATTATTTTTATTGAAGCTCGCTATATTGAACCAAATATCCTAATTGTTAAAAAAGAAAACTTGTACCTGCCAAATTGGAATAAAAAACTAAATAATCTTAAGATTGCAGTAATCACAGATTTACATATCGGTACAAAAACCGTCAACATAAAGAAAGTTAAAGAAATATCAAAAAAGGTCAACGATTCAAATCCTGATTTAATATTATTTCTTGGAGATTTTGATTCTAAAACAATTGAAAATGCAAAGTATTCAAACAAAGAACTAACCGATGTTTTTAAATCATTTAAAGCAAAATATGGTATATTTGCCGTACTTGGAAATCATGATTATCATGCCCCGGGAGAAAAAAAAGTAAAAAAATTCCTGCAAGATGCGAATATCATAATACTTGAAAATGAAATATCCAAATTCACAGCGAATACCGAATTAGTTGCAATTGCAGGTTTTAAAGATTTATGGTACTTTCCCGACATTAACCCTGACAAAATAATTAACAATATTGATTTGCCAATCATTGTTATAATGCACAATCCGGATAGTTTTCCAGATATACCCCCTACAGCAAGTCTTACCTTAAGCGGACATACACATGGCGGCGAAATTGTTCTGCCGTTTGTAGGCTCCCCGATTGTACCTTCAAAGTACGGCCAAAAATACCGAAAGGGGTATATTGTAGAAAACGGGAAGCACTTATATGTTTCAGGCGGAGTTACAACTCTTAGTGGTTTTAGATTTCTTAACCCACCAGAAATTTCAATAATAACATTACATGCACAAAATGATAAAACAAAAATTACAGACACAAAACCAAAAACAGGCTTCACGCAAAAACATTGGAAACAATGTATAAAAGTATTTTTAAAACTAAAGCACTTTTACAGCATATAAAACTCCAATTACATTAATTCCCCTCCTCTATTTCAAGGAAGGGAATTTTAAACCGTATTCTCATATTTTTCTTATGAAAAATCTTTATAACTGCCCTTAAGCCTGTCGGTATAAGTGGTATGCAAAAGCTCATGCGCCTTATGAGAACCGGGTTTTTCCAAAAATTCTTCATAAAGTTTCTTAATTTCGGGATTTTCATGAGATTTTCTTAAAGGAAGATTTTTATCCTCAGTATATAAGCCCATTGCTCTTTCCTCTTTAATTAAAGAAGAATCACAGCTTCTCGGCTGTCCTCCGCCGTTTACGCATCCGCCCGGGCACGCCATTACTTCAAGCATATGGAATTTTGCAGTGCCGTTTTTTATTTCCTGAATTGATTTTTCAGCTTCTTTTAAGGTAGAAACAACCCTCACGATAACCTTAGAACCGTTGATATCAAATTCAACATCGCGGCACCTGTTATGAACTCCGCGCAATTCTTTAATATCAACACTTTCAAGCGCTTTTCCCGTTACGATTTCATAAGCTGTTCTAACCGCAGCCTCCGCAACACCGCCCGATGCGCCGAATATTGTTCCGGCACCCGTATATTCACCAAACGGACTATCGCCTTTTGAGGGTTCCAGTTTTGAAAAATCAATCCCTGCTTCTTTTATCATTCTTCCGAGTTCTTTTGTGGTTAAAACATAATCCGTATCGGGCACATAATTTTTGGAAAGTTCAAAACGCACAGCCTCGGCCTTTTTAGCAGTGCAAGGCATAATTGAAACCACAACAAGATTTTCCCTTGTATAATCAGGCATTTTAGCAGGCAGCACCTCCTTTAAAACAGGAGAAAGCATTGATTGCGGAGATTTACATGTTGAAAGGTGCTTTAACATATCAGGATGAGCATTTTCAAGATATCTAACCCACGCAGGACAGCAAGAAGTAAACATCGGAAGGTTATCAGCCTTCTGTAATCTTTCTATAAACTCGGTTCCTTCTTCCATAATGGTTAAATCTGCTGAAAAATTGGTATCAAATACCATATCGAAACCGATTTCTCGAAGCGCTGTATTTATAAGCCCGATAGTATTTTCACCGGGTTTTAAATTAAACATTTCACCGAGTGCAACTCTTACTGCAGGTGCAATTTGAGCAACAACTTTTTTCTCTTTATTTGTAATAACATTCCAAACCTGCTCAACTGATGAACGTATTGTTAAAGCACCCGTAGGACATACAGCCTGACACTGACCGCAATAAACACAATCAACTTCACTCAGGCATTTTCCTGCCATCGGCTGCACAATTGTTTTAGAACCTCTGTTTGCAAAACCTAAAACTGCATGACCTTGGAATTCTTCACAAGCTCTAACACAAGCACCGCATAAAATACACTTATTCGGATCGCGCACGATTGAAGGATTAGTATCATCAATCGGTTCAAATTCTTTTTTCTTAGCGTATCTAATCTGTCTTATGCCGTATTCTTCAGCGTATCTTTGAAGGTCGCAGTTTCCTGATTTTTCGCAGGATGTACACTCTCTGTCATGATTTGCAAGCAATAGTTCAAGAACGGTTTTTCTTATTCTGCGCACTCTTTCTGTGTTAGTTTGAATTTTAAGCCCGCATTCAGGCGGCATTGTACAGCTTGTTTGAATTCCCCTGCCTTCAATTTCAACAACACACATTCTGCAGGCGCCAAAAGGTTTTAAATCAGGGCGGTAACAGAACGTAGGTACATTGAAGCCGTTTTTTCTCATTACTTCAAGCAAATTGATTTCATTCGTAAATTCAACCTCTTTGCCGTTTATAAATAAAGTCTTTTTATCTTCACTCATTTTTTAATCCTTACTTTTAAAATATTCTTACAAAGGTTATTTTTGAATAATCGCATTAAACGGACAGCCTTTAAGGCATGCGCCGCATTTAATACATTTTTCTTTATCGATAGAGAAGGGCTGTTTGATTTCCCCTGAAATTGCACCCACAGGGCAAATTCTGGAACATTTTGAACATCCTTTGCATTTTTCTTTATCGATTTCAATAACCTTAAGCGCCGTACATACGCCCGCAGGACATTTTTTATCCACAATGTGTGCTATATATTCATCCCTGAAATATTTTAAAGTAGATAATACAGGGTTTGGCGCCGTTTTTCCTAAGCCGCATAGTGAACCGTCTTTCACACTTACGGCAAGTTCTTCAAGTAAGTCTAAATCTTCAAGCGTGGCTTCTCCTCTTGTGATTTTTTCCAGGATTTTAAGCATATTCTTTGTACCTTCACGGCAGGGAACACATTTTCCGCAGCTTTCATTCTGCGTAAAATTCATAAAGAATCTTGCAACTTCAACAATACAGGTGTCTTCATTCATTACAACAAGACCGCCTGAACCTACCATAGCACCCGCTTTTATAAGGCTGTCATAATCAAGCGTTAAATCAAGATGTTCTTCCGTTAAACATCCGCCTGAAGGGCCGCCTATCTGCACGGCTTTAAATTTCTTGCCGTTTCTAATTCCGCCGCCAAGCTCAAATACTATCTGTCTTAATGTTGTTCCCATAGGAACTTCAATTAAGCCGGTATTATTTACTTCGCCAGTAAGTGCAAATGTTTTGGTACCTTTTGAAGTATCGGCACCGAGAGATGAAAACCAATCCGCACCTTTTAAAATAATAACGGGCACATTAGCAAGGGTTTCAACGTTATTAATCAATGTAGGTTTACCAAATAAGCCTTTATTTGCAGGGAATGGAGGTTTCGGACGCGGCATGCCTCTTTCACCTTCAATTGAAGCGATAAGCGCTGTTTCTTCACCGCAGACAAAAGCTCCCGCACCTTCTTTAATATGTATATCAAAGCTAAAATTGCTTCCCATAATATTTTTACCGAGAAGATTTGCCGCTTCCGCATATTTTATAGCAGTTTTAAGTCTTTGAATTGCAAGCGGATATTCGGCACGAACATAAATATAAGCTTCATCCGCACCAACGGCAAAACCTGCTATTGCCATACCTTCAAGAAGTTTGTGCGGGTCGCCTTCCATAACAGACCTATCCATAAATGCACCCGGGTCTCCTTCATCACCGTTGCAGACAACGTATTTTTTATCCCCTTGAGCCATTTTGGTAAACATCCACTTTCTGCCTGTCGGAAATCCGCCGCCGCCTCTTCCTCTAAGGCCTGATTTTGTTATAGTATCCACCACTTTATCGGGGTCATTTTCTTTTAAAACATTGTATAAAGCACGATACCCGTCAACGGCAAGTGTGTCTTCAATTGCTTCAGGGTTAATTTCCCCGCAGTTTGCAAGAGAAACACGTGTCTGCCCCGCATAAAATTTAATATCTTCGTTTTTAAACACATGATTTTTTGTTGCAGGATCAACATACAAAAGTCTTTCAACCGGTTTTCCACCTTTAATGTGGCTTTCAATAATTTCATCCACATCATCAAGTTTTACCTTAACATATGTAACATCAAGTTTTGGAATTACAACAAGAACTCCCTGCTCGCAAAAACCGTGGCAGCCTGTCGGAACAGCTGTCATCTTATCATCTTCGCCAAGCGGTTCAACATTTATCCCTCTTTCTTTAAATTTTTCAATAATTTCCAGAGAACCGTTTGCAACACATCCTGTTCCCGCACAAATTAAAACACGGAGCCCTTCCGCTTGAACAGCTTCTTTTGCTTTTTGTTTCAGAGCATCAATATCTGCTAATACATTATTTTCAATCATTCTACACTCCTTCATCCGCAACAAAATTGTTAATTATGGTAAGTATTGCATCGGGTGTCATTTTGGGATAAATTTTTTCATTGATGACACACACCGGCGCAAGCCCGCAGGCCCCAAGACAGCTCACCGTTTCAACGGAAAATAAACCGTCATCTGTTGTAAACTTGCCTTCAACAAGTTTTAATCTGTTCATAACAGCCTCATATACAGGCATTGAACCCCTTACATGACATGCTGTACCGTCGCAGATTTTTACAATGTATTTACCCTTGGGTTCAAGGCTGAACTGACTGTAAAATGTTGCAACGCCAAATACCGTAGCCGGTGAAAGATTCATTTTTGTACCAATATAAGTCATAATATTTTCGGGGAGATACTTAAAATTTGCCTGTACTTCTTGAAGTATGGCAATAAGGTTTGATTTTTTATATTCAAACCTCTCTAAGATACGGTCAACCTTGGCGTAATTTGCACTCATGACGCCTGATTCATTGCAGGAAGGTGTGGTCATCTTTTCTCCTTATTCAATTGTATCAACACACTAATTTTAATTTTTGAAAATTATTTCTGTTCCGCTTTATCTGTCTCCACAACAGGCTTTCCCTCGTTAGCATAATCTGTTATTTGCTTTTTAGCCTTATTTTGAGCATTTAATGCGGAATTACCGCCGACACATCCGCCGGGGCAGGACATAACTTCAACCAGATTACCGTTCGGGCAGTTTCCGGTTTTTGCATAACTTTTCAAATCTCTTATTGATTGCTTGTTCAACCCATCTATTAAGCACGGATGAACTTCAATATTTTCACCTTTTAATTCAAGCGCAGACCTTACAGCTTCCGCAACTCCGCCGGAAACAGGGAAATTTCTTCCTTCCTTGGAGCTTGAAACTTCAAATTCCGTATCTTCCAAATTATTAACTTCAATCTTCATTGCGACAAGAATAGAACCGAGTTCGTCAAAGTTTATAACATAATCGGCATTCGGATTATCCATGGCTTCTTTTCTTTTCGCTGAACACGGGCTTATGAATACCGTAATGCAATTCGGGTCTTTTTTCTTTGCAATTTCAGCCGTATAATACATAGGTGTGCCTGTTTCAGACACATAAGGCTTAATTTCGGGTATATGTTTTTTCACAAGCTCGTTATACGCAGCACAGCATGATGTAGTCATAAACGGGGCATTCTCAGCCATTCTTTCTTTAAAATCTTCAGCCTCAGTAAGTGTTGTAATATCAGCACCCTGAGCTACTTCCAAAACATCGGAAAATCCTATTTTTAAAAGCGCCGTGCGCACTTTAGCCATAGGATAAGGAAATTGTCCCGCAATTGCAGGTGCTATCATTGCAACAACATTTTTGCCTTCTTTAATTCTTGATAAAACATCCACAATCTGGCTTTTTTCATGGATTGCACCGAACGGGCAGGCACCTATACATTTACCACAGCTTATACATTTTGAAAAATCAATCTTTGCATGCCCTGATTCATCTTTTTTAATAGCATCGACGGGGCAGACACTTTCGCACGGTACAATTATTTTTGCTATAGCACCGTAAGGGCAGGCATTAATGCACATTCCGCAGTTTTTACATTTACTGCTGTCAATATGCGATCTGCCGTTTATAATTGAAATTGCACCAAAGCGGCAGGTGGTTTTACAAGGTCTTGCAACGCAGCCCTGACAAAGGTCGGTAACATGCACAGAGCTCGGCACACAACCCTTGCATGCCCCCTGCAGTACCGTTAAAATTTCTTCATCAGGTTTTTCTCTTTCAACAGCCTGTTTAGCATAGGTTGAAAGCAGTGTATACTCGTCATCATTTTCTATTGAATGCCCGAGACCCGCAACAATTCTGTCTCTTAAGACAGCACGTTCTTTATAAACACAGCAGCGAAGATCAACCTCACAGCCTTTCGGGCGCATAACGTAAGGAATTTTCCTTGCATTTTCTTCAAAATCTTCGCTTAAAAAAGCTTCCGTTATTCTTACTAATATTTCTCTTTTTAAATGTTTAATCTGATTGTCGTTAGTGCTCATTTTGGCCAAGCTTTCTTTCTATAACTGCAAGGACTTTTTCCACGGTAGCTTCACTTATGGCTTCTCCGTCAACCTTGACATAAGGTGCTTTTGAATACTGGCAATCGGTATTGCAAAGCCCGTGGCATACTATCCCTTTTGTATCTACTTTATCGGGGTATTTTCTTTGAAGTATGGAAGCAAGCTCTTGCAGGCTTTCTCCGCCCATAATAAAACAGGTAGTGCCCATGCATATTTCCACTTGAATTTTTTCCATAATCAAACACCCTTCAGTTATGCTATTCATACTTTTAATTTATTCTAACATTATAGAACAAATATTGAAGGATGTAAAATTTTATTAATTAAAGCCTGCTTTAACCTGCATCACATAATATTTTTTATTTTATACTTGTCATATGGAAAAAACAGCTACACATAAACCAAAACTTCTTTACATGAATTATTTCAGAGCAATTACAATAATTATGATTGTACTCGGGCATACCGTATGTTTTGGCGAAAAAGGTGGCTTTTTGTGCGAATTAAATACTTATGTCTTTAAAGGCGGAACATTTGTTTTTGTTTTCATTGCAGGTTTTTTGTTTCAATATTTATCCTATAAATTTGAATACAAAGATTATTTAAAAAAGAAATTTTTAAATGTTATTCTGCCTTATCTTTTTTACATCACCCCTGCTGTAATAGCTTTTATAACCTTTGACAGCAATCCTGCCAACCCTCTTTATAATATAACTATGCCTTTAAAACTTTTTTCGGCGTACCTTTTTGGAATGGTTTTAAATAATCCGATGTGGTATATCGGCATGATTACAATATTTTTTATTTTCGCCCCCATTTTGCTTTTTCTTAAAAAACACAAAACCCTTTGGCTTACCGTGCTTATTTTAAGCATACTTTTAACCGTTTTTCATAAAAGACCATCAGTGGGATACGCCATTTATCGTCTGAAAGATTTTTCAACATTAAATGTTTATACGGTTTTTTTAAAGCTGTATTTTAATTCTTTTGTATTCTTTTTCTCTTCATATCTGCTTGGAATGCAGGCTTGCACATTATTAGACAAATACTATGATAAAATTAAAAGAAGCATCAGGCTTTTAACTGCAATATTTGCCGTTCTATATGTTGCGGCACTTTGTTTTTATGTGATATATCATAGCTTTACCGCTTATCAATCAGGGCATATTTTCTTAACATTTATGCTTTTGGGAATATGCATTATGTTTGAAGATTATATAAATTCAAAACCTGCCCTTGAAAAGGGAATGAATTTCCTTGCAGAATACTCTTTCGGCATATTTTTTGTACATCAGTATTTTATAAATTTAATACTTTACCATTCGATATTTGATACATTCAAAAAACCGTTTTTTAACATCAATCAAAACACTTTTTCAGCCTTTGCACATACTTGGGGCACATTTGCCGCAGCTTTTATCTGCAGCCTTTTAACACTCTATATTTTAAAAACCATACTAAATAAAACCGGCATAAAAAACACAAGAAAATTCATCGGAGTATAAGTATAAGTATAAAACACCTACATATACTGAATTTCCACCCTTTTTGTATACTTTTCTTCCAATACTTTTTTAAGTTTTTTAATAACATTTTTTCTGATTTCAATTTCAATAGGCAGATTCGGGTCATAATGCGCCTGATTTAACTGCGCCCCCACCATAAACAAAATATAATCATTATCCAAAAGCAAATTCATCAAACGCGTTGCAGCATTTATTTCATCAATGTTTTCTTCATGCTTTAAATATTCATAGGTAAGACTAAGGGTCAAAATCCCCTCTGTAATCAAATCTACCCCTTCCATAGAAGAACATGCCGGCAATTTTCCCGTATTAAAAGGGCTTTCGGATATTATTTCCCTGTTTAATTCTCTTGAAATCAAATTAGCCGTAGTTCCACCGCAAATAGCCTTTTTGCCTTCAAATTCGGCAAAAATTTTAGCATATTCGCTGTCTTTTTCGCTATGATAAGGCGGCCCCGTAAATACACAAAGTTTTCTTACCTTTGCAAAATGTACAACGCAGGCTGAAATATCATCTTTAGCATTTTTATTATCAATATATTTAGCGTATTCCACAATATATTTTGATAATTCTCTGCTTGAAATATCGGGCTGGTGCTTCATTTTTTTCTTTATAACATCGATTAAGCCTTTTCTTCGAAGCCCGAGTTTTAAATTATCACCGCCGAGACCCGCCTGTGTTACGCCATCGGAGCAAAATATGAGCCTGTCGCCAAGCTCAAGCTTAATATGATAGGTTTTCATATGTCTGTTTGAAAATGTTTTTGAATTAATAATCTTGCATTCAGGCTCCACAATTTCGCCGTTTTTCTTCATCCAGATAAACTGTGGATTTCCTTCTTCAACAATTTTTACATCCCCGTCATCCGTACAGTCTAAAGCAGAAAATGTTGAATAGCTTATCTGGCGTACCTGACAAACAGGCAAAGAGTTTAATATTATCTCGCAGGCGGCTTTAATATTTCTTTGCGCCTCAATAAATCTTAAAAGCATTGTAGCCGTCATACATGATAATATATTTGCTTTAATACCGCTTCCAAGCCCGTCGGAAAGCACGGCAATCAATCTTCCCGGGCGTCTTTTGGATATAAAATAATCCCCGAAAGCGTTTTGATTATATTTTTTTTCCTGCGTGCAGTTAATATCAATAAACATTGGTGCTTACTCGCTTTTGCCCTCGTTATCGTTTTCCGGTTCATTTATATCATCGGATGAATCTTTATCATAATCCTGTGCAATGGAACTTAATAAAAGTTCGGTTTCCACCATATGTTCGCCAAGAAGACATGCGATATTTTGAACAATTGAAATATTTTTTGTAATAACTTCATGTGCTTTTTGTGCAATTTTTTCCCTGTTTACCTGCGAACGCGTAACATCAACAATTATCGCTCCCACAAGCTCATCTTTTTCAATTGTAAAAGCTGTAATATCGTAAAGCCTGTCATTCAAAGGATAATGTTCTTTATGGATATCCGAATAATCCCCGAGCGCTGTTTTAAAAATAAAATCAAAATCTACAATTTTATCTATCGCAGCACCTTTTAGCATATCGGGATTTTGCGAATAAACATCATACATATCAGGCATAAACATTTTTATAAAGGCGTTATTTGCTTCTGCTATTTTTAAATCTTTATCCACCATAACCATAGCAGAAGGCATACACCTTAAAAGCGCATCAGCCTTTCTGTGTGCAATTTGCCTCATATAAGAAGCACACTGCGAAGGTTCAGCCTCATTTCGAAGAAGCGCATATCCCATCTCGCGGCAGGAAGAATACCCGCAGCCGCCGCAGTTCAGCTCATCTTCAATCGAATTTTTTCCTATGCGTTTCAGCGCTTTTCTTAATTCTTCAACGCTGTATTTTTTATCGGGCGCAGCATTTGCCAAATATTCCATATTCACAACGGTTTCGGGTTCTTTTGGAATAACGGGGCGGCTTTTTGTATAATTAATAATTTTTGTCATTATATCAAGCCCCGATTTTTTATCCGAAATCCCCGGACCTCCGACACATCCTGCCGCACAGCTCAATGCTTCAATAAAAATTTTATTTTTTAAAGTATTTTCATCAAATCCTTTTAATATCCTGTCAATTGTTTCCAGTGAACTTGCGGTTAAAAACTTAATATCACGCACTTCATCAAATTCATAGTTTCTCAAACACCTTTTAATAGTGTCATTCATTCCGCCTTCAATAGGATATAACGAACCCTCATAAGCTTCTTCGGGAACAAAATGCTCGCCTTCGTAGTGAATTTTATCAACATTAATATATTCTTCATTAAGCCAGTATTTTAATTCATCAAAAGTTAAAGCGGCGCTTATTAAATCAGGGTTTCTGTCCGCTTCGTTTTTCTTTGCAATACAGGGGCCGATAAACACAACTTTTATATCATTCCCGAATTTTTCCTTTAAAATCTTTGCATGCGTTAAAGCGGGAGAAGCAACAGGGGTAATATTTTTAGCAAATTCAGGATGATACATCCTTATAAAATCAACAGCCGCAGGGCAGGCGCTTGAAATATACAGTTTTTGTTCGCTATCTGCAGTATTGCAAAGCATTTCTGCCGTTTTAATTGATACCGCCTGCGCTCCTATTGCAGTTTCGGATACCCCTTTAAACCCGAGTTTTTTTAAAATTGCAATAAGTTTTTCTTTAGGCATATTCGAAAACACACCTGAAAATGTAGGCGCCAGAGATACGTAAACATCAGGTTTTACGCCGTTTTTTGGCATTAAAATATTTTTAACCTTTTCAATATCGTTTCGAACCCTTTTTGCCTTTGAAGGACAGTTTAAAACACAAGCCCCGCAGGTGATACATTTGTCACTGATAACGCTCGCATGTCCTGATTCAATTTTAATTGCCTTTACAAAGCAATGCCTGACACACTTGTAACAGTCGCTGCACTCATTTTTCAGAGTGTACACAGGAAAAATTTTATTCATTAACCCAACAAATCTTTCAATTTATTAATATCAACACCATAATATTGCACACCGTCTATATTGATATTCGGCCCATGCGTACAAATATTCTCACATCTTGAACCCGTTATCTCAATAGTTGTTTCAAGATTATTTTGTTTAATATATTTTTCAATATATTCTAAATTTTGGTCATTTCCTCTTGCAAAACAAGAGCTTCCCATACATATTTTTATATTTTTCACTTTTGTTTCAAAAGCCTTTCAAAATTTTTAAAAGTTAACCTGATTTAACTATATTAAAAATATAAAACAAAATTTTACAATATGCAAAAACTGCAACAAAATTCTACAATACAAAAGATTTTATATATTTATAAGCATACCTCAACTGCTCTCCGCTTAATTGCTTAATCATACGCACAAGTTCCGTTTTCAATTCTTCATCGGGCAAAAGATGACATATTTCAAACAACTCTTTAATTTCAATACCGAAAGCAATCGCTATCCTTAACAAAAGCTGAGGATTCGGCATATTTTTCCCGAGCTCAATATTGCTTAAGTGTTTGCTGTCTATATCAATAATCTCGGAAAGCTTTTCCTGGCTCATTTTGTGCTTCTGGCGATACTCTCTGATGCGCTTGCCCACAAGTTTTTTAACATCTATCTCATCTTTAACCATCATGAAAAATTCTCTTGTTTATCTTTTGTTTTCTATAATGCATTGTTTATCTGTAATCATATACCGTAAATTTATCGATAAATTGACAAATATTCGTTAATAAAATAGAATGTATGTATAAAATTGTAGAATTTTGCAAAATAAATCGCTTTTTTCTATGAAAAATTGAAATTGTTTATCGTTCATCTATAAGGAAATTGTTTATCATGAAAAAATGTTGTTCGTCATTGAGGGGTTTTTCCCCCGCGTTTTCTCTTGTTGAGATGCTCATGGCTCTCCTTGTCGCATCGCTGCTTTTAGCGGCTCTGGCACCGGTGATGACCCGCCGTATGGCAGATCATGAAATAAAAGTAATGAGCGAGGCTGCTAATTACGATAAGGATATGGTAGTTTCGGTTTTTACGGAAGATACCGATTTTAACATTCCGGCTGATGCTAATCAGGTAAGGGTTACCATGATGGGCGGCGGCGGAAGAGGCGGAGACGCGCTTTACGGTAATAAAGAATTTACATCAACACAGAATTTTACCGTACCGCAGAATGTTAGCAAATTAAGAGTATTTATGATTGGCGGCGGCGGAGGCGGCGCTTCAGGAGGTCTTGGAACAGGAACAATTCAAGAAAATATAGCAGGTACTACAGATAAAACAGAAACCCTTACCACTTCACAAAATATAGATATTGACGAAAAGGTTTTAAGGAGAATCCCTACCCTGAACGAATTATGCATAGCTTCAGGTGTAGCAAAATGGAGTTTAACTTCTAATAATTCACTAAAATATTCACCTAATGACCCTGTATTTACTGCAATAGTTTGCGGTGGCGGTGGAGGTGGCGGTGGAGGAGGTGGAAGTCGAAGTGGCGGAACTGGCGGTGGCTCAGGCGGTGGCGGAGGCGAATGTGTTGAAAAATTTTTAATAGGCATAAAATCTGCATATATTCAAATCGGTGCAGGGGGAGGATATGGCAGTGGCGGTAGCCACACAAGCGGTGGAGCTGGTGGAGGGGGCGGTAGCGGTTATGTAAATGGCAAAAATGGCACAGCAGGAAGTCTTGTTGAGGCCAATTCCTGTGGTGGGGGTGGAGGAGGAGGGGGCGGAGGTTCAAGCGCATTGCTAACCTCGGATAAATCAACTGTTATTATCCTTGCAGGCGGGGGTGGCGGGGGTGGTGGAGGCGATGCAACCGTGAGTTGCTCTCATGTAAGTGCAGGCGGTGCAGGCGGAGCAGGCGGAGCTGGAACAACCGGCGGAGGTGAAGGTGGAGGAGCATCAGGTACTAACTGCGTTGGCTCATGTTGTCATCTAACTAGACACAAAAATGGTTTCGACGGAGCAGGAGGCCCATATAACGGTATACTTGGTGCAGCTGGTGGGGGCGGTGCAGGTGGAGGCGGAGGATACACCACAGGTAAGGATATTATAGGTTCAAATGGCAACAAGCAGCAGGGTGGTAATGGTGCAGGCGGCTCATTGAATACAGCTGGAGTAAGAGGTGGTAATGGTGGTAATGGTTACGCTGTTATACATTATGGCGGTTCAACTCTGATTAACTATCTTGAATGCGACTACTCCATAGCGGCAAACGGAGGAGGCGGAGGTGCTGCAGGGCAAATAAGCGTAGGAGAGATAAGTGTAACTCCGGGGGAGGTATTAACATTTGAAATAGGAGCAGGAGGATTGGCTCAAAGTGTATCGGGTAAGAATGGGAATAACGGTAAAGCTACATATATAAAAAGGGGAGCAAGTGCTGTTAT
>CAJULX010000037.1 GCA_910587245.1 Candidatus Gastranaerophilales bacterium
ACATTTAAGTACCTCTAATATATGTAATTACAAATTAAATTCAAGCTTGTTTTATGAAATATTAGTGTTTTTCAGTTGTTATCCGCTTCGTTTATTTTAAAAATGAAATTTTAAAAACGCAGTTTTTTTTAAAATGCAATTCTAATCCCATTTTATACAATAAATTTAGCTTAAATAATCTTATCGCGTAAAGGTTCTAAGTCAAGTTTAAAAATTTACAAATTGTTACATTTTGACAAGGCAAATAAAAGCCCTAAAAAATTTGCTATAATATTTTTTATGAAACGGATATTTTTTTTCATATTTACTTTTTTTTGTATTACATGTGCGGCATTTGCAGATTTTATGCCGACATATACAAACTCTATAAACCATTACGGTATAGGAGCCGCAAGGGTTACAAATTATATCGTAATTTATGAAAAACCCGATTTAAATTCAAATGTCACGGAAAGAATTTACTGGAATAATGCGGGAAATTTTATAACCGAAAATAAAGAAAACAGAGACCCGAACGATGTTTTTATTATATATCTGCCGAATGAAAATAAGGTATTTTTAAGCGCGGATGATGAGACGGAAGAATGGATACGCGTCTGCTACAATCAAAAAGCAGGGTATCTGGGGTGGATAAAAAAAGAAAACGGAAAGCACGGAGCAAAATTTTATCTTTATAAAGATTTAATTTTTGAATACGGAAAAAAATACGGCTTTTACACATTCAGAAATCTTCCGAAAGATTTAAAAGCCCTCCGAAGCGCCCCGAGCAATGATGCCAAAGTTATAGATAATTTTAATTACCCAAAATATATAACCCCGTGGCTCATTCAGGGCAATTGGATACTTGCAAAAGTAACCACAATGGATAATCAAACTAAAACAGGCTGGTTTAAATGGCGTTCCGAGGACGGCAGATTGTTTGGATTTGTGAATTTTAAATAAATTAAAAAGCGGGCAATATAAAATAAACCCGCTTTTAACATTAATACCAATTTACGCTACTTTATAGAAGACATTTGCAATATCATCAAGTTTAATTACGGAAGGATTGCTTCTTCCTACGCTTGTTGTCATTCCGTCGCGTACAAGTTTTCCGCCGCGGACAATATATGTTTCACTGCCCTGTTCATATTGTGCCGTTGCAGGATTGTACTCAAGTTTTTTGTATTTATCGCCTTCTTTTGCAACACATCCTGCAGGATTGCCATACAGGTCAAGATATTCTAAATCAATATGAGATACCTCATCGGCTTCACCTGAAAGATAAGCTTTAGCATTGTAGTTTTCGGTATCCATCTGCTTATTTGAATAAACAACAAGAACGTTTGAACCTTTGTCATTATATTTAAATAATGCTGTATGAGATGAATTATTTTCATCATCCCCTTCGCTTTTTTGCGGAACAATAAGCGGAGAACCGTCAGCTATAGCTGATAAGCCTTTTATTTTATGGACATTTGCAGCTGCGGTTGTATGATTATATAAATCTTTTACAAATTCCTTACCTTCGGCGCTCTCATCAAGCCAGCTGTGGTGAATTATATTTCTGATTGCAAGTTCTACGTTTTTAGTCGGAGTTTCATGACCTGAATGCGCCATTTCATCACCGGCAAATAATGTCGGAACACCAACGGAAAACATCATCATGCGAAGCATTGCGGATAATTTTTCAGTATCGGGTGCAAGCTGCGCAAAAGCCGCATTGTAAAGTTCGGTTTCTTTTGCGGATAAATTTTTATTGGTTGATTTTAAACCGCCTGAGATACCCCATCTCATTCCTTTTGTTTCGGAAAGATATCTTGCCTGCTGAATAACATCTTTTAAGGTAATATCAAAAGGAAGAAATCCGAAGGTTCTTGATCTTTCCATGGTGCCTGTTGTCTGTTTTAAGAATTTACCTTGAGATAAATCGGCAATTGCCTGTTTTACCGTTTCAAGTTCTTCTTTGCTGATAATGCCTTCATAGCTGTCTTCAAACATTTTAAGATATTTTTCGCCGACGGCAACGCCCATGGAGCTTACCTTGTCAAGCTGGTTATCATTTGAAATTTTTGTAACAGCTTTTGCTCTGTTTTTAAATTCTGCCGCTTTTTCGTTTCTTACTGCGGGATTATCATTATGGTTTTGAAAATCACTTAAGAATAATTCCATATCAAGCGCCATACAATGCAAAGGACGCGGCTTATCATGGTTATTTACAAAAATATGGCTGCTGTTGATAAACTGGGGCGAATTCTTTTTGAAAAAACCTATAAGACCATCTTCAAACGATTTCATATTATATAATCTGCCGCCATGGATGGGATTACCGTCAGCATCTTTACCATTCCAGTGCTCCGTTACACCGAATTCAAAATTTTGACCGAAAAGTTCAGGATACAGACCGTAGAAAGTATCATAGTTACTTCCTGTTGTAGCACCCGTTCTTTCATAAAGCATTCTTTCCGCAATTCCGGGGTTTATATATTTGCCAAAATCTTCCGCCTGCATTGCTTCAATTGTTTTTCCCGATTTTGCAGCAATTTTATTCTTGTTTGAAGACTGATAATGCATAAATTCATGCAGGTTTGTAACTTCCGCAATAGTATATGCTGCAGGGTTATGCTTTCTTACATTGTCGATAAAGCCGCCCCAAAAATCAATTACATCATCCCAGCATTTTTCAAATGAAACATGCGGATTGTTTTCACGTCTTTTATCAAGGTCAGCAACGTCTTTTGCAGCGTCAAAACGCCAGTTTAAACCGGCACCTGTCTCGTTTATAACGGCACGGGCAATTTTAATGCCGTCTAAATCAACATTTTTAAACCTTGTATATAAAGCGTTTACGAGGTCTGAATTATCTTCACCGACAGCATTATCAAAACCTGCTCTTAATTGTTTTAAAAGAGCATTGGCTTCATTTTCGGGCTTATTCGGCTCATTAATCCCAAGACTTACAAGCCCTTTATATTTAAGGCTTTCATCATATTCAGCTTTGCCTTCTTTATCAAATTCAACCAAATCTTCATCGGGGAATAATGCCTTTACAATACCGTATTTCATTATATCGGATGTTACAATATCGGCTACAAATTTACCGTATTCGGTAAAGTGAACGGCATTTCCGCCTTTGAATATTTTTTGTCCCGCAGGCATTTTTGAATCTAATTCTCCAAGAACAGACATTACATATTTTTGCATTGAATCTTTATAAAGACTCTTTGCATTTTGGGGCATTTTTTCAAGAAGTTCCATTCTGGATAAATTTTCATCGGAACTTTTGCCCATAGGACGCGGGGTGATATCAGGCATTGATAAAACCGCCGTTAAATCAGGCGCAAATTCAACACTTTCAAGCGGGAAATTAATAATAGCATCAAGCAGAATTTTATCATCTGATTTATTTTTGAATTTTTCATTAAAATTTTTGTTAAATTCAGGCGTTCCGATAATATAAGGCAGACTGTTTATTTCAGCCTGGCTCATTTTATGTTTCCTGCCTATTTCATTTAATGCGGCATTGCCTTTTTGTCCGATATTTTTTGCAATGTGTTCAACAAGTGCGTCATCGGTTAATTTTGTCCAGTAAGATGCAATATTATAATAATGATTTTTAACCTGTTTATTACCTGCAATATCAGCAGGGTCATTTGAAGGATTTGAAATATTTGCCTTAAATAAGTCTACTTCACCGTCCCAGTTGTTAACACCGCCTGCCTGAGATTTTGTTGTAATTGAATAGTGAGGAAACTGCAAGAACGTATCGTAGCCTTTTTTAACTGATGCAGGCTTTTTACCGCTGATTTTTGAAGCATACCCTTCTTCCTGCAATTGTTTTAAGCTTGCACCTCTTGTCTGAAATCTTGCATCCGCAGGGTCAACTTCAAAATAGAAGGGCTGAACCGAATCCTGATGAGTTGCAATATCATAGTGATTTTCAAGATCCTGATTTGTATAATTTGTAATCAGGTTTGTTAAATCGTTCGCCTCATCGCCTGCAAGCCTGTTATCGTAGAATTGAATATAAGTAGGCTTTGTTTCATCGTAATCAGGGTTGATTTTGCGTTCCGAAAATCTGTCGTTTTCGTTTGATTCAATATATTTGGGGTTTACAATTTTAAATCTGATATTATCAAGCAGCACTTGAGATTTTTTATAGTCTTCGGAATTTGCATTTTTTGATTTCGGCACGATTGTATCAGGCAGAACACCTAATTTTACGGTGCCGTTTGGAGCATTTGTCTTATCAAATTTAATCCAGTTATAGAAAGGAGACTGCTTGCCCCATTTTAAAACGTGATGCAATTGCGGAGCTTCAAGCCCGAAGGATGTGAATGCACCGTCTGTCACATAGGTTTTACCCGCATCAAACATTGCAGCTTGGAGGTCTTTAAAATCTTCAAGGGTGCCTTTTGTGGATGCCACCTGAAACGGATTTGCAGTCCAATAGCCATGAGAAGATACATCATCCGCACCGAAAAGCGGGGTTGTAATAATCATTTCATAGGGAGAAAGCTCGCCTTTTTCTTCTTTAAGTTTTTGTATAATCCCTTGAATATCGCCGCCTGCTTTATTAAAGGTGTTTCTTACAAAATTTTCGTTGCCTTCTTCAACATTGTAAGCATCAGGCATAATATGGTACATGGGACCTGTTTTATTTACAAAGCCCTGTTTTTTTGAAAAGTAAGAATAATTTTCATAAGGGTATGATGATGCGATATTTCCGGAATCAAGCAAATAGCTTGTATGCTTATAACCTTTATCATCTGCCCATTTAGCTGCTTCTATAGCAGTATCTATATTCTTTGTTTCTTTATAGGTTTTTTTATCTAAAAGTACAAATCTGTACCCTACAACATCTTTATCAAGCTGATAGCGTTTTAATTCATCTTCCGTTACTTCAAAAGGAAGGTTTGACAGACCGTTTGCGGAGCTGTCAAAACAATTTACGGATTTATCAAGAAGAATCGGTTTTCCCGTGGTTTCAAAATTGCCCGTCAGTTTTCCTTTTGAATCCTTTTGATTATCAACGGAAACAAGTTCAAGGGCAACTAAATATTTAGAATCATCATAGGGCGGTGCATAAAATTTGTACGTTCTTGTACCTGCCGCATTAATTACGCTTTTTTGCCCGGTAAAAGATACTTTACCGGTTTGATTGTTTACATTTTGAGCAGCTCTGTTAAATGATAATGAATCCACTAATATTCCTCTTAAATTTTTCAGTTGTTTAATAGTACTATACCAATATAAAACCTGAAAATATCAAAAATTGCCCTAAAACATCTAAAATTTTAAATTATCTTAAGCTGCATGCTGAGTTCCAGGCTTCGGTATGGTATAAATCTGGGTATCTGTCATATTTTGTTTGTATACAGCCTTAGCCCCCGTTTCGATATTCGGTGTGTCAATTTCAAACACATGTGCGCGGGAAGGCGCCAAATCAACGATTAATTTATTATCATCGGCTTGGAACTGGCTCTTATCAGAGTATGACGGCATCAGATTTTGGAGTTTCTGGTCTTTTTTGAAACCGTTAATATTGATTGTAGTTGAATTTCTGTGGTTTACGTTTCTGTTTGCAACAACAAGAAGGGTTTTGCCGTTTAAATGTCTTGCAAATGCTATGACTTCGGGGTTATTTGTATCAAGAACAACAAAAGAACCCTTGTTTATTATTTCTTTATAAGGCCCTGTTTTTAAAGCCATGGCAGATTTCATGTATTCGCCGATTTCAGGATGGTCTCCGCCCGGTTTTCTTGAGAAATTAAATATATCAAGCCTTCCTTTGTGAACGGTACATTCATTTGTATCGGTCTGCGTTTCAGGATTTTTCATGCCTTCATAAGGGTATAAATAATAATCGCCTGATTGAACGCCGTCTACAAAATACGGGCACATTTGAGGCAATGTTGCCTGCAGGGTTGTTGTAAGCATTACCCATGGAGCACCGCCGTAAAACATCGGACTCTGGTCATCATGGGTTGAGAATGAACCTATAAGCGTCCTTTGTCCGTCGGTCATTCTGTTGCTCATTTCTATATTTTCTTTTACATAATTATAAAG
Source organism: Candidatus Gastranaerophilales bacterium (assembly GCA_910587245.1). GTDB lineage: Bacteria > Cyanobacteriota > Vampirovibrionia > Gastranaerophilales > Gastranaerophilaceae > MGBC122484. The sequence goes on from CAJULX010000037.1 coordinate 6,049, forward strand.
ATCATCTGCTTTTGTCCACTGGTTGAAGATATGCCACTGACCGTAAATAGCGTCAAATCCTGCTTTTAATAAATCTTCGGGCCTGTCATGAGGCATATTTAATTGCGGAGAAGCATCTTCATAGGTGTAGGTTTCAGCAAGCCAGCCGAATTCAGGGTCTTTGCTTCTTGAATACGGGATTATAACATTCCAGAATTCAACAGGTTTTGCCCTGCCTACATCTGCCCTGATACCGTCCATACCGAGGTCTATACACATATCAACATATTTTCTGTGTAATTCAACAAGTTCTTTGTTTAATATGCGTTTTTCTTCATTTTCCCACGGGCTCAGCATTCTGATATCCTGCCAGCCGCCCGGGGTTTTATCCGAACCGTCTTTTTCTTTTGCCATCAGGTGAGGATATCTTTTTGAAAAATCAACCGAAACACAGCTCGGTAAATCAAGCATAGCGCTAATTCCGCGCTTATGGCATTCATCTACAAAATACTGGCACTGTGCAAAAGCAACATCGGGGTCGTTTTTATCCATTTTTACAAGGTCGCGGCCCGTTCTTTGTTTATAAATGGCTTCAATCGCTTTTTTGGCTTCTTCGGGCGGATTTTCATCCACAATTTCAGGGTCGATTTTTAATAAATCATCAGGTGAATATACAGAGCCTGCCGTTCCCATAGCGTGGGTTTTTCCTGTAGGATGTATGGGAAGAATGTGCAGTGTATTCATACCGAGAGCCTTGATTTCATCAAGACGGCCTACGGCATTTACAAGGTTTCCCCTGATTTCATTTCCCTGAATTAATGCGTTGCCGTCAAAATCCTGAGCATTCATCGTTCTTGGAATAACAGCAAAGACATTGGCTTCATTATTTCTTAATTTATATCTTAAAGTATTCTGCCAAGCGGGTTTATCGGCATTTTGAACACCGTTTACAGCCTGAACACCCTGAACGGTATTTAAACCTATATATGCTTTCAATAAATCACTGCCCGGAAAAACGCTGACCGTTTGAGCGGTTTGAATTTGAGGTTCTTTAACCGTTTGAGAAGCGCCTTCGTTATTTTGAACATAATTTTGGAGCAAAGGGCTCATTGTAACTTTATTATTTATTTCCATTCACTGCTCCTGATGTATTTGCTTTTTCCATATATAAATGCTGGTCTTTATTCTTTTTGCCGATAAAGATTTGTGCCAAAAGGGTAGCGCCGATAAGAACACCTGCAACAGGGGCAAAAATTCTCATCCAGGTTTTGAAATTATACTTCTGGCTTGCATTTTCAAACGCAAAATCTTTCAGAGATTTGCCCACTTTTTGATATTTTATTGAATCGGGCTGGATTAAAGTTTCTTCAAATGCCTTTTTAATTATACCATTTTTTACATTAATTTCATCACAAACGGTGAAAAATTCTTTATTGTTATCCCATGCTTTTTTACATAATGTATTTGCAGAATTTATATAGTCTGCAACGGCAAGTGTATCGGAATGACCGCCGCTGCCTGCAATCATTTTATGCTGAGCGCCGCGTGAACCTATTGCCATTAAGGAGCCTCTGGTTTCATCCAAACTTTTAATAAGATTTTCATTACCGCTGATTGCTTTTATTGTTTCTTCGCTTAAAGGCTGGTTGAATAATAAATCGTTCAATCTTCTGTAATATAAACCGTTACCGTGGATATAGTTTGTATTTGCAAAATCGGCAGGAGTAGATTTATGAAGAATTTTTCTTGCATCGGCAACAAATTCTTCATAGCTTTGAGCTACGGGATTTGTTTTTTGAAGAGCTTCCCACTGGCCTTTTAATGTACCGTCGTTTATTCTCTTTTCTAAATCCGCAATAAGTAATATTCTGTTATTTGTAGCGTCAATTCCGGGGAATGCTTCAGCTGCCCATTTTTCAATATCTGCTACAAAACCGTAAGAATGTTTTGCCGCATCACTTGACATATCAATAAGAGTTTTTAATTGAGGGTCAAGCTCGGCAGACGCTTTATTCAATGTTTTATTTGCATTCTCAATTAATTTATCGATAATCTCGGTTCTTTTTGCTTCGCTGAGTGCGGGGGCTTTAGCAAGTTTTTGAATAAATGCTTCAAATTTGCCTGAATCTTTTGAAATGTCTTCAATCGCATTTTGCAGGTATTCAGAAGCGTATTCCGCATTATTTCTCATAAGGTCTAATTGTTTTTTATCAGGCTTTGCAACATCAAAAACACAATCTACAATATTAAAGTATTCTTTACCGAATGCAAGCTCCATTGATTTTGCAATTTCTTCAATACCTGAAAGTGAAGCGCTTATCTGTCTTGCATTTTTGTAATTGGCTTCAACTTTCTGCATAAATGCGGGAGCAAATTTTTTCTTGCTGTCTTGAATAAAGTTTTTAAATACGCTTGATGTATCATCTAAAAATTCATAAGGAACCGCAGCAAGGCGTTTTTTTGTTTCAATGCCGCCGAGTGTGCCTTCCGCATTTTTTACAATTTCATTAAATGCGCTTTCGGTTCCCTGTTTGATACTTTCCATTATCTGCGGAATGCTTCTTGTTTCATCCGCATTTTTCAGACAGCTTGCAATATATTGATTTTGAAGAGCTGAGAGCGCCTCGGTTTCAACGGTTTTAACCCCTGTATCAATAATGAGTATTTCGTTTTTCTTTAAAGATTCAAGAATACTTTCGCCGTCATATGAAATTAGGCCTTGTTTTACATTTTGTACGGTCTCATCTAACGCTTCCCGTAATTTTGTTTTTTGAATTCTTACTTCCGCAGTGCCTGAAGAGAAGGTATCGGCAGTTTTTATAACAAGCGAATCTCCGTCTTCTCTTGCATTTTTAACAAATAAATCAAACATATCGGAAGAGAGGGTTTTCTCATCAACGGAGCTTGCAAAAAGCATTTCCAAATCTTCCTTAATCTGAGGAGCAAGATTCGGGAATTTAGCGGAAATTTTACCGTCTTCAACAGCATTTACGGGGTTGAAAGCCTCTGTAAGAGAATTAAAGAAATCATCATCAACGGAATTAACGCCTTTTGTGTACTGTTTTATGATTTTAGAGCCTGTTTCTCTGTCAAAAAGCGGATTTGAAGCTTTATGGTTCACAACTTTAGAGAAATTCTCAGCTTTTCTTTCGGCAGAATTTATACCGTGTTTAATAATTGCACCGTCGGCATATTTTTCAATTCCGTTACATATTAAGGCAGTTAAAACAGGGGTTGCAACACCAACCGTTAACATATTTAATGTTCTTCCCTGCAAGCCGATTTTTCTTCTTAATTCTTTAGCATATTCTCTTCTGTATTCCATATCTTTCGGAAGGTTGAGATTATCCGCCAGTTTATCAAGTTCTTCATCGGTTTCTAATGCGGGAATATACTGGTTATCAAGAAGCAGGTCTTTCTTTCTTCCCATAGAATCAACATATTTTTGGTTAATATCTATACCAAAGCGCGCTTTTATGGGAGCCGCGATAAACATTTTCTGCCATAAATGCATCATGGAAAGGAATACGCCTGCACCTGCAAATTCCATTAATTTTGCTTTCGGGGTGCTTTTTTTGGTTAAAAGATAGGTTGCAATTCCAAGTGCGCCAAACTTCATGCCTAAATCGTTCATTCTTCCTAAAGAACAATCGTCGCTTTCGCCATCTTTTAAGGCTTTTGTAAGTTTTACAACATCTTTGCCTAAATCGGTAACGGCAGAGCCCGCTTTTTCTATTGGGTTCTGGTGAACAAGATAACCTTTAGGATTTTGAGCTGATTTTGTATTTGAGTATGTGAAAAAATGCTCAAACAATTTTTGCTCATAAGCTTGCATATTTACGTTATTAGAGGAATTGTTTATCATTAATTCTCCACATAATCTTTTTTGTAATCAATCTGGCTTTCGGAGGGTTTTTTATCGATTTTATAGCCGCGTTTAACATTCAAAAGACCGAGAACGGTAGACGCTGCAGCACCTATTATTAAGCCTCTGCCTACAAGTTTGGATTTTACGGATGTACCGTTCCATAAAGATTTTGATGCATCTTTTAAGGTTCTTGCAAAATCAACGGGAACTTTTGTTATAAACTGCTTAAGCGTAGGCTTTTTGGTGAAGCTGCCGAAGTTTGCAAAATCTTTCTGAGCTGCAAGGGCTACACCGGTTGCGGCCCAGAGGAATGAAGAAATGCTCTTGGCTGCCATAGCTTTTGTTAAAGCTTTTGTAATTAAAGGCTGAACTACCTGATCGGGAGCATTTAAAGGCTCATCGCAGCCGAGTTTTTTCTTTGCAATGTTATCATAATATTGATATCTGTTGCCTTCTTCTTCGCCCTGTTTATTAATTAAATCCCATCTCGGGAAATCAACACTTTCAAATACTCTGTGGAATTCGGTTGAAGTTTTTTCTTTACCGTCTTCAGGAAGCTCGCTTATTACTTTCTTATAAGGCATTGCCATATCTACACCAGTTAAAGCTTCCGTGCCTTTTTCCATAATTTTGCCGCCGAGCCATTTCATAGCGGCACAGAAAACAACACCCAATGCGGCGCTTTTGCCTATCATTTTAGAAGCTTTTGCATCGGAGGGGTTGAAGAATTTACTTGCGGCTACCGTTGTTGCAACCATCATAACGGAGCCGACGATATACGGAATCATGCCTAAAGACAAATATTCATAGAAATTGCTGTTTTTTGAGCCTTTCATGCCTTTTGGCGCATATGAAAAGATACTTTTTGTAATTTTATCGGCTACAATTCTTGCACCTGTTAAAGGAGTCTTTTTAATTATATGGTCTTCACTCCCATGGTTAGATTCTCCTTCAATAAAATATCCTGAAGGTACGGCACCTACACCCTCTATATAGGCTGAAGCGGGCTTGGATATTGTTTGAGTCTGCTTTAATTCAGGCGCATAGCCTTGTGTGGTTTGAAGAGGAGCCTGAACTTGAGCTTTCGGGGCGGCATTCTGTACATTGACATTCTGCACGGGGGCAGGCTGAGCCTGATTGTTTACACCGTTATTTGCATTTACATAAGCAGCGTTCAGGTTTGAAATCCCCTTAAATGCTTGTAAATTATTTATATTCTGCTTTATTGATAATGTCATTAAACAGACTTCCGAAACTAACACACAATTATATAAAGGAACGTAAAACTATTTTTTTGTCATCATGGATTTTAAAAAACGGAAAAAATTTACATTGTTTAACATATCGGTCTGCGGGTCAAATTTTTACATCGGGTTTTATATTTCAGGCAAAAATTATAAAAATGATGTAAAATATTATTTATGGATGAAAATTTTACAAAATTTAACAGTAACATCTTGAATAAAATTACAAATTTTATAAATCCCCAAGACGGGGTACCCGAGGCTGATATATTATATATATCAGGGTTTCAGGGCTCAGGAAAAAGCGAAATCGTTAATATGGCTCTGAAAGAAATTAACGAAGATATTCTTTTATTTCGCCATTTATGCTTTGAAAACAGCGTTATAGACGACTTTTTGCTCGGGTTTTACGACACACTGCGCTATTATTCGTTAAGTAAAAAAATTAATTTAAAAAAGGGGCTTTCTGAAAATTTTGCGCAAAAAGTAAGTTTTTATTTTAAAAATCTTGATAAAAAATGCCTTATTATTATTGATAATTTTGAAATAATAGCCGCAAATTCGGGAATAATAGACTTTTTAGCACACCTTGCAAAATATGAAAATGTTAAATTGATATTAATATCAAGGATTTTAAATCCGGAATTTTTTGAAAATAAAAATTTAAACCACGAAATTATAGAAATTCCGACAAATGATTATTTTACCTTCAAACTCAAGGTGCAGGATACTTTGAGTGTATATATAGAAGATGATATTGAAAAATTTTACAATGCGACAAAAGGATATGAATTATATCTTCAAATGACGCTAAGATATATTTTGACCGTAAATTCAAGCCTCACGGAATTTATGGAAGAATTTAAAAAAAGAAATCTCGAATTTGAAGATTTTCTGCTGTCAAAGATTGTATCTCTTGTTCCGCCAATATATCTGCCGTTTTTACAAAATATGTCATGTTTGAATCATTCCGTTAAAATAGCATTTATAGAGCATTACGGGCTTGGCGACACATCTTTGATTAATTATTTATACAAAAAAATGCTGATTTCAAAATTTGATGATGAAATATACCTGAAAGACTATTTAAAACAGTATTTTCTCTCAAATCTTTCGGTTAAAGAAAAGGCGGATAATTATAAAAATTTAGTAAAAGTTTATGAAAACGAACTGGCTAAAAGCCCGAAAGACAGGCTTTTGAGGCTATCAAGGGAAAGTATCCGAAAACAAATAGATTTTATCAAAGGAAAAATTCCAAATATAAGCAACGCTCAAACCATTTCGGCAGGAGGCTTTTCAGGCAGCACAAACGCCTTTTCATACATAAAACAGGCGGAAAGTGCTTCTGTTCCTTGGTATGCAAGGCTTGCAAAATTAAGAAAAAAAGGATTTGAAGAACCTGAAAATATTGCCGCACAAGAAAATACGGGAAATTATACCGCACAAAACAATGTTATTTCGGGTGAAGAAATTTTAAGCGAAGAAGAACGTATTTTAATTGAACAATTCAGAAAAAATAAAGCTGAAAATACTGATAAACAAGACTTAAAGACAGATTGTAAAAGCATTATAAATAAGGCGCAGGAATTTGAAGAAAAATTTGATTATCAGGGCGCAATTCGGGTTTTAAAAGATTTTCTTGAGAGCTTTTCATCAAAAAATATGCCGCTTGATATAAAAAATATTTATCTGGAATTAGCCAAAAATTATAATAAGATTAATAATTTTGAAGATGCATTGAATAATTTTCAGGGTGCACTTGAAATTTGTAAAGAAAATGATGATAAGGCGGGGATTGTTGATATAAAACTGTTAGAGGCAGATTTGTATAAAAAACTGTACCGTCTTGAAAAAGCAAAAAATACATTAAAAGAAGCAGTGCAAACAGGCGTGGAAGTTTCTGAAAGTGGCACTGCAAAAGCCTTTTTATCCCTTGGTGAAATATATGAAATGGAAAATGATTACAAATCAGCCTTTGAAAATTACCAAAAAGCGGAAGAATTTGCGCTAAAAACAGCTCAAAACGATGATGGCGAGAGGGCTTTGCTTTCAGAAATTTATTACCGCACGGCAGCCTTGTATGATGACGGACAAAATACCGAAAAATCGCTTGAATACTATCAAAAAAGTATTGAAAACTCCTATAATTCAAGCGGAGAAAAAGCGGGAGAGTTTCTATCAGCCTCTTATGCAAATACGGGGCTTATTTACCTTGAATTATGGAATGAAACTGGAGAGGAAAAATACCGCAAAAACGCCTCTGACAGCTTAATTTCAGCTCTTGAAGAAGATAAAAGGGCAGAAAATTTCAACGGTATTTACACTATCTGCAGACAATTAACAAAGATTTACGGCAGCTCAGACAGTGCAAAAACACTTGAATACTTGAATTTGGCACTTGAATCATCTAAAAAACTTAACGACAGCTTTAAGATAGCCATCTCACACCTTGAAACAGGCGATTATTATTATAATTTACAGGAAAATGTCTTTGCCCTTAAAAACTACCTTGAAGCTGAAAAAGCACTTGGTAAAAGCATTTCAGAGGAAAACAAGGAACGCATTACAACAAGAATTAACGATATGAAAATCAAAATGGAAAATTTTGAATTTGAAGAGATTTTAAAAGAATATGAATAATTTTCTGGATAAAAAAAGAATAGAAATCATTGAAAAAAATTTAGGCTTAAAATTAACCGCAGAGCAAATTTTAACCCTTAATAAATGGAGTGAAATTTTTACGGATTATAATTCTCATACAAATTTGATGAGTAAAAATGAAACGGTTAATTTATTTGAAAAACACGTCTATGACAGTCTTTCAATTGTTCTGTGGGGTGGATTTGCAAAATTTCAAAACGGCGGAAAGTTAATGGATATAGGCACAGGGGGCGGATTTCCGTCAGTAATCCTTGCAATTACTTTTCCTGATTTAACGGTATTTGCAAACGATTCCAGAATTAAAAAAATCAAATTTATTGAGCTTGCTAAGCAGGAACTCAGCTTAACAAATCTTAATATTTTATACGGCAGAGCGGAAGAAATTTCGCCTGTATATGCCAATATTACTACATTTAGAGCCGTAGGAAAAATTAAAGATATTTTCCCGCTGGCTAAAAGGCACACTATACAAGGCGGAAAGATTGTTTTTTATAAGGCAAAGGATGTTAAAACCGAGATTGACGAAGCTTTAAGCTTGTTTAAAAATTTAAAAACCTTTGATATTGTACCATACAAACTTCCGATGGATGTTGAAACCACCCGAAATCTTGCAATATTAAATGTTTAGACAGATATAAAGCAGATTAAATCTTATTCAATGCAAGCAGCGAAGCGCCTATTAAACCTGCAAAATTACCGGCAGAAGCGTGTTTTACAACAACAGGCATCGTTACAATTTCCTTGTTTGCAAGGTTTTGAACATATTCAACATCCACAAATTCAGCCATAGAACCGCTTAACACCACAATTTCCGTATCAAAAATATCATTTAACCCGATAAGCCCGTCTGCTAAGTGTCTTTGCCATATATCGAGCGCCAGAATACAGCCTGCATCATTATTTTTGGCATTTTCTATAATCTGATATGTTGTTAAATCACGGTTAAGGATGTCTCTATAGGTTAAAGCAAGCCCCCTGCCTGAGGTATAGGCTTCAAAACAATCAAAAGTGCCGCAGGTACAGGGTCTTCTACGTTCAATCGACATTTTAAAATGCATTTCGCCCGCCGCACCTGACTTTCCCTTTAATAATGCGTTATTGATTATAATACCGCCGCCAACGCCCGTTCCTAAAGTCAGTGTAATTGAGTGCTTGGCGCCTTTTGCCGCCCCCACGGTATGTTCCGCCCATGCTGCACAATTGGCATCATTCTCAACAAATACGGGCAATTTCGGGGATAATTCCTGAAAATTAATATCAGAATACCCCTCAACCATATTTGCCGTGGAACTTAAAATTTTTGTATTTTCATTATTAACAGCGCCCGCAGTAGCTAAAGCCACAATTGACGAGGTTTTTCCCTGATTTTCAATAATTTGGGATAAAGTTTCCTTAATACCTTCAACCGATTTTGGAGTGGCGTATTTAACGGGAAGAGTGAGGATTTCACCGTTTTGATTTACAATAGCAGCATAAATTTTCGTTCCGCCGATATCAATTCCAAGAGCTGTTTTTTCAGTATTCATAAGGTTTTTAGCCCTTTCTTTATAAATCTTTTTACAATTTCATGCGGGCGGGTAACGGCGGAACCGATTACAACCGCAAACGCACCCCGTTCAAAGGCTTTTGTTACATGTTCCGGTGTCCAGATACGCCCTTCAAGAATTACGGGACAATTTACATTTTTAACAATCTCAGAAAGCAGCTTATAATCAGGCTCTTCTAGGTTTTTTCCGAGGGAGAAATTTATTGCAATACTTTCTTTCGTATATCCGCTTAATGTGGTTGAAATTATGTCACAGCCTAAGCTTGCAGCATTTTTTGCCTCATCATATGTTGAAATATCCGCCATGGCTAATTTTCCGAAAGAATGAATAAAATCAATAATTTCAGACAATTTTTCACCCGAAGGTCTTTGCCGCATTGTGCCGTCAAATGCCACAACATCAGCACCCGCTTGAATTACAGCCTCACAATCCGCGCAGGACGGGGTTATATATACTAATTCTTCAAAATTTTCAGGAATAATTTTCGGTTTTGTAATTCCTATTATGGGAATTTTAGTGTCAAATTTCCGCACGTTTTTTATATCTCTTTCTCCTGCTAACCTTAGAGCAGAGGCACCTCCGGACATTACCGATTTTACCATTGCAATCATAACATTTTCATCATACAATG
>CAJULX010000038.1 GCA_910587245.1 Candidatus Gastranaerophilales bacterium
AAATCAGAAAATACAGAGGTTACAGTCAGGAGTATTTATCTGAAGCAATAGGTATCTCCCCGAATTCTTACAGTAGAATTGAGCGCGGGCAAAATTTTCCTTCATCTGAAAGTTTTGCTAAAATCATTGATGCGCTTGATATTCAGCCTGCAGATTTATTTTGTTTCCCGAATGTTGAATCTGATGAAAAAATCAGGAAAGAAATTTACCGCAAAATGAAAATTATCGAAAAAGACCGCGAAAAGATGTTGAATATCTGGTTTTACATAAATTCAATCATCTAAAAGACACATTTTGTTTTATCGTTTTTTTGTTTTTATTTTTTATGAATCGGCGGAGCCTGAATATAGGCGGCATTCAGCGTATTCCAGCTCAAACCTTTTTTATCCGCATTTTCTTTTGCAAGGCTGATTAGTGCATTTGATAAATCAATATTGTCTTCTTCAAAATTAATAATATTTATATCTCTGTCTTTTAAGTATTCTTTAATACTTTTCAAGCTTGAAGTATCGCAAATAAGCGTATTTTTTGTTATCAGGTTTGAAATTTCAGAGTACGGTATAAGCTTTGTTTCACTTGTTTCCCCGCCGTCTGCTGCATTCTTAAAATAAAATTGCTCCCGTCTTGCATCTAAAATAATGTCAGGGTCAAGGTTTTGATAAGCTTTATATAAAATATCAAGCGAATTTAGCCCCGCGACATTTTTATTCAATTCTTTTGCAAGGGTTTTTGCAACCGTAACGCCTGCCCTTATCCCCGTAAAGCTCCCGGGGCCGTTATTTACCGCAAAAAAATCAATATCTTGAAGAGTGATATTATTTTCTTCAAGCAGTTTTTTTATTCCGCTGATTAAATATGCGCTGTGATAATTATTTTCATCGGATTCATAAATTTTTGATACCGTAAAATCGTCTTTTGAAAGAACTATATATGTTTTATTTAAAGATGTATCAAAAGCAAGAATATTCATTTACAAAAGCCCTTCTTTTTCCGCTGCGGCTTGCATTTGCGCCGTAAAATCTTCATATTCTGCGCCAACAGGGATAAATTCATAATATCTTGTATCGTTAAATTCCGCTTCATCATAGTGCACTTTGATATTCAGCCTGTTATAAGGTAATTCGCCCGAGCCAAAATCCGCCCATTCAACAAATGTAAGCACCCCTGCTTTTGAATATTCTCTCAATTCTTCCTTAATGGTCTCCAAGCCTTCATTTTCAAGGCGGTAAAGGTCAAAATGGTAAACAGGCATGTTGTCGCCGTTTGAAGGGTTTACGGCACCTTTATATTCATTTAAAATTACAAAACTCGGGCTTGTAACTTTTTCTTTTACGCCCAAATTATTCAATACAATCCGCACAAAAGCTGTTTTCCCTGCGCCTATATCCCCAAAAAGCGATACAAAAGCCCCCGTTTCGGGTAAATTTTTTGCAAATATTTTTGCAAGTTTTTCAGTATCTGTAATATTATTTGTCTTAATTTTCATAAAGCAATTGTAACATAAATATACAAACGCACTTTTTTTATAAAGTTTTTCAAAGGCATGAACGATATAAAAAATATAAGGATGAAGCGACAAGGATATTAGTTATGGAAAACAAAGAATTAGAATTTGAATTTGATCCCGTTTATTCGGAATACAATCCGCTTTCTGAAGAAGTAAAACAGGAAATTCAAAGCATTTTAAAACCTGAAAGAAAAGAAGAAAATACAGGTCTTTGCGCAAGCTTAATAAGAAAATTAATGCCCTGCAAGCTGGTATAATGCTTTTTTGCCCGCAAACCCCGCGGCTATTTTTGCTCGTGGAACTGACCGCCTGCGCAGATAATTTCAATTACTTTTAAAAGAAAATCTCTCGGTGCATCAACGTGGGTTAAAAAATGCTCCTGATTGTCTTTATGGCGGATTGTCATAATGACGCTCTGGTTTTTTTCCGCGGGAATATAAAGCGAAGCTATTTCGTTATCTAAAAGCACGCGCATTTGCGCTTCCGCATCCTGAGCATCTTTCATAAGTGTTGCATAATCACCGTTTAAAGCAAAAATTCTTCCGCAGAACAAAGGCGGCTGACCTTCTCTGGGAATTGCTTTCGGGGCAATATTAAAGCGGTTTGTAAAGGTGATAGTGTGCCAGAGGATATTAATTGTTGCGATTGTATTGGTTGAATCAACGCTTACATAAACATTATCGGGGATATTTCTAACCTTGAAGGATTGTTTCATTGATTCTGCTACCTGTTCCATAATATCGGTAATTTTTATAAAGGTTTCAGCAGTATTATGGGTAGATTTTTGAAAATCCAAAAACTGTTTATACATATAAACAGCCACAAGCCCCGTTCTTTCCTGAACAACGGATGATTTTCTTATATGGTCTTCAAGATTATTCAAACTTTCAAAATTATTTTGCAATTTTTATGTTAGTCCGCTTTTCTTAACTTATTAGCATGATACCTTAAATATGGGGTTAGTTAATATCATCATAATATTTTTTTTACAATTTTGAATACTTGATTTATAGTAATTTTTTCATAAAAAGGTATAATGAGAATATTAAAAGCTTTGGATTGAGGAAGTATAAAATTTGGGAATTAACCTGAAATCAAAAGAATATCTTGAAAAATTCAGTGAATATCTAAAAATTGAAAAGAATTTTTCAGAACACACCCTGAGGGCTTATTGTGCTGATGTTTTAACCTTTTTAATCTGGGTGAATGAAATTGATATTGAAGAAATTGATACAAAAAAATTCTCCGAATATCTTTATTTTATAGGGCAGATGAATTATGCAAAAACTACAATTGCAAGGAAAATTGCCTCAATCAGGGCATTTTATAAATTTTTATACAGAGAAGAAATAATAGATTTTAACCCGACAGATACGGTTTCAGGCCCGAAAAGAACAAAAAGCCTGCCGAATTTTTTATCCGATAACGAGGTTGAAACAATTCTTGCAAACGTTAAAACAGCAACCCCTTCAGGGTTCAGAAACCGTGTAATATTTGAGCTTTTGTGGGCTTCAGGCATGCGTGTAAGCGAATTATCGGGGCTGAATTATGAAAATTTAAATTTGGAACAAAATGAAATAACCGTATACGGAAAAGGTGCAAAAGAGCGTATAGTCTTAATTCCAAACAAAACAAAAGAAACGCTTAAAAACTATATTGAAAATGTATCGGATTTAATATACAAAACTCCAAAAGGCCCAAAAAGTCCTGTGTTTATAAATAATCACGGCTACAGGCTGCAAAACCAGAGCATAAGAAAAGCACTGAAAGAAGTTGTTGAAAATATTGAACTGCCAAAAAAGGTTACACCGCACGTTTTTCGTCATTCTTTTGCAACAAAAATGCTTGAAAACGGGGCAGATTTAAGAATAGTACAGGAATTGCTCGGACATTCAAGTATTTCTAATACGCAGATTTACACCCATGTTTCAATTCAAAGATTAAAAACGGTATATGAAAAAACTCACCCGAGAGCATAATATGCTTATTATCATTTAGATAAGGGCGGGTATTAGCCCTTGCGGGTAATATTTTTCTAAAATAAATTTAAATAAAATTTTTCGTACTATGAAAAAAATATTGATAATATTCGGTATGGTTTTATTTTGCGCAGTTTTCCTTGTATCCTGCGCTAAGCGTGAAATTGCGCAGTTAAGGTTTGTTGAATATGAAGTCATTGAGCCTAAAATTCAGGATAATAAAAGAGAATTTTTCGGCTATATAAAGGCTGGCGGCGATATGGAATTGAGTTTTGAAACATCGGGTGTTATTACAAAAATTAATTTTACGGATGGTGATATTGTGCGCAAGGGGCAGGTAATAGCTGAAATTGATAATAAAATTTTAGAGCTTGAAGAGGTTGAAAACCGTGCTGCGCTTATGGATGCGAGAAATCAGTATCAAAATGCGAAAAATTATTATGAAAGAATAGATAAACTGCATGCTGTGGGCGGAATTTCCGATAATGACTGGGATAAAGCAAAGACTGACATGCAATCAAAAGAACACCAGATTTCAATTGCGAAGGAACAGCTTGAAATAGCAAGAAAACGCGTAGGATACGGGAAATTATACGCGCCTGATAACGGGATAATTCTAAAAAAAGTTAAAGAGGAAAATCAATACGCTGACCCGGGGCAGCCTGTTGTAATTTTTCAGGACAACAGAAAATCTGAAGCAAAAATTTTTGTATCGGAAAAATATATTAATAATTTTTACAAAGGAAAAGAAGTGGTTCTTAAATCGGATGAAGATATTGAGCCTAAAATTGCCAGAATTAAAAGCATAACAAAAACAAGCATAGATGAAGGCGCCTACAGGGTGACACTTATTCTTGATAAAAAATACCCTGAATTAAAGGATGGGATGGCAATTCGGGCAATTGTGGAATTTTCTCCGGAAAGTACCGAAAAAGTGATAGAGCTTCCGGCATCTGCTGTTCTTGAAGATGAAAATTCAAGCTATGTCTGGCTTCTGGTAGATGTTAAGAAGGGAATTGCAAAAACAAAAAGGCAAAATATCAAAGCGCTTGATATAAACGATGAAAATATAGTGGTAGACGGGCTTCGCAGAAATGATTTAGTTGTAATTAAAGGTGCAAGCGAAATTATGGATGGTCAAAAGGTAAAAATTAAGGATATGGGGCAATCTTAGCAAAAACCTTGCAGGGGTAATATTTTAGACCATGGGTGAATTTTTTATAAAAAATAAAATTCTTTTAATTGTTTTAACCCTGATTTTTACAATTGGCGGGCTTTTTTCCTATAAAAACATAAAAAGAAATGAAGACCCCGGTTTTAAAATCAGGACTGCTACCGTTACAACGGTTTGCCCCAATATGACTGCAGATGAGGTGGATAGATACGTCAGCCGCCAAATTGAGGATATTATCCTTGAAATGGATGAGGTAGAACACATTAAAATCCAGTCGTATGACGGGCTTTCGATGATTTTTGTTGAAATTTATGAAACATATACCGTAGTTCAGCCGGTTTGGGACAGACTCAGGCGAAAGGTTGAAATTGCAAAAAGACTTCTGCCTGCGGGTTTGGAACCTATAGTGAATGATGAATTTGCAGATGTTTTCGGCACGATTTTTTCAATATCGGGGGATGACTACTCCTACAAGGAATTGAAGGATATTGCGGATGACATTCAAGATGAGCTTTTGACTCTTGAAAATGTCGGCAAAGCGCAGCTTATGGGTGCTCAAAAAGAAGCCGTATATCTGGATTTCAGCCCGAACGACACAATAAACAGCAAGGTTAATCATACAATTTTGAAAAATTATTTACAAAAAACAAATGTTCTCGGGCTCGGCGGATATATTAAAACCGGCGGAAAAAGCCTGTTTATCGAGGGCACCAGCAGTTTTGACAGAATAAATGATATAAAAAATACCCCTCTTGAAATTTTTGATAAAAGCATAAAATTATCCGATATTTACAACGTTAAAAAAGGCTATATTGACCCTCCCGCAAGCATTTGCAGGGCAAACGGCAAAAATGCCATTCTCTTTATTTTATCAATGAAAGAAGGCGGAAATATTTTAAAATGGAGTGATGAAATTAAGGCTGAAATCCGCCACCTGAAAGATTATTACCCTATCGGACTTAACTTTGAAATTATGGCGCTTCAAGGGGATTATGTCAAAATTTTAACCGATAAATTTACGTCAAGTTTGGCGCAAAGTGTTGCTATTGTTGGGTTTTTGGTTCTTTTAATCCTCGGCATAAAAACAGGGCTTATAATTTCCCTGATAATTTTTTGCATTATTTTATCTGCAATTTTTATTATGGAAAAATGCGGAATCGGGCTTGATAAAATTTCTTTGAGCGCGCTTATTATTTCTTTAGGAATTCTTGTGGATAATTCAATTGTTGTTGCTGAAGGGGTTTTGGGGCAAATTAAAACAGAATCGCAAAACGGCGTTAATAACCTTAAAAACCTGACACAGATTGCAATTGGGGTCACACACAAATATCAAACCCCTCTTTTGTGCGCCAGTATCATCACCTCATGCGCGTTTTTGCCGATTATCCTTGCTAAAAGTGCCGTGAGTGAATACTCTTCCGCACTTTTTCAAGTGGTGTTTATAACGCTTATGCTGAGCTGGTTTTACTCAACTGCCCTTTTGCCTTATCTTATCACGGTTTTCAGGATAAAACCGCCTGAAGAAAAAAAGAACAAAATTGACGTGGTTAAATTCTTTACGCCAATAATCAGCTATAGCGTGGATAACCCGAAAAAAATTATGTTAATAACCTCTGCCTTTGCGGTTTTTAGCCTGTTTTTGTTTGCTTTTGTGCCGAAAATATTTTTCCCGGATTCTGATAGAAATATGTATGAAATCAGATTAAATCTTCAAGAGGGCTCAAACATATATAAGACAAGGGATTACATTGTTAAAATTGAAGATTTCATTAAAAAAAGACCTGAAACCGGAAATTTTTCAAGCTATATAGGAACTTCTGCCCCAAGATATGTCTTATCTTCAAGCCCTGTAGCCGATAGAGAAAATTTCGGAATGATTCTTGTAAACACTGATTCCTACAAAAACGTTGACGGGAGCATAAAAGCGGTTAAAAAGTTTATAGATGAAAATTTTGCGGATGTAAATTCGGTTGTGCGCAAAGTGCCTCTGGGCCCGCCTTATGATGCTCCCGTTGAAATCAGAATTTTTGGGCTTGATAAGGCTCAAATTTTCAAATACGTATATAAATTTCAAGATAAATTAAAAAATATTGACGGGGTTTATCTGGTTAAAAATGATTGGGGGAGTAAGACTCCGAGGATAAAAATTGAAATTGATAACGCGGCTGCGGCAAGGCTGAATTTAACCTCTTATGATGTATTATCGGCTATCCGCGCGGGTTATCAGGGGGATGAAATTTCAAGTTATATGGAAGGCACGACCTCTATCCCTATAATTTACAGGCTTTCAGACAGCTTTAGAAACGGCAGAGATATTGAAAATATTCAAATTTTAACTTCAAACGGCAAAAGTATCCCGCTTTCATCCGTGGCAAAAACGGCTCCGGGGTTTGAATATCCTAAAATTTTCAGACGGGATAACAGGCTTACCGTCACTTTGCAGGGATGGATAGATGAATCAATCACCGCAAATGCCGTGATAGAAAGGATTAAGCCTGAGCTTGAAAATGAAAACTGGCAATTGGGCTATGGCTTTGAATTTGGCGGTACATATGAAAATTCTAAAAAAGGCAATAATTCGATTATGAGAGAGATTCCTACCGCTTTTTCAATAATTATTCTTATTTTAATTATGCTTTTCAGGCAGATTAAAAAACCTCTTATCACAATCATATGTGCTCTTTTAGCTTTATCCGGCGCCAATTTTGGGCTTTTTATAACAGGTTCTTATTTTGGTTTTATGACATTTTTGGGTTATATCTGTCTTGTCGGTATTGCGGTAAATAATTGCGTTATTTTTCTTGAATCGCTGAATGATAAGCAGGATGAGCCTTTGAATGATGCCTTAAACGCTGCACCCGATATAAAGTTTGATAAAATAAAAATAATGGTCAAAAATACAGCCATATCAAGGGTTACACCCGTTTTCTTAACGGCTGTGACAACAATAGGCGGAATGCTTCCTCTCTGGATTGGCAACGACCCTATGTTTTCATCCCTTGCGATAGCCATAATTTTCGGGCTTTTAGCTTCCGTTTTTATTACTCTTCTTGCCGCCCCTGCTTTGTATTTAATTTTGGAAAAATATTGATTTATTTAGTTGACATATGCAACCATATTAAATATAATGGTTGACAAAGGAAACTATTATGAAGCAAGCACAAAAAGAACAAACCGTTAATAAAATCAGGGAATTTAACCGTTTTTACATGCCTAAGCTTGATTTATTAAACAGGATTTATTTAAATTCAAAATATTCTCTGATTGAAGCAAGAATTTTGTTTGAAATAGTTGAAAATAAAGTGTGTTTTGCAAATCAGCTCACAGAAAAGCTTAAAATTGACAAAAGTTATTTAAGCAGAATTTTAAGCAAATTTGAAAAAAACGGACTTATTAAAAGAAAAATATCAGATACGGATGGCAGGCTTTATAATATAATACCGTCTAAACAATGCAAAGAAACCGTAAAAAAACTCGTAGAAAAATCAAATGATAAGGTGAGCGAACTTTTGTCACCCCTTGATGACAAGGACTGTGAAAAAATAATAAATTCTATAGATGCAATTATTGAGATTTTATCAAAAACTGAAGGTTAAAAAAAATGAATCTAAAAACTGTTGTGAAAAAACAAGATGCGCTGAAAAGAGTATTCAAAGAGGTTAGTCTTGATTCCCTTGCTGTCGGCGAAAAATCAATGGTTACGAAAATGAACTATATTGAAGGTAATTTTGCTGATATGCATTCTCACCCTCAAGAACAATCAGGCTATATTATATCGGGCAGATATTTAATGACCGTTGAAGATAAAGAATATGTTTTAATATCGGGTGATACGTATGCAATACCGGGCAATGTGCCGCATTCTTTTAAAGTTTTGGAAGCGGGCGAAGTTGTTGATGTTTTTACTCCTCACAGAAAGGATTATTTATAAATGGAAATAATTGAGTATAATCCCGAATACAAGGATAAATTTATAGAATTTAATTGTGACTGGATTGTTGAAAACTTCGGCTCCGTTGAAAAAGGGGATGAGGAAACCTTTGGCGGTATTGAACAATTTATAAAAAACGGTTCTATGATTTTTATGGCGGTAAGAGCCGGAAATTTGCTTGCAGGCTGTATGGCAAAGAAAGATAACGACAATGAATGGGAAATATGCAAGCTGTGTTCAAATAAACATATAGAACACAAAGGTGCAGGCAGTGCCGTATTTGAAGCTTGTGTCGATTATGCCGTTAAAAACGGTGCTAAAAGGATTTATATAATATCAAACAGTAAGCTTAAAGCAGCACTTCATATATATGAAAAATTCGGTTTTAAACAAATAGAAATGGGCGATTATCATTACGATAGGGGCAATATTGCCTTTGAGCTCAATGTTCAAAACTGTTTAAGCACTCCGTAAGTTTATCCGTATCGCTTATATCAAGAGAAGAATTTAATGAAATCCTTAGACGGGCAGTGTTTTTAGCTACCGTAGGATATCTTATGGGTAAAATATAAAAACCGTTTTTTATCAAATGATTTGAAAGTTCTACCGTGCGGGCGTTTTCGCCGATTAAAACAGGTGCTATATAGCTTTCGCCCAAAATTTTAAAGGTTTTTAAGCTTTTTCTAAAGTGCGTATTTATATCAAAAAGTTTATTTTGCAGTGTATTATCTTTTAAAATCCGTTTTTCAAGGGCATAATGCGAAAATGCCACGCTGATTTCAGGCAGTGTGGTTGAAAAAATAAAACTGCGCGCAAAATTTACAAGATAATTGATTAAAACTTCACTCCCAGCAACAAAAGCACCGTATGAGCCGACAGCTTTTCCAAATGTTGCAAGTATTAAATCCGTGCGCCGAAGGGCATTTTGCTCTTTGCAGATTCCTGCACCATTCCCGTAAACCCCGAAACTGTGGGCTTCATCAATAATTAAAAGAGTATTAAATTCTTCTTTTAAATCCGCAAGTTTATTAATATCCGCTATATCACCATCCATGCTAAATAAGCTCTCGGAGGAGATTATCGCCTTTTTATGATTTTTTCTGTAACGGTAAAGTTTCTGCCTTAAATCATCATAATCCAGATGGCGGTATGGTATGATTTTTGCGCCTGAAAGCCTTATTCCGTCTATTATGCTTGCATGATTTAATCTGTCAACAAAAACAACATCATTGGAATCAACAAGCGAAGAATATATCCCGACATTTCCATGGTATCCGCTGTTGAAGATTAATGCGCGCTCTTTATCAAAAAGATTTGCAAGGAATTTTTCCATTTCCAAATAAACGGGGCTTGTGCCGCAAAGCAGCCTTGCGGAAGGGTTTGATATTTTTCCTCCGTTTTCTGTATATTCTTTTAAAAATTCGTTTCTTAACGTAAAATCGTTTGAAATGCCCAGATAATCATTACTTGAAAAGTTCAAAAGCTTTTTTCCGTCTAAAATTATATACTTTCCATCTTGCTTAATATCTTTAATATATCTGTATGAAGAATTTTGTTTTAATTCTTCAAGCGCCTCAATATATGGTGCGTATGAGTTATTTTTCATCTTTAAACCAGACTTTATTCATAGCGCAGATTAAATCATATTTTTTACAATATTCAATTAAATCATTCTTAATTTCTTTAATTAATACAAAAAGCGCAATAAGGTTTGGTACAGCCATAGCAAGCAGTGTTGCATCGGTAAAATCTATAACGCTTTGAATATTCATTGATGAGCCGATAACAACGAAAATACAGAATATTACCTGATAGATTTTTGTGCGTTTAAATCCTTCGCCGAATATATACCCCCAGGCCTTTTGTCCGTAATAAGACCAGGAAATAATTGTTGAAATTGCAAAAAGAATAATTATAAACGCGAGAATGTAGGGGAAAAAGCTTATAACGCTTTGAAAAGCCGCAGATGTCAATTCAACGCCTGTTATTCCTTCTCTGTAATTTAAATATTCACCGGTAATAATTATAACAAACGCTGTCATAGAGCATACTACAATGGTATCAAAGAAAGGTTCCATTAAAGATACAAAACCTTGAGATATGGGCTCTTTTGTTTTAACGGCAGCATATGCAATTGGAGCAGAGCCCGAACCTGCTTCGTTTGATTGAATTGAGCGCCTCATACCGATTATAATACATCCTATTATGCCGCCTGTTACGGCTTTCGGGAAGAATGCCTCTTCAATAATTGTCATAATGGCTTGGGGGATATGTGTAATATTTGCAAATATAATTATCAAACTTACCGCAATATAAATTCCGCACATAAAAGGAACAACTTTTGATGTCACATTTGCAATGCTTTTAATTCCGCCCACAATTACAAGCCCCACAAGAACGGCAATTATAAGCCCGAAAAGCCAGCTGTGTACAAAAAATATACTGCTTTCGCCGCCCGTTATATTTATAATTTGTTTGGTTGCCTGATTTGCCTGAAACATGCATCCGCCGCTCAAGGCGCCGGGGATACACATAAGCGCAAAAAACAGCGCCAGAGGCTGCCCGAGCCATCTTAAGCCTTTTCTTGTAAGACCATGGGCTATATAAAACATAGGGCCGCCCGAAACAGAGCCGTCCGCGTTAAATCTTCTGTATTTTAAGGAAAGTGTTACTTCGCAAAATTTCAGCGCCATACCGAATATCGCTCCGATACACATCCAGAACATTGCCCCGGGGCCGCCTATGGATATTGCTATTGCAACACTTGCAATATTTCCTAAGCCTACGGTGCCTGAAAGTGCGGTTGCAAGCGCGCCGAAAGATGATACTTCGCCGCATTTTGAATTATGAGATTCGTTAAATTCTTTTTTTTTCTTGCCGAAAATCTGCTTTAAAGAATGCTTAAAACCCCATATGCCGATCCATCTGAAATAAAAAGTTGTTATTATGCTTGAAACTAAAAGAAAAACAATAACAAGCGGGATTTTTGTTCCCATAATATCAATTGAATAAAATACGATTTTTGAAAAAACATCTGAAAAAGGCGCAAAATATTTGTCTATTTTTTCATCTATGCTTGCAGCATAAGCACCCATCGGGGTCGCTAAAAGCGCTAAAATTACTGCGGGCATTAAAAACAGCCTGTTTAATATATTTTTTGCCATAAATTCTCTCACTCGTTTTATTTATCGTTTATCCACCGGAATAGTTAAAACCTGTCCTATCTGCAGGCTTTCAGGATTTTGGATGTTGTTAATTTTTTTTATCTCTTCGATTTTTTTTGCGTCATATTTTCCGTAAAATCTGTATGTAATTTTATCCAGTGTATCCCCGCTTTTTATGGTATATTGTTCTCTGCCGCCCGTTTCAACGGTTTCTTTTGCATCGGATACCACTTCAAGCCCTGCTGCTTTTTTTGGGGGTTCCGGTATATCCTCTTTTTTGGCAGGCATAGATGATGCCCAAACAATTAAACTTACAATTACAAGAAATATAAAACCGCCTATAATGCCTATACTTAAATAAACACCGTCAGTTTTTGCTCTTACTTTTATTTTGATTTTTCCTGCATTTGAAACATTCCCCGATGCATTTGAACCTGCTGTGACATTCTTCATAAAACTTCTGTATAAAACATCAAGCTCAGGGTTTTTACTTGTTCTTAAAAATTGATTAGCATCTGAAGACACTCTCTTTGTTGCTTGAAACTTAACATTTTCAAGCATAGACATTCTTTCTTTCGTTAAATTTGATCTGTGGAGAGTAGAGCTTTTCATAGTTGGATTTATCACCGTTTATAAATTATTCTCTACAATAGTAATAAAAACAAGGCTGCATTTCAAGAAAAAGAAATATACGCATTAAGAAATATTACATTCGAACTAATTTTCAGCGCTATTTTTTGGATACTGCGTATTTTTTGGCACCGGCAAACATGGCATCTAAAAATTCTTTATTGCATGAAGTGTCAAAGCCGCTGTCTTCCAGATGCTCAATAAATATATTTTTCCATAATTCAAATAAATCGGCATCTTTAATATTTAAAATTTCTCCGATTTTTTGAAATTCTGAAAAGTCGATGTATAAAGGTTTTGCACCTCTTAAGATATCAACAAGTGCAAGTCTTTTCTTTCTTTCAAATTTTTTCAAAAATTCAACCGTTGAAAGTTTATTTTTTTTCATGTGTTCTTTTATGGTTTCAAGATTTTTATTATACGGCACAGGATCTGATGAAATCACGTACTCATCAAATTCTTCAGGCATTATATCCATAACCGTTGCAATTCTTTCCAGAGTTGTTGTTCTGGTTGAAAAAGGAATGGTCTCATCAATAAGATTGTATACATAAGAAAGAGTTACGCCAATCATTTGCGCGAAGTCTTTTTTATGAATTTTGTTTTTTTCTAAAAAGTCAAATACTTTTTTTGAACTTTTTTGTTCGTTTTTTTTGTCTGTTTTTTTATCCTGCATAGCTTTTGCTCCTGATTTTATGTTATCATACATAGTAATACTGCATTATTTAACTGCTTATGAACTTTTTAAAATACCTTGTTTAACTAAATATAAGATTAATTAATTTCAAACTACAAATACTAACGAAAGAGGTACTAGCCTATGAAAGCTATTGTGGGGCTTGGAAACCCTGAACCAAAATATAATTATACCAGACACAATATAGGCTTCACTGTTGTGAACAAAATCCTCTATTCTAAAGATATCAGATTATGTGAAAAATTCAAATCTTTTTTTGCAAAAAAAGACGATCTGCTTTTTCTTTTGCCTCTCACGTATATGAATTTATCCGGTGAAGCGGTAATTCAAATTGTAAATTTTTATAAACTGAGACCTGAAGATATTCTTGTAATCTATGATGACATAAGCCTTGATATGGGTACGTTAAGATTTAGAAAAGACGGCTCGGACGGCGGACACAACGGTATAAAATCCATAATAAAACATCTTTCAAGCAAGAATTTTAACAGACTGAAAGTAGGTGTCGGCCCTTATAAAGGCGATATGGATTTGGCAAATTTTGTGTTGCAAAAGTTTACAAAAGAAGAAAATGAAAAAATGG
>CAJULX010000039.1 GCA_910587245.1 Candidatus Gastranaerophilales bacterium
TATAATTATTAAAATGTAGCCAAATTCTATCATTTTGATATTATAATTTATATTGAGTAAGTATTCTATACATAAGGTGGATTATTTTAGTATCGTGTCAAATTTCAACAAAGCTTTGAAAAATACCTATAAAGTATATTCTCTTCTAAAGAAATTTAATTTTGAAGGAACAAGTTTCCCCGGGAAACTTTTAAGACAAAATTATAAAGATTTCTTATCCGATGCAAGGGGATATGCCGTAGAAAATTGTTTTGCAATAACCGGTACAAACGGAAAAACTACAACGGCAGGAATTTTGGCTCAAATATTAAGAGAAGCCGAACATTCGGTTATTCATAACGAACTTGGCGCCAATATGCCAAACGGTATCGCAACAGCTGTGGCTTTAGGGCTTTATAAGGTTTTAAAAGAAAATCCTCTGCAGCGTATTGATAATTATGTTATAGAATGTGATGAGGCGTATCTTTCCACTCTTTTTGGCGAGATGAAATTTGATTATCTTCTTGTAACTAATCTTTTCCGCGACCAGCTGGACAGATACGGTGAATTAAACACAACAAAAAAGAAAATTCAAAACGGTATTGAATTAAACGAAGATTTAACTTTAATTTTAAATGCGGATGACCCGAGCCTGGCCGATATTGACCAGAAGATTGCAGGCGGCACAAGAAAAAAGATTTATTACGGAATAGAAAATATAAGCTTTGCAGGATATGATAAAAATTCAAAAAGCCCGTCAGAAATTATCCACTGTTCAAGATGCACCCTTCCTTTAAAATATGATAAAATTTTCTATTCTCAGCTTGGAAAATGGTATTGCCCCTGCGGAAACAGAAGGGTTCAGCCCGATATTAAAGCGGATGTTAAAATGTTCCCCGACCATTTTTTCTTATACATAACCTACAAAGAAAAATCTTACAATTTTAAAGTTAATTTAACAGGACTTTATAATGCTTATAACGCGCTCGGGGCAATAAGCTGCGCTCTTATAAACGGGGTGGAAAGAAGATTTATTGATAAAGCTTTAGAAAATTATCAGCCTGTTTTCGGGCGAAATCAAAATGTATTGTTAAATAACAAACCTGCTACGGTTTATTTGATTAAGAACCCTGTAGGCGCAAGCGAGGTATTACGCGGCTTAAAGAACATTGAACATGCCCATATTTTAATCGCAATAAACGATAATTATGCAGACGGCAGAGATGTAAGCTGGCTTTGGGATTCGGATTTTGAAAGCCTGAAAAATTTCAGAGGTAATTTTTATATATCAGGCTCCCGCGCAGATGATATGGCATTGAGGCTGAAATATGCAGGGTGTGATACCAGCCTGATTTTGATTGATTCAAATATAAAAAGAGCTTTAAATGATGCGCTTAATCAGGTACGCCCCGGTGAAAAGCTTATAATATTATCTACTTATACAGCACTTTTAAAACTTACCAAACTGTTTAAAGACATGAAATCAAATTAATTTCTTGTGGAATATTCAACATTTTCGGAAGCTTTTCTTGCTTCCATATTCTGTGCTTCGGTTTCACTTTCTTCAAGCTTTTCATCACCTGCAGGGATTTCCGTATTTTCAAGGTTTTCTTCATTTTGCATATCTGCGTTTTGCTGTATTGAATAAGTTTGATTATCTTTAAAAATACGCTCTATTTCTTCTTCAATATCCATGGTGGACATTGCAAGCATTAAATTTTTGTATGTAAATAATTCCGCCTCTTCAAAGGCTTTTTTAAAGTTTGCATATACCATAGGGAAGCTTGAACCGTATTTTGTTGCATCTTCTCTATCGGGGTAAAAGGCCTCTACAAGAGCATTCAGTCTTTCATCATGGGCTAAAATATAATCATCAAATGCTTTTTTATTAAAACCTTCAAATTCCGTGGTTTTTATTCTTGAAACAACTATTTCATAATATTTATGATATTCTTCCGCGGTTTTATGCGCCGCAATATTCATATCGCTTTGGGTTTCAACCTGTTCGCCGCCCTCTTCGTTTTCGTCCAGAATTTGTCTTTGAAAAACTATGCCGCCGCCAAAAAGCAACAGGGAATATGCAAAAAATAAAAGCGTTAAGCATAAAGATTTGAAAAAAGCCCTCACTTTAATTTTCCTTCTTGATATACTAATTCCTATCTTTGTATAGAACATTTTACAAAAATATTCATCCTCTTTCAAGAAAATTCATTTAAAAAAACGATATGACAGCATGGATTTTAAAATAAAAGAAAAGGCTTGAGATTACTCAAGCCTAAATTTTCATTTCACTTTATAGAGGAGGAATTTTATGATTGAATGTCAATATTTCTTATTTCATTGCCGCCGTTTACAATTGTGCCCAATTGCATAGTCTGCATATTAAGTTTTCTGATTTCAGCGTTTACATCTCCTGAAAATACGTTTTCATTTGTTTTAAGATAATCCAAAACAGGCTCCCACAGCGCACCCATTGCCTTTTCAATGGTTTTTGCCGCATTTTCTCCTGCCGATTTTCTGTCAGGAATAACATTCAGCCCGAATGCTTTTATATTGAATTCGCTTGTCATCAGTGGCTTACTCCTATGAATCATCCTTGTATTATATGTATCGTACCTAACCGGTTAAAACTTTAATGACAAACCCTGTTTTGTAAAGAAAAATTTACAAAAATTAAAAAACAGGATATAATTCTTTTAAAAGAGGAGAAGATGAAAAGAAACGTAAAGTTTTGTTAATATTCAACAAATTTATGACACTTTTTAAATTCAGGCATCTTATAAAATACGTGAAGGTTTAAAACCAAAGAGGTTGAAGAATGGATTTCAAAAATCTGAAGTTTGTAAAAACTATTAAAAATTTAAGCCCGAAATTAAAATGGTTTATGTTTAAGAACATCCAGGATTACAAAATAGGTTCGAAATACATAGATTATTTAATTCCCGATGATAAAAAAGGAATTGAAAAAGACAACGAACGGCTTGAAAACATGGTAAAAGAAACCCTTGCAAAAGAATTCGGCCCGAAAGTAAAGGATATGAAATCTTATAACCTTCTTGTAGATGCCTGCGTACACAATTTAAAGAAAAAACAGCTTCAGGGTCTTGATACTGATTCTATTGATGAATTATAGATTTTTGTATTATATTTAGAGAATGGATGAGAAGAAAAAATTTTTAATTGTAAGGCTGAGTGCGATTGGTGATATCGTGCACAGCCTTACTGTTGCGGACTGTTTAAGAACTTTTTACCCGAATGCAAGAATTGATTGGCTTGTATCCGATAAATGCAAGGGTTTGATTGAAAATAACCCGCTTATAGATAACGTTTATGTAGCAGATATTTCAAAATGGCGCAAAAATTGGATTTTCAGCCTGCCCGAAATTATTAAATTCACTGATATTTTAAAAAAAAATCGTTACGATTATGCTCTTGATGTTCAGGGATTATTTAAAAGTGCCGTAATTACAGCACTTTCGGGTGCAAAAGAAAAAATAGGCATGGAAGACGGCAGGGAATTTTCAACAATTATTCTTGATAAAAAGGTGAAACCGCTTGAAAGACGCCCGTTTAAAAACCGTCATATTATTAAAAGAAATCTTGATATATTAACAGGCTCAAACCTTATAACAAAGGAAGATATGGCAGGTTACATCCCCAAAATCGAACTTCCGCCGTCTTCCTTAAAGGTTGTAGAAAAAATTAACCAATTGCTGAAAAATATTGATGAAACAAAGCCCGTGTTTGTTTTTGCCCCTGCAACAATGTGGGAAAACAAACACTGGGATCTCAACGAATGGCAAAAGCTGTTTAAAATGGTTGAAAATAGCGCCAATATTGTTTTCACGGGAGTTGAAAAGGATTTAAACTTAATAAATAAAATTACAAACGGGAGCAATGCTTTTATTCTTGCCGGTAAAACCAATATGGAAGAATATATTGAGGTGTTGCGCAGGGCGGATTTAATTTTAAGCCCCGATTCAGGCGCTTCACATCTTGGTTTCGGGGTTATCAAAAACGGCAGACCAAAAATTTTCACATTATTTTTTGCAACATCTAAAAATGTTTATACACCTTTAGGTGAAGGAAATTTGGGATTCCCGCTGAAAGAGCCTGTCTGCACACCGTGTCACAAAAGAAAATGCAAAAAAGGTACAATGGAGTGCACAAAATATGTAAAGGCAGAAGAAGTTTATAATGAAATTAAAAAATCTTTTAGTCTTTAAGTATTAAACTTTTGTATTCCTCTTGAAAAAAATTTGAAAAAAGTTGTATAATAAAGGTCATGGGACTTTTTGATTGGAT
The DNA here is from genome assembly GCA_910587245.1 of Candidatus Gastranaerophilales bacterium. Lineage (GTDB taxonomy): Bacteria > Cyanobacteriota > Vampirovibrionia > Gastranaerophilales > Gastranaerophilaceae > MGBC122484. Next base: position 4,285 of record CAJULX010000039.1, read on the forward strand.
TAAAAATTCTGGCGAAAAATTAAGGCGGGTTGAAGATAAGATTTATCAACAAAGGACTGATTTTGTTGAAATTTATCAAAAAAATCTTGCTCTTGAAAAGGAAATTTCTCAAAGAACGGAAGAACTTTACAAAGCCAATCAAACATTGCTGACCCTTGAACATGTCTGGGATATGATGAATTCTTCAAGACCCCTGTCAAGCGTTCTTGAAACCATAGTTTCAAGCCTTCATGGAGAATTTCGATATTTATACAGCTGTATTATTCAAAAACAGCTTGATTCAAAAGGTGAATTTTTTGCCTTTAAAACTTATTTTCAAAACGAATTTTCGGCAAAATTTGATGAATGTCTTAAAACACCGCTTTTTGAAACACGAATAAATATCGGGAAAAATACATCTTTTTATGAAGCTATAGAAGACAAAAAATTTAAATCTTATCCCATTAATGAAGATATTTTTAATCTTTTCTTCCCCGATAATTTTATTCCCGAGAACATTGCGGAATTAAGAAAATCCACCCTTGTAAAATCCTTAATGGTTCTTCCCATTGTATCAAAAGAATTTACGGGATTTCTTGCCGTTTTTTCTCCAAGAGAAGAACCCAAAGAATCCGAGGTTAATTTCTTAAATCTTTTTGCAAGGCAGATTGAGCTTGCAATTACTATCGCAAACCTTTTTGAAACAGTTAAAAAACAAGCCGTAACAGACCCCTTGACTGATTTATTTAACAGAAGATTTTATGAAGACGCCCTTGCACGCGAAGCAAAGCGTGCGCTTCGTTTAAACCAGCCGTTTACCTTGATTTCGCTTGATTTAGACAAATTAAAACATATAAACGATATGCACGGTCACTCTGCGGGAGATATTGCAATTAAAACCGTAGCTAAAGTTATAACCAAAAATTCAAGATCTGTAGATGTGCCTTCCCGTGTAGGCGGAGAAGAATTTGCAATTATACTTCCGGGGGTTGATTCAAACGGCGGGCTGATTGCGGCAGAAAGAATCCGTGCGTCATTAGAAAGCGAACAGGTTGAAACTGTAGGTAAAATCACCGCAAGTATCGGAGTTGCAACCTTTATAGAACAGACAACAAACCTTGATGAACTTGTTGAAATTGCAGATAAAGCTATGTATTTTGCAAAACAAAACGGCAGAAATCAGGTTAAACTGGCTGAAGCCGAAGGCGAAGTTTCATGGCAGGAGGTTGCCGTGGATGCATTTGTTCAAATTTTGGACAATCACAAAATTCCTTTCAACAGTTCAATGGCAGAAAATTTATCCAAAAAATTACAAACAAAACAAGAAAAAACAAGCGGAAATTCCACAAAAGATTTATTATATACTGTTGTGGATACAATTTCAAAAAGCTACGCTCCGCAGCATCAGGAAGGTATTACTAAAGCCAAAGTACAGCTTGCCTCAGCCATTGCAAAAAGGTTTGACCTTCAAAAAGCAGATGTTGATAAATTAAAAATTGCCATGCTTTTATATGATATCGGCAATATTATGGTGCCGAACGACTTATTGAAAAAAACTTCTCCTTTAACGGAAGAAGAAAAGGCAACAATTACAAAACACCCGATTTATGCGGCACAGGAAATTTTAAAACCGATAAATCATGTTTCAAATATTATCCCCATAATTGAACACCACCATGAAAACTGGGATGGTACGGGATACCCCAGCAAGAAAAAGGGGGATGATATTCCCTTAATTTCGCAAATTATTTTAATTGTGGATTCATATTACGCAATGATTTCGGAACGTCCTTACCGCAAAGCTTACAGTGAAGAAGAAGCGCTTGAAGAAATTAAAAAACTCCGCGGCAAAAAATATTCCGAGGAATTAACCGATGAATTTATCCACAGTATTGAAGATTTAAAAAGAATGTAGTTTATAAAACGAGAGAAGAAAAATGTATTGTTCAAAATGCGGAAAAGAAACAGATAACGGAAGCTCTTTTTGTGCTTCATGCGGAAATAATTTAAACAAAGAAAGCCTGCCTTTGTATGATTTAAAGCCCAAAAAGACGGCATGGCAAGCAATTTTATTATATTTATCCGCTTTAGCCATAGAATTTTTATCAATAGTTCTTCTGGTTGTTGTGATTGTTCTTGCATTACAGATACTCGGTATAAAAATCAATATTCCCGAATTTAAAATGCAGGCTAAAAAATGGGGTGTTTTATTAAATCCTGTTTTTGCAATAATTTTTGCATGCTTAATTATGAAGGTTAAAAATATATTTCACCAAAAAAGAGCAATTATTTTTACGATAATATCAGCTGTTGTTACGTTTTTGGTGGGTTCTCCCGCAGGATTTATATTTGTTGCAATTATGACAAGGTTTAAACCCGAAGAACAACAAACCGAAATCGTAAAAAATTCTTAAATTTATATAAAAGACCCGGAAATTACTCCGGGTCTTTTAATTTTAAAATTTTAAAATTACCTTAAGTGTATCTTTTTGCCTGTTTAATTCAAAAGCTTCAACCCCTTGATTAAAAGGCACGACCTTTGTAATTAAAGGTTTAACATCAATTGCTCCTTTGCCCAAAAGCCTCATCACAGGTGCAAATTGCCCGCAGCGCGAACCTACAACCGTAATTTCATTAATAACGACAGGCGCAAGGTTTAACCCTTCTTTTGCCGCTATTGTACTTTTTAAAACAAGTATACCTCTTGGTTTAACAAGGCTTAAAGATGTTTCAAACCCGCCTTTTGAGCCCGTGGCTTCAATTACAACATCAAAAGACTGTTCTATGCCTTTTGCATTATCTAAAAGCATGGTTTTATTGCCCGCGGCAGCCGATATATCAAGCTTATTTTGATGTTTTCCGATATGGGTAATATCAATATTCAAAGCACCCAAAACAAGTGCGATTGAAAGCCCGAGTTTACCGTCGCCAAGAAGCGCCACTTTGTGCGTCGGTTCAATATGCACCTGCTCAAGTATTTCATATGCAGCAGCCAGAGGCTCAATAAAAACAGCTTCTTCATCTTTTACATTATCGGGAATTTCAAGTAAATTTGAAACGGGAAGGGTAAAATATTCGCTGAAACACCCTTCTTTTTGCCATATTCCGAGTGTTCCTCTATTGGGACAATGACGCTCCAGACCTTTTGCGCACCAGCTGCAATTTTTGCATCCTGCGTTAATCTCGCCTACAACTCTTTTGCCCAGCCATTTTTCATTTTCTTTATCAAATACTTTTTCAACCACCCCCGTAAATTCATGCCCGAGAACCCCTTTATAGCCCATATAGCCTTTTGTTATTTCTTCATCCGTATTGCAGACACCTGCGAATGTTGTTTTTATAAGGGCTTCACCTGCTTTTAATACAGGTTCTTTGTAATTTTCTACAAATTTTAACCCGTCATCAAATATTAATGCTTTCATAATTGCTATTCTCCTAAATTTTCCAATTGAAAAGCCCCGAAATAAAGGGGCTTAAATCTTTTATTTTGCCTGAACTGCTGCCATTTTGAGTTCTTCAATATATTTTACTGCTGAAATTCCTGCAACCGCACCGTCCGAAACTGCAGTAATTACTTGCCTTAACGGGGTTATACGCACATCACCCGCCGCAAAAACACCCATGGTGCTTGTTCTCATTTGTTCATCAACCTTTATAAAGCCTCTTTCATCCTGCATTATCTGCCCTGAAAAATCTTTAACATTCGGGGTAAAGCCAATGTAGGGGAAAACACCGTCCACGGCTAAATCTTCAATTTTTTTCGTTTTAACGTTTTGAATTTTTAAATTGCCTACACAGCCCTGTTCATTTGAATTAATTTCCAAAGGCACGGTATCAAAAACAAATTCGATTTTGTCATTTTTAAATGCGCGCTCCTGAACGATTTTATCTGCGCGGAGTTCATCTCTGCGGTGGATTATATACACTTTTTTTGCAAATTTTGTAAGGTATGCGCCTTCTTCAACCGCCGCATTTCCGCCGCCTACAACGGCAACGGTTTTATCTTTGTAAAACGCTCCGTCACATACGGCACAATAGCTTACACCTTTTCCTATATGTTCAATTTCTCCTTTAATACCGAGTTTTGCAGCACTTGCGCCTGTTGCAATAATTACCGTGCGTGCTTTATATTCACCTTTCAGTGTTTTAATTGTTTTAATGTCTGAAACCAGGTCTACACTTTGAATTTCTTCCATCATAAACTTCGGAACATTGAATTTATCAAGATGGTGTTCAAATTTTTCCGCCAGCTCCCATCCTTCAATGGTATCAAAACCTAAATAATTTTCGATTTCAAGGTAATTAACAGGCTGGCCGCCAAGGGTTGATGTATCAATAATTGCAACATCCACATTTCCTCTTTTTGCATAAAGTGCCGCACTGATTCCTGCGGGACCTCCTCCTAAAACCAATAAGTCATATATTTTATCACTCATTTATTCTGCTCTCTCCTGATATTTTTTGCCCTATTACAATATATTTTACTATATCTTTAGAAATAAGTTTGTTATTTTCATATTTTTCAACAATAAAAGTATCAAACCCTTTAAAGATATTGCCATCCAGCACAAATTCGGGGCTTTCTTTTTGAACAACAGTGTATTTCCCTTCTTTTTCCTCTTTTCTTCTGTTGAATTTCAGGGTTTTGCCGTCAAAACTGCCTTTGTTTGATTCAACCTCAATCCACGATTTTGCGCCCGTCATGGCGTTTTCAAGAATTAAGACGTTACCTGCCCCCGAAAGGTTCCAAATATCCACACTCAATTTATTAAACATTTTGGGATTATTTGAGCTTTCCATTTTGGATGTTACATGCCATATACCAAAAAACCCTTTGGGGATAACATCATAAGATGTGCCGCCCTTAAGGGTTTCTGCCCGTCCTTCAAGTGTAAACAAAAATATGATAAGTATTATTAACCCGCAGCAAACTTTCTTCATAAAAATAGTTTAATTAAGATTTTAAAAAAGAAAATTGATGAGAAGGATAGAATTTATTTTTGTTTGAAGCACAAAGGTGGTATAATTTGATAAAAAAGGATACCGGGTTTATGAGGGTTGTTTTAGCTTTTTTGATTGTGTTTTTGTTCGGATTTATTCCTTCTTATGCGGAAAATACCGCCCTAAAACAAACAAATGATGCAAACATACGAAATGGTGTGGATTGGAATCCTTATATAACAGAGCTTGAGAAAAAAATAAGGAAAAATTGGAATCCTCCGAAGGCGGATATTTCAAACAATGTTGAAACATCTTTTAAGCTTTCCAAAGACGGTAATCTTGTAAAATGTGAAATAACAAAATCTTCCGGCAAAAAATCCGTTGATGATGCGGCAATTTATGCCATAAAATCTGCCATGCCTTATAAACCGTTCCCCGAAAATGCCGGGATGGATACTGTTGATATAGAGTTTTCTTTTGATTATAAGGTTCTTGCACAAAAAAGACAGGAAAACCACGAAATCAAGGCTGCAGATACCATGCAAAAACCAAAGTGGGTAAATGTGGCAGATATTAAAGACCCTATAAGGCTTTTGGATACCGATAATATTTATAAATTGAATTATAACGGAACGGAAGGTGCTGTTTTTCGGTTCAGATACCTTTCAAAGGACAAAAAAGAACAGGTTGCTTCATTTTTTGCGGATTTCAAAAATGACAGGGCGGGCGTAATATCTATTAAGCCGTATAACGAAAAAACTGCGGTTAATTTTGCAATAACAGATGATTTAAAAATGAAAAATATATCCGAATTTAAAACGGATTTTACAAAAATTAAAACTTATGCGGATAAAAATGAATTAAAAGAATGCCCCGAAAAATATTTAACACCCCCTTTAACAGAGCAGGAGAAGGCTCTTTTAAAAAGTTATGTTAAAAAAATGGATGCAAAAATTAAAAAGAACTGGACTGTGCCGAAAAATCAGAAAGAAGCTTATGCTGTTGTACGTCTTAAAATAAACAGGGAAGGCAAAATTGCGGCAAGCGAAATTATACAATCTTCACAAAACGATATGTTTAATGCAACCGTAATGCAGACACTCGGGCTTTCAGAGCCTTTTGACGCTTTTCCCGCAGGATATGAAAAGGATTTTATACAGGTAAATTATGCATTCGGGTATGATGTGAAAACTAACAAAGACGGCACATATGAAAAATTATATAAGGTAAATACCGCAGCAAATGTGCTTTCTACCCTTTTGCTTATTCCGATAATGATTTTAGGAATTGATTAAAATTCAAAAAAGTCTTTAACGTTAACACCAAGAGCATCGGCAATGTGACGCAGCATAAGGATTGAGGCATTTAATTTTCCTGTTTCAATTCTGCCAAGGGTTGTGGGGTGTATATCTATTTTTTCTGCAAGTGCTTCTTGGGAAAGCTTTTTTGTTTTTCTGTGTTCTTTGACCTTTTGCCCCATATTATAAAGAAAGTTTTTATCTTTTTGTTTCATGGTTGACAATATAGCGTGAGATGCATAAAATATGTATATCGTGACATGCAGATTTTAGTTTGAAATATTTAGTATGAAAGAATTTTACAAAGAAATAACAAAAATATCCTGTGATGTTATGGATATTACATATATCCTTTCCGATTATTGTAAAAGACACAGGGATAATGAAGATACGGCAAGGATTTATCCTGTTGTAAGGCTTCTTTATAATACGGCAGATGAGCTTTATTTAAAAATATACGAATTTGAGGATGAATTTATAGATAAAAATGTGTCTTAAATATTTTAAGACACATTGTGTTTCATTAAACTTTTATGGGTTTTATGCCCAGTCGTTTGAGAAGGCCTTGCTTCCGTGTTTAACACAGGTAAAACATTTTTCCGTATCCAGGTAAACTTTTTTGGAATACTCTTCAAGAGAAGCGCCTGTACGTGCTCTAAAATCGTTGCACAAAACAGGGCAGCAAAATACTCCGTTTGTGCTTACAATTCTTGAATTTGAACAATCAAGAGCATTTTTATCAAATTCATTTGTTTCAACCTGATTAAAAGTATTTGCGGCAGGGTTAAAATAGGGAATTATTTTTAAATTTATATCTTCAAATTCAAAATCAATTTTTGAGAGCATTTCTCTAAACCCTTCAAAAAGTTCTTCTTTTGTTTCATTATAATAATTCACGGTAGAGATAATGGGGTTAAATTCGTATTTATAAAGACTTTGAATTGCAAGGAGAGCCTTTCTGTAGCTGCCCCTGCCTCTTATTTCATCATTTTTCTGTTCATTGTAATGATCAAGACTTATTCTGTATATTGTTTCAAAATTTGATTCATCATCAATTTTTCTTAAAAATCTGGCTTTTTTATCATTTATAAGGGTGCCGTTTGTCATAACGGATGTATTTGAAATTTTTAAGCAAAGCCTTAAAATGGTGTTAAAATCGGGGTGGAGCATGGGTTCACCGCCTGTTAAATAAATGCATTTCAGGTTTTCTTTTTTTGCAAGAATTAAAGATTGTTTTATTTTATCAACATGAATAAAATCTTTTTCCTGTTTATAAGGGTTTCTTTTGATATAACAGTGGGAACACTTAAGATTGCAGTTTTTTGCGGTTAGTTCAAAAAATAAATTGTTTAATTCTTCCATTTTTACTTCGGGCGCCTGCATAAAAGTAACGCCCGCATTGCGTGTGTTTTGCGTGCTTTGCATATTGTTTTCATTCCTTAAAAAAATAATCTGACTTTAAAATTATTTTATATTTTTATAAAAAAATTAATATTACTCTTTCGGGCAGTCGAAAAATATATGTGGATTTATACCGGAACGCATCATTTATACAAAAAAGACCGGCTCTTTTCTTAAGCCGGTCAATTAAATTTATTTTATTCCTTTTTTAAATTAAGGAAGAGCGGGAACCGCAGGTGCCGGAGCTGATTGAGAAGAAGCACCCGGAGTTTTTGTATAAAGCCTTACTTTAACATTAGAAATAAGAATTGTTCTGTCTTTTTCCCAGGGCTGCATTTCAACTTCTGCCAGATAATTTAAGTTAGAATCTTTCATTAAACCTTTAAAGAAGTTTTGAAGCTGTGAATATGTGCCAACCGCAACAATACCAAGTTCGCAAACATTGTATTCGGGAAGATGAGCCGCAAAAACGGGATCAGATTCAGGAGCATAGTTATAATCTATTGATCTGATTCTTACACCTGAATTTTGGGCAATTGATAAAACAACTTCGAATAAAGGTGCAAATGAAGCTTCGGGGCTGAATTGAGCGCCTTCAAGCTCATATATTTTCTTACCGTCTACAACAGGAGCTTTGGCTCTATTTGACAGTTCCGCCTGTATTCTTAAATTATTTTCCGTGGCTTTTTTCTGTGTTAAATCTTCTTTTGCCGTAGAAGCCATTTTTACAATATCTATGGTTTTTGTTACCTGAGGAGGTATAACCTTAAAACCAAAGACAAAAACTACAACTACTATTAAAAAATAAAGCCAGTTATCTTTTACTATCTGCATCATTTTTGGTAAATTTCCTTAACTTAATTCATATCAACGGGTTCTAATCTTGGAAGAACGGGCGGAGCAACGCTTGTTCCCGTATTTCCTCCGTTTTGCTGAGGTGCTGAACCTGTTTGTTGATTATTGTCTGCCGAATTTCCTTTTAATGATTTCGGAGATGTTACGTTTGCAATTTCAAAATCAAATATTTTTTGATTATCATTTACCGCAAGTTCCATATCATCAAGAGGACCGGTTACTACTTGAAGTCTGTTCAGTTTAATGCTGGATTGAGGCGAAATAACCTTCAAGCTCTTATAATAACCGTAGATATCGTTGATTGTGGTTGAGATGCCTTCAACGGCAACTTTTTCACCATCTTTGTTGTAATAATAAGTAAGCCATACGTTGCCCGGAATATCCGAAGCTAGAGAATCATAGAAGCTTATGGCTTTTTTATTATCATTCATTATTTTGCTTACAATAGAATTTATATCGACAACACCGCCCTGACTTTGAAGCGAGCTGATGTCCTGTTCGGCTTTTGAAATAGCATTTTTGGTTTTTTGCAATTCGGCTTCTTTAACCGAATATAAGAAATATAAAAGTCCGTAAATTAATGCTCCGATAAGGAATATAATTATTGCAAGAGTAACGGATAAGCCTCTGATAAAATCAGGTGTTACAAGAATTTCCTTATCAAGGAACGTAAATGTTGCATATAGTGTCTGCTGGTTTGCGGCACCTTTTCCGAAGATATTCAACACAAGGAAATCTGACATCTGGCTGTTTGCGGCACCCAGAGCGGATAATGTGATTGAAGATGCTTCTTTGCTTGTAATTTCAGGAGCAACATCTACAAACGGTCTTTTTGCATATTTGTTACAATCAATAGTTTCAATTTGTTCATCAAAGATAA
>CAJULX010000040.1 GCA_910587245.1 Candidatus Gastranaerophilales bacterium
GGAGGAGGCGGAGCTGTTCTTAACCTTATACAGGGTAAAGGGGGTAACGGTGGGAGTGGGTTTGTAATCCTTGAATACAAATCCACAACACTTGATTAATTTTAGATGAACAACTTTTCAATAAGGGCGTATATGTAACCGATACGCCCGTTTTTTTATGGTTATTTCGTTGTGTTGATATAAAAAAGCGCCGATTTTTAAAATAAGCGGCACTTTAATTTTGATTTAATTTAAATTATTAGAATTTATGCGTTACAAGGGCAAAAATATCGTTAAATATCACATAAATCATAAGTATAATTAATAGAAGGAAGAAAATCTTTCCAATAGTTTCGGTGATTTTTTCATCAATCTCTCTGCCAAGTATTTTTTCCAGTGCAAGAAACATTAAATGTCCGCCATCAAGTGCAGGAATAGGCAGAAGGTTAATTATGGCTAAGTCAATACTGATAATTGCGGTGAGCAAAAGCCCGTTCAACATTCCGTAGGTTTCGATAATATCTGAGCCTACTTTTGTAATTACAACAATACCGTGCATTTCAGACATCGGGATTTTTCCCGTTACAAGCTGCCATAAGCCAAAACCCATTAATTTTGTATTTGTCCATAAATAATCAAGAGAATTTACAACAATTTCTTTTACCGTATTTGTTTCTTTAAAAATTTCTTTTGTTTCAAGCTTAATGCCCAGAACCCCGCTTTTATCGGTATAAATATTATTAAGAATAATTTCTTCACCGTTTCGCTCTAAAGCGATTGTAAGCGGCTTATAGCTGTCGGATAGAGCTTTTGCAATGCTTTCAGGTTCAATATCTTCTTCTAAAACATATTCTTTTTTGTCTTCAAATTTGTCTCTTAAATCAATTTCTTCTTTTGTTAAATTAATTTCATTTGTTTGATATTTTTCATATCCTGAAGCAACGCTTTCCGTTATATTTAGAGGTTTTTCGGGAGACATTTTGGGTAATAAAATTTTTGTATCTTTTTTTACAATGTTTTCAAAATCAACATCGGGGTTTAATTCTTTAAGTTCGTTTAATTTAGCTGTGATAATTTCATTATCTACAATTCCGTCAAAATATCTGCTTTTTTGTACAACAAAAATAAATTTATAAGAATTTGTTGCTTTAATACCGTTTACGGTTTTAATTTTATCCCCTGCTTGAGCTCCTGAATTTACTATGTTTGAAGCATTATCTTTTGTAATGATTTCTTTAATAAATACATCCGATGTGCCTGTAGGCAGTTTATGATACCAGGCTGCGGCAAGCATTGTTAAAAATATTGCAAAAACAACATTCATAAAAACGCCCGCAGAGACAATTATCGCCTTTTGCCATGGGGCTTTGTTTTTAAATCTTTCGGGAGAATCCGCAGGCAGTACATCTTCTTGCGAATTTTCTTTTGCGGTTTCTTTATCTTCTTCTTTATTGTCTTTTGTTTCTTCGTCATCAGGGAATGAAACATACCCGCCAAGAAGAAATGCGTGGATTAATATTTCCGTATCACCCCATTTTGTTTTAAAAAGAGTGGGTCCAATCGGCAGTCCGAAACCGAATTTTGACACCCTTACACCAAAAAGTCTTGCTGCGGCAAAGTGTCCTATCTCATGAACAAGTATCAGCAAGCTTATTAAAAAAAGCATTATAATTGTATTCATTTTATTCTCTCTCTGGTTTTTTTATTATCTTCTTTTTCTGCCCGTATATTTAAACAGGCCAAACATGGCAGGTTTGTATGATTCTAAATTGCTGTTGGCTTCAAGCAAACGCGCTTTCAGTTTTCTGTTTTCATCAGCAAGCATTTGATTTTTTTCTTTTAATTCAATTGTTCTTTGTCTGAATAATTGAAGCTTTTCATTTTGCTTTGAGCTGTTTAATTTGTAATAGCCGTTTAATTTGATTGCGATTTTTTTTGCGATGGTTTTTGCAATCATATCCAGTGTTCCCTGTGAAATATCAAGTTTAAAAGCATTTTGCGGTACAACATCCGCTGTTTGTTTTACAATTTCTCTTAAAATTTCTTTTACATTTTCGTTATTTTGCGGAACGGGAACGATACTTGCCGTTTGTCTTGTAATTTCTTCTCTTATAATGCTTCTGATATCATCAGCATTTAAATTTGAAGTGTTTGAAGCAAGAGCGCTGTCAAAATGAGTTGCTGTTTTTGGAACCTCTGGAACAATAATATCAGAGGGCAAATCTTCCTGCAGGGAAGTATATTCCGCAGGTTCATCCTGAACATAATCTTGAAGTTCTGAAAATGAATCCGTATAGGATTCCGTAAAGATTTGCTCTAAATCCGCAGGAGGAACGTCTTTTGCATCTCCGCCGGTAAAATTTTGTGCAAAGCTTTGCGCCAGCTGAACCAAATCGAGTTCATCATTTTTTGTATCATCGGCTTGATTTTGTACGGGTTCTGTCCGATTTTGTTCTTTAACGGGCTCAGACTTTGCCTGAGCTGTTTTTACAGGTTTAATACCCGTGTCAAAATAGGTTTCCGTGATACTTTCAGGCAAATGATTTGCTTTATTTATAAGGTTATTCGCCTTTTCTATTTCATCAACGGTAAAGCTTTCATTAATCATTAAATCATCCTGATTATTTTGATTTTGTACCGTATATGCCGTTTTTGGCGGTATATAGCTATGGTCAACAACTATGGTTGAATTAGGAGAAACCGGCCCCGGCTTAAGATTTTTCATGGCAGGAGGCATAATTGTTTCTTCCGGAATAACTTCAACGGGGGTTTCAAGGGTATTATATTCAATTTCATTAACAACTGTTTCAAACTCAGCGGCATTTTTGATTTCATCGGGTTTTATATCTTCCTGTTCCGTTTTGTTTGTTTGCGTCAAATCTTCAAGAGAAACGGAAGAGTAATTTTTATTTTCGGTATTTTGTTTTGAAATATCTTCCGCAGAAAAATCTTTAGGCTCATGTATTGAAGATTGATTATTTAAAATAGCCGCTGCGGTTTTTTCTTCAACAATAATTTCAGGGATAACCGTATCATCTTTAACGGGCTGCACATTATTTTCGGCAGGCGTCTGATTTGAAACGGAAGTTTTTATATCGGGCGCTGAAGCGGGAGCCTCCTGTTTTTTGAGTTCAGGTGCTTTTGCATTGAGTACGCCTTTTTTTGTTTTATTGTATTGTGCTTTTAATTTATCTAAAATTGTCAAATAGGAATTGTTGTCAAAAAATTCAATTCCGAATTCATTTTCATATATGGCTTCAATCTGCCATTCTTTTATAAATGAATTTAGTGTTAATAAGTCTATAAAATAGCCGTCAAGAGCCAATTTTGTCAGTATGGCGGATTTTGACAGAGCATTAAAATTATCCATATTAGTATAACCCTTCGTAAAACAATTATAAATGATAAATAAACATCATGCAATTGTAATACTGTGAAAATAGTATTTATGAACTGGAATAAGATAAGAATTTACATTGCAACTTTTGATTTAAGAGAATACATTCTCTGCTGTTCTTCTATTGTTCTTGCACCTGTTCTGTTTTGTGTTCTATAGCCTGCTCTTTTGTTTAAGGCGCCGAGTGTCATATTTCTGTTGTCATAAATTCTGTTTGAAGCTCTTTTTTCCATTAAATTATTGTACACCATTTTTGATGCCGCATTATTTTGCAGTGCTTTAAGTTTTGCATCGGTAATTTTGTCTTTAAGTGCGTTTACCTTGATTGTTTTTGCTTTTCTTTTGAACATTCTAAATAAAATGCAAACTATAAAGGCAAATACAAGAAGCGCGTATCCTGCGCTTTTATCAGGATAAGGCTGGGTTTCAACGTTGTTAAAATTAATAACAACATCTTCAATATCATTACCCGTTACATAAATTCTGACCTTGTTTCCGATTTGCTGTGCTATAACGCTTTCAACGCCGCTTACGTTATTGTATTGAACGGCAAAATTTTCTTTCAGGCTTGCATCTTTAATATCGAAATATTCTCTGCCCATTTCATCAATGCTGTTTTTAACATTTGTTTTATAATCGCTTTTAATATCCAGTCTGATACTGTTTGTTGAAACTTCATCAGGATTAACGTTTATGGCATATATAAAATTATTGTTTGAAAATGCCGCAAGCGGTGATAAAAACAGACAAAAAAGTAAACTTATAATTAATTTTTTCATAATTTATTGCATCCTAAGTCCCAAGTCTTTCTTAAAATACAATAACTTTTTATAAACTTTGTATCATCAATCTCAAGATTTAAAATTGGTATTAACCTTAAGATCTATAAAATATGAAAAATTCTTAGATATTTTTAAGAAGGTTTGACATCTCAATAGCAGATTCTGCCGCATCAGCGCCTTTATTGCCGGATTTTGTACCTGCGCGCTCAATTGCCTGCTCAATATTATCGGTTGTAAGAACTCCAAAAATTACGGGTACCCCTGATTCAAGACTGACATGGGCAACGCCTTTTGAAACTTCCGCGCAAACATAATCATAATGAGAAGTTGAACCCTTTATAACGGCACCCAGCGCAACTACCGCGCTGTATCCTTTTGCAGCTGCTTTTTTGCAGGCAAGAGGAATTTCAAAAGACCCCGGAACCCAGATAACATCAATATTTTGAGGGTCAACACCATGACGGATAAAAGCGTCTTTTGCGCCTGATAAAAGTTTTGAGCTTATGAATTCATTAAACCTTGCAACAACAATGCAAAATCTGTCATTCTTATCTGCGGTTAATTTACCTTCAAATATATTTACCATATTTTTCTCCAAAAAGTTTAATAAATTCTTTGAAATTATTTTAGCATAAAGAAAATTTTAGTAAAAGAAGCCGCAGTCAAACTGTTATTTATCTGACTTTAGTCCATTTGCCTTTTTTGAATTTTGCCTTCAGGCTGTAAGTTTCTCTGCCTGTGGCATCGTCATATTTATAATTTTCATAATAATATTTAGGCTCATTTGTTCCCGGTTTATATTCAATTCTTGTATCGGCTGAAAAACCTGTAAACGGTTTTTCTTTGTATCCTTCCATACGGCATACGGGATTTTTATTTTCATCAAATTCAACTTTCTTTTCCGCAGTTATTTTGGCAGATCTTTTCACATTGAAGCCTTCATAATATTCGCAGCCGTCATCCGTAAATCTAAACTGCCTTGCTGATTTACGGGTGCCGTCAGCATAACGTACAATGTCTTCGTTATAGAATTCTGGTCTGCCGGAAGAATCAAGGTTTAATATTTTCGAATAAGTTGTTTTGCCGTCAGTGTATTCGGTTTTGCCTTCATAGCATGCTTGAATTCCGGAAGCGTCACCATAAGTGCCTCTTGCAGCTTTTATTGTTCCGTCGGAAAGTTCAACGCAGCCTTCCGTATATTTTTCCGGAGCGGAAGCGCCTGCGGGCATTGTTATGCCTTGAGAGTATTGAACACCGTCAGGAGTTAATTTATAATTTTTAAAATGCCTTACTTCCCCTGTTGCATTGTTGTATTTTATTACTTCTTTTGCAGTTTCAATATTTTTCTTGCTGTTTTTAACATTATCTAAAGCAACGGTCATTCCGTCAGCATTTACACTGATTCTTCTTTTTGCTTTTGCAGTTGTTTTGCTTAATGATTTACTGTAGCCTTCGGTATAAATCCAGCTGTCAGTTCCCGTTCTTACAAATGCGTTTGATTTGCCTATTCCTGCGCGCTGTAATGATGAAGAAGGAGCCGCCGAATAATCGTTTAATATTCTATGAATCCAGTTTCCTGTTTCGGTATTACGATTTAATGCATCAAAAGCGTTTTCGCTTGCTTTTTGGCTTGATACCGCAAATGCTTCCACACCTTCCGATGCTTTTACTATTGAAGATACTTCACCGTTAACAGTGATTAATAATGCGTTTATCTTATCGTTTAAAGGCAGGTTATGGTTTTTTGTTTTAGGATTGGTCGAACCCGGTACCGGTTTATGCTCGTCAAATCCTTTTTGCATGTCTTCACCGAGTGATTTTATTTTATTCTTTATAAATTGGATAAACGATGTTTTGCCTTCGTTATTTGCAGCGCCTTCCGCTTTATTTGCGGAATTGCTTGCGGCATTTACAGCTTGAGCTGCCGCCGAAGCTTCTTTTGCGGAAGGTGTTTTTCCTCTGTAATGATATGCGATTGCAGCAAGTGCAGCACCTGTTGCAAGGGTAAAAACTGCCCAAAAACCCTTGCTGCTTTTTGGTTCGGTATATTGGGGCTGATAAATGTCCTGTCCCGAATAGTTTTGCGCTTTAAAAGACACATTTTGTGTATTATTAAAAGATGAAGCCGTCTCGTTTTTAGAAACTGCGGGCATTTTGGCGTAATTATTTACATTCAAACCTAAGGACATACCGTCTTCCCAAATTTATAACATATCTTGTTAAAGCAGATAAAGGTCTAAAATTGACAAAAAACGGATAAATGTTTCGAAATTTTAAGAACTTTGAAATATAACGGTTTTTTAAAATAAAAAAAACGGCTTTCAAAATGAAAAGCCGTTTGGAAATACTTTTACGTAATTCCTCGTGTGTGAAGTGAAGGTTAGTGTGTATTGGTTAGAATGTAATTAGTGTAATATTTTTATATATCTCTTTTTTTATTTATCTCTTTTAAAATCTTTAACAGTCCTTGCATATATATAAAGTATATCGAGTTTAAATAATTGCCCCGGTGTGTTATGAAGTTTACAAATGTTTACAAAAAAGTCTAAAAAGCTTTATATATCAGGTTAATTTCAATTAATCCGTATTTAAAAATTATTAAGAAATGTTAATAAAAGGATGTTTTTTGAAAACTTATCTTAATATTTCTTTACATTACACTTGTAAAAAGAAAACCATGATGATATATTAAAGATATAAATTATATATCTTTTTTAAAGTACCTTATCTTTTTTAATTTTTCCATCATTTATCTTTTTATTTAAGCAGTCAAAAAAATATGCACCAAAAACCAAAAAAAGGTTTCAGCGGGTGCGGAAATTATCATGCCTTTTAAAATTTTAAACGGTCAGCTTTGCGATGCCCGTATATTTTAAGGGCAAATTTTCAGTGTAAGTAAAAGTTAGTGAAATATTTTAGGAGATTTTTCAAATGAAAACTTCAAACAAAGCGGTTAGAACAAGTTCGGTTTTTAGTTCAGATTTAAAATCAGATTCTTCTTTGAATTTTTATGTTAAAAGAATAACAAAATTTCCCGTATTAAATGCGGAAGACGAAAAAGAACTTGCAAGATTGTCATCCCTCGGGCATGAAGATGCTAAAAAAAGACTAATTCAAGCCAATTTGAGACTTGTTGTTAATATTGCAAGAAAATCAATCCATGTAAGCTCCCTTTCCATGTTCGATTTAATTCAGGAAGGAAATCTCGGGCTTATTGCGGCTGTTGATAAATTCAGATGGGATTTGGGGTATAAATTTTCAACCTATGCCACCTGGTGGATTAAACAGGCAATGTTTAAAGCAATCTCGGAACAGTCTCACTGCATGAAAATCCCTGTTTATATTCAAGAAACCTTATCAAAATATAAAAAGGTAAAACACTCCCTTGAACAAAAATATAATTGCGCCGTAAAACCCTCCGTTGTAGCAAATAAAATGGGAATATCCGAAGAAAAAATAGATACATTCTTAGGTGCTTATACAAAAGCACTTTCGCTTGAAGCAAGTATGGATGCAAATGATGACAGCCAGATGTCGTTATCCGAAATTATTGAAGATGTCAAACAGAATGTTGAAAAAACAATTGAATACGAAGATTTAAAACACGATATAAAAATTGCGCTTGACACCTTAAAGGCAAAAGAAAAAGAAGTGATAACACTCCGTTTCGGTCTTTCAAACGGAAGCAGAAAAACGCTTGAAGAAATAGGAAATATGTACGGTGTTACAAAAGAATGTATAAGACAAATGGAAAAGCGCGCCATTAATAAAATCCGCACAACATCTTTAACGCGCGAATTATTGGCTTGCTATATGATTTAATCGGGTTTTTTACAAATAAAATACAGAGGATGATAAGTTAACGATACACCGTTATTATCGGAAAAACTGTTTAAATATTTTTCTTTAAAAATTTCATATTTATGTTTTGTCCAGAGATGATTAGCGTTTGCACCCACACCGGTTAATTTTATATGTTCTAAAATATTTCGCACATCATTAAAATACAGGGTTTCAAGTTCTTCTTCAAAATAAAGGATTTTAAACCCTGCTTTTTCTATATAAGGGGTTAAATCCGTATAATCAAGAGAAAAGCCGGTTATATCCTTAATCTGATTAAAGTTTTCAGCTCCGAATGTTGTAAAAGCTAAAATTCCGCCTTCATTAATGCTGTTGAAGAGTTTATTAAAAAGCCCTTCTTTATCTTTAACCCATTGAAAAACTGCATTTGAAATAATTAAATCAAATTTTTCTTTTATATTAATTTCAAGAATATCGCCTCTGTAATATTTAACGGGTGTTATCCCTGTGTAATTTTCGGTTAAATCGTTTAAAAAAAGCTTCTCGCATTTTAGCTTTTCAAGAGCGATATCCGACAAAAGCCCTGTGCCTGCGCCTATTTCAAAAACATTTTCAAAACCTGCACCGCATTTTTGCACGGTTTCTTTTATAAGCTTTTTTGCCATTTTTCCCTGTACTACGGCATTTTCTCTGTATGTATCTTTTGCCTTAACAAAATTCATAAAAATTTTCAGGCCTCCAGTATATTATCAAAATTTTCAAATTCAAAAAACGGGAAATGTCCCGTATTTAAAATAACACTGTGTGTATTTTTCCAATCTCTTGAATTAACGAAATTTTCCTGTGCTCTAAAGGGAAAAATTTTATCGTTTTTTGTCATAATATATGTTTCAAATTCAAATTCATCCGCATCATCAGCAGACATAACGGAATATTTTTTAATATTTATAAGTTCATCCCTTAAATTATCAAGAGTTCTTTCGGCCTGTTTTATTTCCCCGCCCGCACCGCCTGACAGCATATTTTCCCTGAACCTTGCCATAGTATCCACACTCAGCGCATTCAGCATAATATTAAATACTTTAGGGTTTATGCCGAATTTTTCATGCACAGGATAATAAGTGCCTGAAATTGCAATACTTTTATTAATTTCAGGAAGCGCACACGCCTTATATGCTTCATTTGCAGCCCAAACACCGTATGAATAAGCGATTAAATTAATTTCCGAATACGGTGAAAAATCAAAATATCTTAATTCTTCAAAATCAAGGTTTGAATAATCATTTATAAAAAGAATATCCGATGTTTTTGTGTCAAATTCTTCAAAACAGTTGTAATCCGTGTAAAATCCGCCAAAAAATATTAAAAGCTTTGTTCTATCATGGTTTATATGATGAAATTGCATTTAAAATTTCCTTTTTTGATTTATTTTGAAATTATTATACCAGAAAGGCGCGCCCATAAGAATTAAAGAATAAAATCAATGTTGTAGTATAATTGGTATGGACTTTAAAATGAGGTTTTATATGAAAAAAAGATATATGGTTCTTGCTCTGGCTCTTATGATTTTAAGCGCACAGGCAGGGTACTGCGATACGCCCGGGGATATGAAAGAAAGATATACAATTTATTATAATAACGGTGTGGCATTTTATAAAGAAAAACAGTATACAAATGCGATAAAAGAATTTAAAAAAGTTTTAAGATATGCTCCCTATGATAACAATGTTAAAAATGCGCTTTATACGGCATATATTTCAAGGGGTGAATATTTTTTAAACACTGAAAAACAGCCTAAAAAAGCCATAAATGATTTTAAATCGGCATTATTTTATATGAAATACTGGAATGATAACAATTCCGATGTTGATAAAGCTGAACTTTCAAAAACGGAAACCAATTTAGCTTCGCTTACAAAAAAATATGAAAATTTAAACACCGATTCAAAATTTCAAAATGCCGGAAATTTAAGAGCACAGCAGGAAATTGCCGCTGCGGGATACGATTTGAATACATTAAAGGGCTCAAAATACGGCTATAATGCTCTTGTATCCTTGTATGATATTTATAAAAGCCTAAATAACCAGAAAATGGCGCTTGAAAATATAAGAGAAGCTGTAAAGCTAAAACCTGAAGACGGTGCGGTGCATTATAAATATGCTCTTCTTCTGGATGATATCGGAAATGCCGATGCTGCCGTTGAAGAATATACACGTGCATTTACAAACGGAAACAATGAAACGCTTGAATCATTAAAAAAATTATGGCAGGCAAGGTTTGCTAAAAACCCGAAAGATGCTGAAGCCTTGATTAATCTTGGCGCAATTTATCAAAAACAGAAACAGTATGATTTAGCAAAGGCACAGTATCTTAAAGCACAGGATTTAAACCCGAATAATCCTGTTATTTTAACAAATATAGCATCGCTCTATCTTGAACAAAATAACTACAACGGCGCTATTGATATCTATAATATGATGATTCAAAAAAATCCGAAAGATATCAAGCCCCTGTTTTACAAAGCGGAAGCCTATAAAAAACTGGGGGATAATAAAGCCGCAATGGCAGAATACAAAAAGATTTTAAAGGCGGAACCCAAAAATGAAGAGGCGCAAAATGCCATAAATTCAATGATTGTAAATCTCAAAGGGGATGAACTTGTTACGTATTTAAAAGAAGATGCAATTTCAAACCCGCTTGATTATGATAAACAGTTTAATTTAGCCTACGAATTGCATAAAAATAAAAACTACACAGAGGCTATAAGCTATTATAAAAAAGCAATTGCAATTAATCCGAAAATGCCTGAGCCGTATATTAATATTGCTCAAATATACAGGCTGCAGAATGATACCGTAAAAGCGGATGCTGCAATATCCCATGGGTTATCAAATCTGCCTGATAACAAAGAGCTTTTATCCATGAAAAATGATATTCAAACGGAAGCTGCGGGTAATTTATACAATAGTGCCGCAAAATATTTTAATTCAGGCGACTATAAAACCGCACTTGATAACTATTTAAAAATAAAATTACAAACACCGGAGGTATTGTATTCGATAGCTTCCTGCTATTTTGAACTCG
This sequence comes from Candidatus Gastranaerophilales bacterium, assembly GCA_910587245.1. GTDB lineage: Bacteria > Cyanobacteriota > Vampirovibrionia > Gastranaerophilales > Gastranaerophilaceae > MGBC122484. The sequence goes on from CAJULX010000040.1 coordinate 11,044, forward strand.
GGGAAAACGAAAAGGCGATTGAATACTTTAAACGCGTTCTTGAAAAAAATCCAAATGATACAAAGGCAATGTATTTTGTGGCAAATTCTTACGTTAATTTGCAAAATACAAATGAAGCGGTAAGTTATTTAAATAAAATTTTGGCGCTTGAACCTGAAAATAATGATGCAAAAACCGCACTTAACAGTTTAAAACAGGGGGCGGAAGGTAAAGACCTTGATATGGCAATAAGTTTTTATGAGAAAAAACAGTATCAAGAAAGCCTTTCTTTACTGGATAAAATTCTTGCACAAAATCCGAAAAACGCCTATGCTCATTATTACAAAGGGGTAATTCTGGAGGAAACTAAAAATCCTGACGGCGCTATTGAAGAATATAAAAAGGGCATAGCTGCCGATAATCAGTTTTCTCTATGCTATTATATGCTTGCCGTAGCGTATGATAATAAAGAAGAATACGGTGAGGCTGTTTCATATTATGAAAAATATCTTACACTGAAACAGGGCGTGGATGATGATTACAGCAAATATGTAAATTCAAGATTAAAGGAGCTTAAAGACTACCTTGGACAAAAATAAGAAGACTTTGGATATTAAAAATATTAAGGTAATTCAGGCGCCTTTAGCAGGGATTTCAGATATTGTATACAGAAATCTTATAAGGCGCTATGGCGGGAAATGTCTTCTGTCAACCGAAATGCTCTCATCCGAGGCCCTAAAAAATGTTCCGAACCCTAAAATTGCTGATTTTAAAGAGGAAGAATATCCTTTATCTTTTCAAATTGTAGGACATAAGCCTGATTTAATGGTTAATGCGGCAAAACTTCTTGAAAACCGCGCAAGCGTTATAGATATAAACTGCGGGTGTCCCGTAAATAAAGTTGTAAAATCAACGGACGGGTCAGGTTTAATGCGAAAACCGCAATTGGCTTATGAAATAGCATCTGCCGTTAAAGAAAGCATAAATATTCCTTTGAGTGTGAAATTCAGGCTCGGATGGGATAAAACAAACAAAAATTTTATAGAATTCGGGCAATTAATGCAAAAGGCAGGAGCGGATTTCGTAACGCTCCATGGAAGGTGCAGAAGCGATTTGTACTCCGGAAATTCGGATTGGAAAGCGATAGGGTGCCTAAAAAAAGAACTTGATATTCCTGTTTTTGCAAACGGTGATATAAAAAGTGTTGAAGATGTAATTAGGTGCCTTGAAGTATCAAATGCGGACGGGGTTTCAATCGGCAGAGGCATAATGGGTGATTTTACCCTTCCCTGCAGAATTGAGCATTATTTTAATACAGGTGAAATTATTAAAGAGCCTTCTTTGGATGAGAAAATCAAAATGCTTATTGAACACATTAAAGAAGAAGTTGAGCTGCGCGGAGAAATTAACGGAATTAAGTTTATGAGGAAGTTTTACGGATTTTATATTTCATCCGTAAAAAATGCTTCAAAATACAGGCAGGTTTTAGTAACGCTTGAAACATACAAGGAAGTGGAAAAGGCGCTGGATGACATACTTTGTTTACATGCTTGAAACCTGTAAAGGAACAATATACACAGGAATTACAACTGATGTTCTAAGGCGCTTCAAGGAGCATACCGAAGGTATTTCAAAACACGGTGCAAAATATACAAACGCAAACAAGCCCGTTAAAATTCTCTATACCAAAGAGTACGAAACAAAATCCGAAGCAATGAAGGAAGAATACAGAATTAAGCACCTTTCCCGTGCTAAAAAGCTTGAGATGATCGGTGCCTTAAAAAGCACTACCTTAAAGGGTGATTTATAAAAAAGATTTTGAGAATATTATATTTTTAAAAAGGAATAAAAAAAAGGGAGTTTTACAAAACCCCCATTTCCCCATTAAAATCTTTTTCATTACTTCAATTCAATAGAATCATTCTAGCATAAACATTTTTGAGGAGCAAATGTTTATTTCCCTCACTCTAACTCCGTATTATTAATATTCAATACCTCTTCTTGCCATAACACCTATATCAAAATAGTGTTTTACAGGCTGCATTTCGGTTACAAGATGAGCCATTGCAATTAATTCCTGATTTGCCCTTCTGCCCGTTAATACAATTTCAAGGCTTCTGGGTTTATTTAAAAGCGCATTTTTAACATCCTGAACTTTTATCATGCCTAAATCTATGCAGACATTGATTTCATCCAGAATTATAAGACCGTATTTGCCGCTTGCAATGGCATTCTTGGCAAATTCCCAGCCTTTTTTGGATTCTTTGTAATCATCCATATTCAAATTGTGAGAATAGCAGACTCTATCCAGCCCGAACTGTACCACTTCAAGGTTATCGGCAAAACGTCCGGATGAAGCTATTTCACCGTATGTTGTACCCTTATCGCCCTTTGCAAATTGAATAATTAAAACTTTCCAGCCATGTCCCAAAGCTCTTAAAGCCAAGCCGAGACTTGCAGTAGTTTTTCCTTTACCATCACCCGTATAAATCTGAATGTATCCGTTTTCTAACACGTTTCCTCCGATTAACGAACAACCTAAATCGGATATTTAAATTGTTCATCTAACACTTTTAATGATAAACTAAAAGGTCAACTTAA
>CAJULX010000041.1 GCA_910587245.1 Candidatus Gastranaerophilales bacterium
GGCTGAAAACTTAATAATATCAATGGAGAGGTGTCCGAGTGGTTTAAGGTGCAGACCTGGAACGTCTGTGTGGGGGCAACTCCACCGAGGGTTCGAATCCCTCCCTTTCCGCCATTTGACTCCCTTTTATAAGGGGGTTTTTAATGTACAAAAAACCAAGAGCCAAAGTTTCAAAATTTAAATCAAAAATATCAGACCCGGTGCACATTACTTTTTACCCTGTTATTGACAAAATAAAAATTTTATCATATAAAGTAAGTAATTACTCACTTTATAAAATATAGGAATCAGATATGCAAACAGTAACTAAAAAAGAACAAACAATGCAAATTATTATAAATTCAGCAATTAAGTTGTTTTCATCAAAAGGTTATAGCGCAACAACAACAACATTAATTGCAAAAGAAGCCGGAGTATCTGAAGGCATAATATTTAAACATTTTAAAAACAAAGAAAACCTTTTAAAAGAAATCGGTTCAATGGCCACAAGCGAAATTGTGGAAAATATTTCGATAATTCCTCTTGTAAAAAATATTGAAAGCTCAAAAAATTACCCCCTTAGGGATTTTCTTAAATCAATCATTAAGGAAAGGCTTGAATTTTTTGAAAAAAATGCAGAGTTAATAAAATTATTATTAATCGAAATGCAGTATTCGCAAGACTTAAAACAGCAAACAAGCAAAATATTATTTCCAAAAGCACTTGAAGCGCTGCAGAGCATAAAAGAAATCATACAACAAAAAATAAATACACCTAAAAATCGAACAGATGCTATAGCAAGAATCTTTCTGGGATTCACACAATCTATAATTCTTCAAAAATATTTATTTCAAATTGAAATCTCTAAAGATGAAATACAAAAAGAATTAGATAATATATTAGATTTAATTGAAGACAGCATTAAAGGTGACTTATGAAACTTAAAGGAAAAATTGCCATCATACCGGGTGGAAATTCAGGGATAGGAAAAGAAATTGCATTTGGATTCCTGGAAGAAGGAGCAACAGTAATTACCGCAAGTAGAAATGAAAAACGCGTGGCTAAAATGCAAAAACTGTTTACTGCCTTAGGATATACGGGTTGCAGCTTACAGGTTGATATCACAAATAAAAACTGTGTTGAAGATTTAATGAAATATGTTAATCACAAATATGGGCACATAGATATTGTATTAAATAGTGCAGGATATTTTCCAATAAACGATTCTCTTGATATAACACAAGAAGAATGGTCAAAAGTCATAGATATAAATTTAAACGGAGCCTTTTGGTGTGCGCAGGCTGCTGCAAAATATATGATAAAACAAGAATATGGAAGAATAATATTTATTACATCAGGTCAGGGAATTATGGGTATTCCCCTAATGGCACACTATTCAGCAGCAAAAGGCGGTGTTATTACTCTTGCAAAAGCACTCGCTGCAGAATGGGGCAAATATAATATTACAGTAAATACAATAGCTCCAGGCCCCACAGCAACAGAACATGTAAATAATGACTTTCCTAAAGAATTCCTGGATAAACAATCACGGTCAATAGCCCTGAAACGTTTAGGAAACCCAAATGACTGCACAGGCCTTGCCATACTGCTCGCCTCAGATGAAGGAAGCTACATTACAGGAACAACAATCCCTGTTGATGGCGGAATTACAAACACTATAATCGCATAATTTTAATCAATTTTACAGTATTTTTTCAAGCACTCTTTTTGGATAATTTCGGCTACAGCTTTTATAAAGGCTTCACAGGGTCTTTTTGCATAATATTCTTCCGTCCTTTTAGATAGCGCATAAGAAGTTTTATTCTCATTATTAAGTTAACTCCTAAAAGTTCACGGTATGTGTTCGTATACACGGTTTATTCACTCTTTGGAAGCTTAATTCCAGAATTTTTTGATAATATGCAAAATTTCTTGCAAGAATTCTCATATTCCGCATACCCTCAGCGTCTTTAAAACACCATGGGTGTATTTCCATGTGCCATATTTCAATGTCTGTCTGATATAATAGGTATTTGCGTAATTGTAAATACTTTCTTTGAAAATTTCATTTAATGCCGTAAAAGTACACTCATCCTTGCGCAGTGAAGCGTTAAATAACAATACCTTATTATAAAAATCCCGATTTAAAATCATTTTACAATCCAAAACATAATAAAAATAGCTGGGGAGAGATTCGAACTCTCGACCTCACGGGTATGAGCCGTGCGCTCTCACCAACTGAGCTACCCAGCCAAATAATTTGGTCAAAAATATTATCACAAGAATATAAAAAAAACGCAAGAAGTTTTTAAATATATTTTATAAAATTCCTTTTGTTGAAGGCAGCTTATCGGGATTTTCCAAATTTAACGCACAAGCCGTCTTCATAGCCCTGGCAAATGCTTTAAATGAAGCTTCAATAATATGATGTGTATCAAAACCCTCAATTTGTCTTATGTGAAGCGTAACACCTGCATTCTGTGCAAAAGTGTTATAGAAATGCACAAGCAGCACTGTTTCGAAATCGGAAGTACGTTCGTCCTTTAAATCAAATTTACAAATACAATACGCACGCCCCGAAATATCAATCACGCACTGACAAAGAGCATCGTCCATAGGTATGAAAATATCCGCATAGCGATTTATACCCCTTTTGTCTCCAAAAGCCTCCCTGAAAGCTTGCCCCATGACTATCGCAGCATCTTCAATTAAATGATGCATGTCATTATCAAGACTCTTTGCGGAAAGCTCAATATCAAATTTACCATGCACGCTAAATTCTCTTAGCATATGGCTGAAGAAATTTGAAGGCATTTCAATATTATTTTTACCCTCACCTCTTAAATTTAATTTTAAAGAAATATCAGTTTCCTTTGTAGTTCTTATTTTTTCAACTATTTGCATATTTTTTCATTCCTAAATAAATCTAAAATTTTATAAGCGCCATCTACCACGCCTTTCGCTCCAAATTTTTTAAGTATGTCACAGGTTTCATTTACATTTGAGGCATTTGGCGGGATTATACCGTAAACATCTACAAAAGCGTCACATCCCGCTTTTATATCATCAACCGTATCACCAAAGAAACATATATCTTCAAAGCAGCATTCTGTTTTAATTTTATTTAATCCGTCGGGACAAGGTTTCGACCTGCCATCCGGCACATCTTCAAGACATACAAAATAATCAAAAAAGTCCTTCAGTCCAAATTTTTCAAGCGAATAAAACGCTTCTTTCTTTGGTCTGCCAGTAAATACAGCCAAATCATATTCTTTAGACAGCTCCTTAAAAAAACTGCTGTCTAAAACCAGTTTTTCATTATCTATAGCACCTTTAGAACCCTCTTTTTCAGGGTTATAAAAAATATTCTGAAAAATTTCAACAAGTTTGGAATAATCAGCATTAACACCCTTCTTATCAAGCAGGTATTTTGTTAAATCCCAATCGTTTGATAAACCGCCGAGATTTTTTGCTTCCTGCATTTCGGAAGCCGTACATGGATAACCTGCAAAATATTCATAGGTCTTTTGAATAGCATACCTGTATGAATTTGAAACATCAAACACAACTCCGTCGAGATCAAAAACAAGAAGTTTCCTTGGCGTTACAGCCTCAATAATTTTTTTCGAATCTGTAAAAGACGGAATACTTATTCTTAAAAAATTTTTTAGAGTAGAATCTGAAAATCTTCTCACCAAAATTCCGTTTTTGAGAAGTTTTCTATAAATAAAATTGCATTTTTGTTTAAAATCAACAAGAATAAAATTTGCCTCGCTTTGATATGGAGTAAAGCCAAGTTTTTTAAATTCATTGTACAAATATTCTTTCGATTTTAAAACCTCTTCTTTTACGGAAGAAAAATATTGATTATCAATAAGTGCATTAATTCCCGCATATACAGCCATAGAATTTACAGAATAAGGCGAAATAACTTTTCTAAAATTAGCGGTGAATTCTTTATCAGCAAGAATAAAACCAAGACGTAGTCCCGCAAGTGCATAATCTTTTGAAAAAGATTTGACACAAATTAAATTTTTATATTTTTTAACAAGATTATAATAATCAATTTCACCATATCTTGAATAATTAACATAAGTTAAATCAAGCAGTACTATTCTATCGACACATTGTTTTAGTACATCTTCAATAACAAAAGGTTCTATAATGTCGCCCGTCGGATTATTTGGGCTTGCAAGATATATAATCTTTGTGTTGGATTTTAATTCATTCAAAAGAACATCGATTGAAAATTTCCATTTTTCAATATAATTAATATTTTTATATTCAGCCCCTATTATCTTAGAATATAATTTCGGCATACTAAATGACGGACAAAATGCAAGCACGCTGTCTTGTAAACTCAAATATGATGATAAAACAATATTTATAGCTTCATCACACCCGTTTGTAAGTACAAAATTTTCTTTATCTAAATCAAATTTTTCGGCAAGAATCTTGATTAATTCACCATAGCACGGATACAAATTAAAGTATTTTAAATCAATATTTTTAAATGCATCAATCACATGTTTTGAGGGACCAAAAATATTTTCATTCGAATCGAGCTTTAAAATACAATCAGGATAAAATTCATCAATTACATAAGGTTTAATATCTTTTAGCGTGCTTTTTTCATTAAACATAAAGAAATTATACTTTAAAAAAGCCTCTAAAACAAGAAAACAACAAAGGAAATATATTAAATATTTTACCATCCGTTGTTTGCATACATTTGCCTGTCTCTTGTTTCAACCCTTAAATTTGCAAGTTCTATATCATCATAATCAACATAAGCATGTTGAAAAAGATTACGTCCTGTTCTGACTGTTACCTCATTATCAGCACGAATAAGATTTCTCGGGATAATTATTTCCTGATTATCGCCATTAATGCTTAATTCGCCGATTTTTTGTCCGTTAAAGATAACTTCGGCAGGACTTGAATAAACATGAGCAATTCTATTTTGTCCCATTTCTTTTGCAAGCCTTGTATCCAAACCAATTACAGTTCCTATAACCAGTACTGCTTCTTCTTTTTGCGAAACAGGAGACATATTAAATCTTTTTGTAAAAAATGTACCCGCAGATTTTATCCGAAAATCACCGGAATTTGCGGAAGTATCGGCAAAAACATCGTCGCCTAAATGAAACAAATGCGCCTCAAGCTGTATATCATTAGGTTTTGAACGTTCTATACCAAGCTTTAAAGGCTGATTTAAAGAATTTTTATCTATAGTCAAAGAATACGGCCTAAACCCCTCTTTTTCAACAGACAAAACTGTTGTGGAATCTATTTTTGTATTGAGTTCAAATTTTCCATCACCGTCACTGTATGTTTCGTATCTTTGTTTTGGAATACTAACACGGGCTCTGTCAACAGGTTCGCCGCTTTGAGCATCCACTACCTGATTTTGAGCGTATAATTTTTCATCCTGGCGCACTTTTCCTGAAATAACATCAGCAAATGAAAATGACACCGAAAGTAACAGTACAGCTAAAATAAACGTTATTCTTTTCATAAAAAAATTCTCATCCTGAATTACAATTGTCTTTTAGCAAATTAAAATTCAAAATATTATTTTTTTAATTACACAGAAAGACAATATACTAAAAACAAAATAAAGCAGTACCTTTAGGGGATTTAAATGAAACAAAAACGCAATAAGAATATAAAATAAGATTAACGGAGGAAAATAAATGAGTAAATTTTTAAATATCATGCAAGGAATCTGCTATATCCTTATTATAATAGGTGCGCTTAATTGGGGACTTGTAGGAACAATGAATTTCAACCTTGTGGAATACTTCTTTAATCAAGGTGTAATTACAAGAACTCTATATATAATAATCGGTATTGCAGCAATTATTTCAATAATTTTAACTGCAAAATACACTATGGATAATAGAGAATATTAATGATTATCTTAAACCATGCCTGTAATTATTTATTCAGGCGTGGTTTTATTTATTTTCATCAGAATAGTTTTTAGTACCGGGAAATTCTTTACTTCCCGTGCGAAGCTCGGTTAATTTATATTGAATTTTTGGAATTAAAAATGCAATTCCCAAACATGAAACCAACATTCCAAGTGCTCTAAATGCAAAGTTCATATTTGTTGTTCTCTTTGCAAAATTCTGAACAAATTTAGCATCTATCTCTTTTATACCCTTATCTGATGCATATTTTACAAGATTTTGCGTAAAGTTATCTATACTGTCCCTAATACCTTCAACAGTTTTTCTTGTTACAAATTTCTTAGGATTAGATGCAGCACCATATGTTCCTGCATCAAGCGCTTTTTTAATAAATTCAGGATCAGTATTCCATCCTGAAGACAAAACATCAACAACTTGTTGTTTTGATAATATAGATTCACCAAGCATCTTTGGCTGCAATTGCGACATTTTAAGCGCTTTTTCTTTATACAAATCACCGGTTACGGAATTAAATTCACTTAATGACGTTACATCTTTCTTGAATTTAATCTTAGCCAAAATATCAGACACACCGGAAGGCGTTTCTTTTGCATTTTTCTTAAATTCTTCTGTGCTGTATTTTTTATCGCCCATAGAATTGGTCAAATGATTTTTAAATACCTCAAGTGAATCCGGATGTATCGGCGTATTGCCTGTAGCTTTGTTCAAAAGACTCATAACATGCTGCGTAGCAAATAAATAGAAATAAATAGAAGTTGTATCTCTAAATAAAAACTCAAATCCTTCAACTTTATTTCTGGAATTTACAACACGTCCTGCAATCATACCAACATCAGTAGACATTAAACGCCAAGCTGTTTTATTTTCAAGATTGTAAGCAGCAGTTGAAAGAAAATCAGCTACGGCAGAGGCTCCTTTGAAAGAAATATTTTGCTCTCTGGCACTTTGCATAAAGCTATCCATGGATGGATACAAAGAAGCAGCAGCACCAAGCGGTATTACGCTTTGACCGTTTGAATTTTCATATGCGTTAGTACTTTTACTTAAGTTAGAAGTATCACTGGCAGATTGAACAGACGAATTTTCTTCCCTGCTTCTCGAAAGCTCGGTTATTTTTTGATTAATTTTAGGCAGCACAAAACCAAGGAAAAAGGTAGCTATTGCAGCGCTGCTTGCAACTTTAGCAAATTTAAACGCAATAGTCTTATTGGCACCTTCTTTAACATTATTTAAAAATGGCGCCCTGAGCTCATCTTTGCCTAAGTCGACATCAAGATTTTTAATACCGATTTTATTTCCGATAAAGTCTCCAATTTTATTTAAAACCTTAACACCAAAAAGCCAAAAAACAGCACCCGTGGTTTCCTCACGAAGGCGCTCTCTTCCTTCAACTTTTCCTCCTCTTTTATACCCGTTATAAGTACGCCCGCCTGTGCAAGCAACTTCAATCATTGCTACGGGCAGAATTTTATCGGGATTCATTAATGTTGATAATGCTTTAGTTGTATTAAAATTTAACATCTTTGAATAATAATCAATCGGTCAGCAATACAAACCTTCAAAAAAATATTTTTTGATATTAAAAAATACAATATTAAAAAATATTTCAAAGAAAACCTAAGCACTAAACAAGTTCATAGCTTGTCATATCTGCAATTTGTTTACGCCAATTTTCTATAATATCTTCTTCATCATCAAGATAAGAGATTGGCTTGCCCGCTTGAAGAGTAATATCACTTTTCTTAAAAATATTCCAGTTATACTTTTCCACACCCGAAATGGCTACCGGGAGAATATCTGCTTTGACCATCTTTGCAACAACCGCAAAACCTTTATTTACGGCTTCAACCTTCTTGTTTTTTCTTATACCGCCTTGAGGAAAGATACATAAACTAAAATTAGCTTTAAATACTTCTTTTGTACTTTTTATTGTCGCAACCTCAAGTTTTTCACGATTAACAGCAAAAGCTCCCAGCCTTGAAACATTTCTTGTAATGTATTTTGCAAGAAAGCTATCTCCTTCAAAAAGTTCTTTTTTTGCCATGTAAGCAAGTCCGATACCCGAAGCAATTGTAGCTAAAAACGGATCAAAATAAGAAATATGATTTGGTGCAATAATACAGGGTTTTTTTATTTCATAATCGCTTTTTTTGTATTTTATATTGTAAAACAAAGAAGAAAACGGCAAAAAAACCACATACAAGGCATAAATTTGATATAATTTTGTAAAAATATTAAAATCCCTTGCCTGCTTTTTTGCGTAGTTTTTTTTAGTTTTATTTTCCTTACACATCAGCTTCTCCCTGCGATAATCTGATAATTTTATCACTCCAAACTTTTACCATTTCTTGAGTATCGTCATTATAATGAATAGGTTTGCCTATTCTTATTACAATTTTACTCTCAAACGGCTTTCTGTCTTCTTTTAATGCACCCGTTATCGCCACAGGCAAGATATCGCATTTCAAAGTTTTTGCTATACCTGCAAACCCTCTGGAAACATTATCCATATTCCCGTCTTTTTCCCTTGTCCCCTGTGGAAAAAGCCCAAGAACCCAATTTGTTTTTTTAATCCCAAGCGCCGTTTTTATGGTAGAAACCCCTAATTTTTCACGATTAACGGCAAAAGCACCCAGTAAATTTAGGAAAAACCTTGCTACAGGTTTTTCAAAAAGTTCTTTTTTTGCCATATATGCAATAGGCCGGCCGACAGCATCCACAAGGAGAAAGGGGTCAATGGCACTCATATGATTTGATGCCACAATAAAAAATCCCTTTTTTGGAACATTTTCCTTGCCATATATTTTAAGCCCGCAGGCTACCTTGTAATACCCTCCATATACAACAGAGCATGTAAGCCACTGAAAAAATGCCCTAAATACATTAAATTCTTTAGGCTCTCTGTGAGTATATGTTCTTTTTTCCTCTTTTTTATTACTTTCTGGCATATGCCTCCTAAAGATAAATTTGCCAAAAACATAGATTTTGTTATAATTTTAACATGAAAATTATGGAATATAATTCTACCATATTATCATAGAAATATTCTTTTTAGGAAGGAGAATTTATGAAAAATAAAATTTTAGCCGTTATTCTTGCATTTACAATGGTAATGCCGGTTTTTGCGGATACTATAGGCAGTGTCAATTATAGAGAAGTAATAGATAATTATTCAAAAGCAAAAACTGCACAAAACGAAATCGAAGACAAGGCAAATTCAATACAAATTTTCCTTCTTGATAAAGAAAAAGAATTCAAAACAATGCAGTCTCCAGTTCAACAAAAAGCCTTCAGAGAAAAAACCGCAAAATCACTTGAGCAGCAAGAAAAAGCACTTCAAGCATTTAGAGGCAAAAAAGAAAAGGAAATAGATGACGCGATTGTAGCAGCAATCAAAGCTGTTGCCATTGAAAATAAAATAGATGCAGTTGTAGATGCCAGAGTCATGTTCTTTGGAGCCGTTGATATTACTCAAAAGGTTATTACAAAACTGAATATGGGCGAAAAATAGCACTTATATTAAGATTATTTTATTTCATAAAATTAAAACTTTACAAAAAATTATTTTTTGTATAATATAAATTCATCTGGAGGAGTGCCAGAGCGGTTTATCGGAGCGGTCTTGAAAACCGTCGTACGTGACGAGCGTACCGTGGGTTCGAATCCCACCTCCTCCTTTTTCCTTTTTATAATGGAAAAACATGCTGAAATTGATAATATGCTGGATTTACAAAATTAAACTAAATTAACATGCCTTAAAAAGGTAAATTGTACTGAATTAAACTAAACGAGAGGTGTAATTATGGCACAGTATCTTCATTTGAACATTTACAAAAAATCATTTGATTTCCTTGTAAAACTAACCCAGCTAACATCAAATTTTCAAAGAGATTTTCGTTTTACAATAGGCGAAAAATTAAACAGCACTACAATCGGTTTTATAGTACTTATCTATAAAGCAAACAGCGCAAAGGAAACAGAACGCGTAGATTACATTATAAGGCTTTTGGATGAACTACAGAAAATAACGGTTTTAACCCGTCTTGCCACGGAATTAAAAAATATACCCCGCGAAAGATATATGGAACTTGCTCTTATGCTTGAAGATATAGAAAAACAATTGAGCGGCTGGAAAAATCATACTGTAAAAACAATAGAAGAAACAAGCGCTACAGTATAAAAGATAAGGTAAAAATATGGATGAAAAATTGGAAAATCCGCAACAAAAGGGGTTGCCGGCAGATGATATAATTCAACCAGAAGAATCGACAGAAATTCAAACCGATACACGTCAACCGGAACCGGGAAGAAGAAATAAAATCCACAAAATAAAACTTCATGAACTTACCTTAAAAGCCTTATTTGATGCTTATTATGATTGCAGAAAACATAAAAGAAACACCATGCAATCAATGAAATTTGAATGGCAGCTTGAAAAAAATCTGTTTAAACTTTATGAAGATTTAAAAAATAATACATATGTAATCGGCAAAAGTATTTGTTTTATTGTTACGGTTCCAAAACCGCGTGAAGTATGGGCAGGTGCATTCAGAGACAGAATAGTGCATCATCTTATCTATAATGCCGTGAAAGAAAGGTTTGAAAACCGTTTTATTAATGACAGTTTCAGCTGTATCCCAAAAAGAGGTACTCTTGCGGGTGCCAAAAGAGCAGCAAAATTTGCTCGTTCTGTCACACAAAACTATACCCAAAAAGCTTATTTTATGAAGGCAGACATAAGTAACTATTTCAACAGTATTGATAAAAAAATTCTTGTAAAAATAATAGAAAGATATGTTCCTGAAAAATGGCTGATAGATTTAATAAGGCAGGTAATTTTTCATGACCCGAAAACAAATGTTTACATTAAATCTGAAAAAAAATTATGGGAAAGATTACCAAAACACAAATCCATGTTTAATAATATAGATACAAAAGGTGTTCCCATAGGAAATCTCACCAGCCAATTTTTTTCAAATGTTTATCTTAATGAACTTGACCAATACGTAAAACATGTGCTCAAAATAAAATATTATTGCAGATATGTTGATGATGTTCTTCTTATGCATAAAGATGTTAAATATCTGAATTACTGCTACAAAAAAATTGATGAATTTTTACAAACAAATCTTGCATTATGCTTGAACCCCAAAAAGAAAAATATCAACCTTGTCTGCCGCGGATTTGATTTTGTAGGACATGTTATAAAACCTAACAGAACATTCCTAAGAACTACCATAATAAAAAACTCCTTCAGAACCATAAATGAATGGAAAAAAAGCGAAAACCGCTTTGAAGAAGAAAAATTAACCGAATTCAAAAATAAAATAAACAGCTATCTTGGAATGTTTCGTCATGTAAACGGTTACAGGTTAAGAAAAAAAATCTGCAATAAATCAGCTACACTTTTTACAATTCCGGATGAAGAATATACAAAAATACAAATACTAAAAAATCAAAAGAATGAAAAAATAAATTTGGAAGATAATTTTACACAAAAACAAAAGAAAAAATCTGACCCATCGGAAGATAGCAGTTAAAATTGCTTAAAAAACCTCTTTTGTTGAATAATTTAACAAAAGAATAAAATTCTTCTAACAGCTTGTGTAACCGCTCCAGCGTAAGCGGCATACCGTACTGTCCGTCGCAGTATCCAAGCACAAGTAAGCAGAATCAGCATCCAGCCTTCGTATGGACTTCTACGGCCTACACTTCAAGCAATTGTACCGACAGCGGTAAAGCTTACCGCACATATTACTTGAATGGTACGAGCTGGAGTTTGAGCGGGTTCTGCGCTACCACTACCGTAGACAGCTACTGGGTACCCGGCTACACAGAATTTGGTTCAGTTCGTTGTAGTTTTGGATTTAGAAAATCAAAAAAACATAGTGAGATCAATATACAATGCTTAAAAAGTGAGTGTTATTGCTTTAAGGGGCAAAACAGTTTTTTAAGCACATTCTAACCCGTCAGGAGGTAGCAGAAAATATATTATCATTTTAATGTATTAAATCTGCTTAAAGACTCCTTAATAAGGAGTACTGTTCATTGAAAACTTCATTAAACGGATAATAACCCTCCCAAACAGCTTGTGTAACAACTCTAGCGTGAGCGGCATACCGTACTGTCCGTACCAGGGTTTCAGCGCAAGTAA
>CAJULX010000042.1 GCA_910587245.1 Candidatus Gastranaerophilales bacterium
ACGGTATTGATGAAAAAACAAAAGAAATTTTTGTCACAGCACATGATATTTCACCGAAGTCTCATGTTATGATGCAGGCAGCATTCCAATTACATACTGATAATGCCGTTTCAAAAACGGTAAATTTTGAAGAAGATGCAACCCTTGAAGATGTTGCTCAGGCTTATATTCTTGCATACAAAAACGACCTGAAAGGCATTACCGTATACAGAAACAATTCAAGATTTTCTCAGCCTATGCTTTTAGAAGGCAAAAAAGACGATAAAAAAGCAGAAACTGCAGTTGAAGCAAAACCTGAACAAGAAGAACATAAAGAATTAAAGGTTGAAAAAACGGAAATTGACGAACACGGGGTTGAAATAAAAACCGTTGTGTGTCCTGAATGCGGAAATTCAATTAAAATGGCGGAAGGCTGTTTTATCTGTTTAAATTGCGGTTATTCAGGCTGTTCATAAAACAACCGCCGCATACAATATAAACAAAAAATCCCGCAAAATTAACTGCGGGATTTTTTAAATTCCATCCTTTGCTAATGCCGATACGGAGGATGTTTTGGCGTATCTTTTTTCACAATATTTTTATTGTAAAATATTAAGGAGATAAAAATGGAAAAATACGTTTGCCTTTTATGCGGATATGTTTACGACCCCGAGGCAGGAGACCCTGATAACGGAATAGAACCGAATACACCGTTTGAAAATTTGCCCGAGGATTACAAATGCCCCGTGTGCTACGCAGGAAAAGGCCAATTCGTAAAAAAAGATTAAAACCCCGTAATTCGGGGTAAAAGGAAAAGAATATGGAAGTTTTGGAAAATGATATAAGCGGCGCTCGCACGCTTCAAGCAAGAAAAATTGTTGAAGAGGCGGAAAATGCAGTGTGTCATCTTTTTAAAAAAACTGATGAAATCGCAGAATATAACCAGCTAAAAGTATTAAAGGCTTTTCAAAAAAATAAAATCGGGGAAGAACATTTTTACACAGTGACAGGCTACGGGCACGATGACCTCGGGCGTGAAGCACTGGATAATGTTTTTAAAGATACATTTAATTGTGAAGCTGCAATTGTTCGTCCGCATTTTGTTTCAGGTACACATACCATTGCATGCGCGCTTTTTGGCGTTTTAAGACCGAATGACAGACTGGTTTCAATTGCAGGCGCCCCTTATGATACGCTTGATGAAATTATAGGAAAAAACGAAAACCACGAATTTTATAATTGTTCCCTTAAGGCTATGGGCGTAAAATATGATGAAATCCCGCTTGTAAACGGTTTAGACGTTGATTTTGAAGCTATCCCTAAATACATTAAACCCGATACAAAAATGGTTACAATTCAGCGCTCGCGCGGATACAGCCTTAGAAATTCTTTAACGGTTGAAGATATTGAACGCATTATAAAAATTGTAAAAAGCATAAACCCGAAAACTGTTTGTTTTGTAGACAACTGTTACGGTGAATTTACACAAAAGCTTGAACCTACCGATGTCGGAGCGGATTTAATTGCAGGAAGCCTTATTAAAAACCCCGGCGGCGGCATAGTTGAAGCGGGCGGATACCTTGCAGGCAGAAAAGATTTAATTGAAATGTGCGCAAGAAGACTCACTGCCCCCGGTATAGGAACGGAAGGCGGCGCCATGTTTAACCAGACGCGCGTTATGCTGCAAGGATTTTTTATGGCGCCAAGCGTAGTTTCATACGCTGTTAAGGGTGCTATTCTTGCTGCTAAAGTGTTTGAAAATGTCGGGTTTAAGACTCATCCTCTATCTGATTGTACAAGATGTGATTTAATCCAGACAATAAAATTTGAAAAGCAGGAAGCACAAGAGGCTTTTTGCCGTGCATTGCAAAAATATTCGCCCGTTGAAAGTTATTTGACACCCATTCCTGACGGGGTTCCGGGGTATGAAGACAAGCTTATTATGGCAGGCGGAAGCTTCATAGAGGGCTCTACCATTGAATTATCCGCCGACGGGCCATGCCGTCCTCCTTATGCTGTTTATATGCAGGGCGGCTTGAGTTATTTCCATGTAAAATTAGCCCTTATCGGTATTTTGAAAGAATTGGCCTAATATTTTCTTTATTGTATCCAGAATTTTTTCAAATTTTTTACAGTCGGTGTGAAGTTCTTTGCAAAATTTTACACCAAGACTTGAAAGAGCTTTTATATCAGGGTTTTTTGTAATTTTGTGTATTTTTTCAAACAAAACGTTCAGCGCTTTTGTGCCTTCAATTTGCTCTAATATAAAATCATCTAAAGAAGAATGACTGTTTTTATTTTTCATAGCTAGAACCTATTTTCCTTAATTATAGCACTTTACGACTTATCATAACGTAAAGTTAACAAATTTTTACGTATAAACTATACGTATGAATGAGGATGTATATAAAAAACTTGCCTTAAACATTAAAAAATATAGAAAATTAAGGGGCTTAACCCAAGAAAATCTTGCAGATGATATTGACATAGGTATTAACCATATGGGCAAAATTGAAGTTGCATATTCAAAACCCTCTTTCGGCACAATTATAGACATTGCAAATGCTCTTGATATCAGCCTAAAAGAGCTTTTTGATTTTGATAATCCCCCGTCTTGAAAAATATAAAAACTCGTTTATAATAAAAATATAAAGGGCAGGGATGCTGTAACATCCCATTTAAAAACCCTAACTTATTTTAGTATTTAAGCGCTAGTATTATCAGTAAAATGATTATTAGCGCTTTTAAACTAATTGAAATAAGCATTCTTCTCACCCCCTTTCCAACTTTCATACTGCAGTTATGTTGTTTGGACAGGAAAAGCGAGCTTTCAGGGCTTACCCGAAAATTATCTTATAATAATTTCTCCGTTTTTAAATCCTTTAAAAATGCTAATTTATCTTTTTGCCTGCGGCAGAGAAAATCATTATAATGTTTTTATGGATGAAAATATCGAATTAAAAATCCAAAATACAAAAACGCGCGCTTTGAATATCCTTGAAAATACAAAACTTTATGAATATAAAGGAGTGGTATCAAAGCTTTTGGGGCTTACGGTGGATGTAAAACTGCCGGGGCTTAAAATCGGCGATTTGTGTTATATTCAAACCTATACAGGTGAAAAAAAAGCGGCGGAAGTTCAAGCCTTTAAAGGCGATGTTGCACAGCTTCTTTTGCTTTATGACGGCGAAGGCATAGGGCAGGGAAGCCTTGTTGAAAGCACGGGCGGGCCTATTATGCTTCCTGTAGGTGATTTCCTGCTGGGGCGCCTTATAAACCCTTTGGGGGAACCTATGGACGGGCGGCCCTTGGATGTTACAAACGCCGAATATGTTAATATAAACGGTTCCGTTCCTGATGCGTTCAGCCGCCCGATTATTAAAGATTCACTTTCTACGGGTATCAGAGCGATTGACTCTCTTCTTACAATGGGTACAGGGCAGCGTATGGGGCTTTTTGCAGGCTCAGGAGTAGGTAAAAGTACCACTCTGGGTATGATTGCAAGAAATTCGGAAGCGGATGTAAACGTTATGGCGCTGATTGGAGAACGCGGACGTGAAGTTAAAGAATTTATGGAAGATTCTCTGGGGCCTGAAGGCATGAAAAGGTCTGTGGTTGTATGTGCAACAGGTGACCTTCCCCCTCTAATCCGTATGAAATGTCTGCTTGCAGCAACATCCGTCTGTGAATATTTCAGAGATAAAGGTAAAAAAGTATTTTTAATGACAGATACCGTGACAAGGTGTGCCATGGCAGGACGTGAAGTGGGGCTGTCGCTCGGTGAACCGCCTACAATGAAAGGATATCCGCCTTCAATATTCAGCTGGCTGCAGCGTGCTTTAGAGCGCACGGGAAATTCTGAAAAAGGCTCCATCACAGCGCTTTACACCGTCCTTATGGAAGGGGATGATATCACAGACCCCATCGTGGATATTGTGCGCGGTATTGTAGACGGACACATCTTCTTATCCAGAAAGGTAGCGGAGCAAAACCACTATCCCGCAATTGATACGCTCGGGTCAATTTCAAGACTTTTTACGACAATCACGGATAAAGAACATCAGGAAGCCGCAAGCAAGATGAGAAAAATACTTGCGCTTTACCGCGAAAACAAAGATTTGATTGATGTCGGCATGTATCAGGCAGGTTCAAACCCGAAACTTGATATTGCAATTCAATTAATGCCTGAAATTAACGGCTTTTTACAGCAAAAAACCACCGACATTGTTTCAATGGATACCACAATAAAAACACTTAAAGATATGATGAGAAATGTAGATATTTAATTTATCCCATTGCCTTTGTAATGGCGTCGATGAGCTTGTAAACCTCTGTAGTTTTAATTTTTAAACCTTTTATCTGTTTTTGAACAGTCTCGGATGAGATTTTGGGGATTATTGCTTCTTTAAAACCAAGCTTTTGCGCTTCTTTCAGGCGTTTTTCAAGATTATCCACACTGCGGATTTCCCCTGATAACCCGATTTCGCCTATTATAACAGTGTCTTTTTTACAGCAGACATCTCTTACGCAGGCTAATACCGCCATTGCAATCCCTAAATCCGCCGCAGGTTCTATTATATCCACCCCGCCTATTACATTTATATAAACATCCTGTTTTGAAAGATTAAGACCGACTCTTTTTTCAAGCACGGCAAGGATTTGAAGAAGCCTGTTGTATTCTACTCCGCGTGCAACACGCCTCGGGCTCGGGTATGGAGTATTCCCGACAAGCGCCTGCACCTCTAAAAGCAGTGTGCGTGTGCCTTCCACCGTTGCAATAACCGTACACCCCGGGCAATTTTCCGCCCCGCGCTCTGATAAAAACATTTCAGACGGATTTTTAATTTCAACAAGCCCGCAGTCATTCATTGCAAAAACCCCGACTTCGCTTGTAGTGCCGAAACGGTTTTTAATTGAGCGAAGCATTCTGTAGGTTCTGAATTTATCCCCTTCAAAATTTATAACGCAATCCACCATATGTTCTAAAACCTTCGGTCCTGCGATGTTTCCCTCTTTTGTAACATGTCCTATTACAATGGTTGTTACGTTTTTGGTTTTTGCAATACGCATTAAAAGGTTTGTACATTCACGAATTTGTGATACCGTGCCTGATGAGCTTGTTATTTGGGCGCTGAATACGGATTGAATACTATCAACAATTAAAAAATCGGGTTTTAATTCATCAATCTGTTTTAAAATTTCCTCTAAACAGTTTTGTGCCGTTACATATAAGTTGTCGGAATTAGCGTTAAGCCTTTGAGCTCTTAATTTTACCTGACTCGGGGATTCTTCGGCGCAAATATAGAGAATTTTTTTGCCCGAATCACCTATATTTTTTGCAGCCTGCAAAACAAGGGTGGATTTACCTATCCCGGGGTCGCCTGCAAGAAGCACAAGGCTTCCTTCAACAAAGCCGCCGCCTAAAACCCTGTCCAGTTCTTCAATTTCAGATTTTATCCTTATAGATTCATCAAGCTTGATTTCATCAATTTTACTGTAGGTTAAATTGCTTGATACAACGATATTTGCGGGAGAATTTGTTTTAATTTCGACTTTGTTTTGGGTGATTTCTTCCGTAAATGTTGAAAAATTTCCGCAATCAGGGCACCTGCCAAGGTATGACACTGTTTCATACCCGCAATTTTGACATACCCATTTTGTTCTCACTTTTGCCATAAATTTAATTATACATCAAAGTTTATACTTTAGTATGACAAATTTCTAACGAAGGGATAATTACACAAAACCGAAAAATAAACTACTATAAGACTATACAAAACACAATTTATGCAATTTATATCTAACTGGTGATGGCAATACAGTGGAACTGAGAATATCGGTTCCTTTTTTTTCCTGACTGTATCTGTCTCAAGTTATATAAAACCTGCAAGGGTAAATTTTTACACCCCTAAAAACATTCTTGTATTAATATCGGGACGGAATTTTAAAAGAAGAGTTTTAAAACCCCGCAAAGTCAATAAAGATAAACCTGTAACCGCCAGAAATCTTAACGTTACAATACATATAACCGCTAAAAGTGCCGATATGCCGCCATCAACAGGAATTACACCTTTTAAATTAAAAATTTGATTATAAATAAATATCCAATACCAGTGTATGAAAAATATACCAAAGCTGTATTTTGCAACAAAATCAAGGGTCTTGTTTATCTTACCGTGTGAAATTATAAAACCGTCATAATGTTTTAAATACCCGAGCAAAAGCATTGTTAAAAATGTTTTTGAAACAGTATAATTTGAATAAATCCCGTTTTTACTCAAATAAATATTTAATCCTGCAAAAAATATTGTTAAAATCCACAATATTAACCGCTTTTCATAAAATTTATCAATTATTTCTTTATATTTTGAACAATACATCCCAAAAACATATAAAGAGAAAAAATGAATAAACCCTGAAACTATATATTTTACATAGGCTGAATACCGCTCTAAATAAGTTAGATTAAGCATTTGTTCATATTCGATTTCGCCTCTTTGCAAAAATATGGTAATTAAAAACATTAAAGGCAGTAATTTATACAAAATTCCTTTCTTTTCAAGTTTTAAAAGTAAATAAGAACATATAAAGAAAAGAATTATCATAGGGATAAACCAGGTCGGGGTGTTGTGAACCCTTCCTGTTGAAAGCAGAACGGGTATTTGCATCAAAATATTCATACCGTCAAAAGAATTTTTATAAATGTGGGGCATAAAAAAACAGAATAAAAGCCCGGGAATTGCCGTTATTAAATACGGAACCACAACATTTGTCCATTTTTTCGAAAGATAATTTTTGTATTCAAATTTACCCGAAAGATGCTGAAACAAAAACCCTGAAATAAATATAAAAAGCGCCGTTCCGCCGCAGACGATTTCACACCATAAAATATGTAAAAGGCTTTCATTTGAACCTATTTGCATCGAGTGTCCTGCAACAATTAATAAAATTGCAAGCCCTCTGAAAACGTTTATATAATTTAAAAAGCTTTTTTTGCCTACGGCGGGTGTATTTTGCATATTGTTCCTCTATAATTCCAGCCATAAAACTTGATATGGCGCTATTCTAAGATGCATTGTCCTGTTTTGTAAAGATATATTTACTTTTACATCATCATCGTTTATTAAATTCTTTAAACTTGTTATTTTGCCGTTATTTTTTAATACAACCGTCGGCGGAAGCGTAATTTCAGCTATTAGTTTATCTTTTGAAAGATTATTTATTACAAGTATCTGCTGTTCTTTATTTTTTCTTATATAACAGAAATTGTGTTTTGATTTTGTTTTTAGAATTTCAAAATCCCCGTTTACCATAACGGGATATTTTTTTCTTATTTCAATTAAATTTTTAACTTTTTTATAAACCTTTGAATTAAATTCATAATACCCTTTTGTAGAACCGTAGAAAAGTTTCTGCGGAATCTGCCCTCTGTTTATATCGCGTGAATCAAAAACAGATAAAAGATTTTGTGCGGTTTTTTCTTTTTTTACCCTGTTTTCTGCGGATTTTTTAGCATTTTCATAATTATTTGCAGCGCCTACTTCATCTCCGTAATAAATTATGGGTACTCCTGAAACAGAAAACAGTATTGCAAAAGCTTCTTCGATTCTGTTCGGGTTTTTATCTAAAAAGTTTGCAAGGCGCCCGCTTACGCCGAATCCATTTCTAAAATCAGCCCCTTTTGTAACCAAATCTTCAAAAATTATATTACGAACTTCAGGACTCACCATCTCAAGCGTTAATTCATCATGTACTCTTAAAAAATTTCCCCACACTGCGGTTTTTGGAATGGTTGGAGTTTTTTTGTTTGTATCAATAAAATATTTTTTATCCCCTGTAACAAGGCTTGCCCAGATGGCGTTCATATTAGGAAAATGGTATGCAATCTGTGCTTCCGATGTTCTTTTAAATTTAATATTTTCACTATCAATATTAACCTGTACTTCTCTGTCTTTCCCGAAATAAGGAAGAATGTCTTTTGGCGCCTGACACGCTTCCACCTGAATAACGGATGCCGGTGCGGTTAATTGAATATAATTACTTAAAATATTAATAATTGCATGGGTTTTAGGCTGATTTTCGGCATTTGTACCGGAGTCTTTTGAAAGATAAGGAATTGCATCCATTCTGAATATATCTACTCCTAAATTTGCCCAGTTTGTCACTGTATCCAGCATATAATATAAAACTTTCGGGTTTTGCCAGTTTATATCGGGTTGAAAAGGATAAAACGTATGATAGATATAATAATCTTTGTTGTTTACGGTTATTTTTCTATAGTTGGTTTCCGTATTTTCAGGAAAAATTAATCTTCTTTTTGATATTTTTCCGTCTTCTTCTTTATATTCTATAACCGTGCCGAGTTTTTCATCTTTATATTTTGTATACTCGGGCATTTTTTCTTTGTATATAAAATAATCAAGGTAAGTTTCATCGCCGCTTTCAAGCTTTTTAAACCATTCATGTTCATCCGAAAGATGATTTAATACTAAATCTGCCTTAATTTTAAATCCTCTTTTTTTAGCGCTTGTTACAAATTCTTTAAACTCAGCCATGCCGCCGAGGTTTTCCCTTACTTTCCTCGGGTTTTTAACATCAAACCCCGCATCTGCCATCGGGCTGTCTGCAAAAGGAAGCATATAAAGCGTTGTTACACCAAGGTCTTCAAGATAATCAAACATTGCAGCCGTATCTTTAAAAGTGTTGTTTTTATCATCCTTCAACACTCCGAAATGATCCACATAAAACATATAGATAATTTCGTTTTTATACCAGTCTGCTTTTCTTACCTTGTCTTCGTTTTTAAGTTCCTGCGGCCTTTTATTTATCGCATTTTGAGCTATTTTTAATACATTTTCATAAATTTCATCGGCGTTTTGCTTACCGTAAACCTGTATTATGGCTTCTTTTAATTCTTTTTTAAGTTTATTGCTTATATCGGCAGGTTCAATTGCTTCCTGCACTGTGCCTTCAATTACGGTAATATTTTCATCCCCTTCCTGTGCAAAAACAGGGTGGATAAAAAATAATAACAAACAGGATATTAAAATTTTTCTTATCATAAAAAACCTGTACCATACTCTTAAAGTCAACTCTAGACTTATATTTCAGGCTATTTTTATTTTACATAAAAAAACAAAATTAAACACCTGTTTTATATTTTTTTGTTTCAAGAATTACCATTAAACAAGATATGTCAGCAGGTTTTACACCGCCTATTCTTAGGGCTTGCCCGAGTGTTTTCGGACGGATTTTCGTTAAAATTTCCCTTGTTTCGGTAGAAATCTGTTTTAGATTTGTATACTCAAAATCATCGGGAATTTTGATTTTTTCAAGTTTATCCGCAGAATTAACCTGTTCTTTTTGTCTTTTTATGTAGCCGTCATATTTTATTAAAATTTCTGCCTGTTCCAGCACTTCTTTAATAAAATACTTGTCTTCCGTATTCATTATATTTGAGGCATAACCTAATTCATATAGCACTTTATAGCCAACATTGGGTCTTTTTAATAACTGATAAGCGCTCTGTCCTGTTTCTAAATTTTCGTTAAATTTGTTTAATATTTCTTTATTTTTTTCATCGGGCGAAATTTTTGTATTTTTTAAGTTATTAATTTCTTCTTCAATCGCTTGTTTTTTATTTAAAAATCTCTGATAGTTTTCTTCTTTTACAAGACCGATTTTTTTACCTGTTTCCATAAGGCGGAAATCGGCATTATCCTGTCTTAAAATAAGTCTGTATTCGCTTCTTGAGGTTAACATTCTGTACGGTTCGGCTAAATCTTTAGTGACTAAATCGTCAATTAAAGTTCCTATATAAGAACTTGCTCTGTCTAATTCAAGCATTTCTTCATTATTTGCATATTTTACGGCGTTAATTCCCGCAATAAGCCCTTGTGCTGCAGCTTCTTCATATCCTGATGTTCCGTTTATCTGCCCTGCTAAAAATAATCCTTTGATTTTCTTTGTCATTAAACTGTGGCTTAATTCTACCGCAGGCACCGAATCATATTCCACAGCATAAGCGGGTTTTATAATTGAAACATTTTCCAGCCCCGGAAGTGAATGCAGCATTTGTATCTGCACTTCAATAGGAAGACTTGTTGAAAAACCCTGAACATAAGTTTCATATGTATCAGCACCTTCGGGCTCTATAAAAATATGGTGCGACGGATTATGCGCAAACCGCACAACTTTATCTTCAATTGAAGGACAGTATCTCGGGCCTATTCCCGTTATCATTCCTTGATACATCGGTGATTTATCAAGATTATCTTTTATAATTTTATGGGTGTTTTCGTTTGTTTTTGTTAAATAACAGGGAACCATCGGTCGGATAGTGTGATTTTTCTTAAAAGAAAAGAAATTAAGACAACCGTTGTAATAAGGATTATCGTCAGGACTGTCGGGCGGCTGTACTGTCAATCTTGAATAATCTATTGTGCGGCTGTCTACCCTTGCAGGTGTTCCTGTTTTAAGTTTTTTTAAAGGAAGCCCGAGTTTTAAAAGACTCTCTGAAAGACCTATTGCCGCCTGTTCCCCGAGACGCCCCGCTCTGAATGATTTTAAACCAACGTAAATTTTTCCTTCCAAACTTGTTCCCGTGGTTAAAATAACGCTTTTTGCATGATATTCTAATCCTAATTCATCCGTTACACCCGTTATTTTGTCACCGTTTGAAAGAAGCCCCGTAATCTGGGTTTGCTTTAAGGAAATATTTTCTTCACTTTCAATTAAATTTCTCATGAAGGCTTTGTATTCTTTTTTGTCGGATTGTGCCCTTAAAGCACGCACCGCAGGGCCTTTAGAAGAATTTAACATTTTAAATTGCATATATGTGTTATCGGTAACATCCGCCATTACACCGCCCAGCGCATCAATCTCTCTTACAAGATTTGATTTTGCAGGGCCGCCTACAGCGGGATTACATGGCATAAGTGCAATATTATCAAGATTTAAACTGCAAAATAAAACCTTTGCACCAAGTCTAGAGGCGGCAATTGCCGCCTCACAACCTGCATGTCCTGCACCAACCACTATA
>CAJULX010000043.1 GCA_910587245.1 Candidatus Gastranaerophilales bacterium
TTGTCCTACATTGTTTATATTACTTAACAAAAAATTTCAATTGTTTTTTTAAATATAGGTAACAAAAAGCAAATACGTATAGTGAAAACTTAACAAAACTTAATAAAAATAGACAGCATAAAAACAAAAAATGGCAACTAAAACTAAAATTTAATTTAAAGTATTATATTTTTATAATTAAAAATATAATTAATCTTCAACTCTTGCAATTTCTCTTTGCAATAAAAGTTTATCAGCCATATCTGAAGCATACTTGTATTGATTACCCAAAGCCTTGTGCTGAACCGCTCCTTCAAAGCCAAGCCAGCCGATAAACGCTGCAACGGGTGCTAAGAAAGAATTTTTAGATACAAATTTTGACAGCTTAGGATGTTTATCAAGAAAAGCTTCTTTTTTGGCGCTCAATTTTTCAACACCGCGCCCGAGTGCGGAATTATCAAGTTTTTCAGATGTTTTAGCTATAGTTTTATTTAACCTTTCAAAAGAAGGTTTAAATTTATTCTGCAAGAATTTTCCACCCTTCATAGCAAGCGCGTAGCCGCCGAAAAGAAGTGCTGCCTTCGCCGTAAAATCAAAAATGCCCGCCGCAAGAGGATGTTCTTCTCTTGCTTTTTCTATTTTTTCGGAAGCATTTTCAATTCTGTCCATGCCGTTATTATATTTATTAAATAATAAGGAAGCACCGCCAAATATTGCCGCTGTTGAAAGTGCCGTCTTTACTTTATCTGAAAGTTTACCCTTATAAAGCGCTCCGAATACAAGCGGAACCGCGGTAATAAATAACGATGGCAGAGCATTTGCAAGCTTTCCGGCCACCGTTTTATCAGTTTTATTTTTTGCATAATTTATGCTGGTTAATAAGATTTCATCATCAGTTAAATTCGCAATTGTATTCTTTTTACCCTCATCAAGCCCACCGTGCTTTCGCACAATAAGCGCCGAATGATATTTGGCAGACCCGCTGCCCGACGGCAAATAGTTATCTATACGAGATATCGAATAATCGGAAGACATTTTTACCTTCACAAATTAATAACTGATACTCTATATTAATACACAAAAATAAAAAAAATTGCTACTCTTTTTTTTGATGTTAAAATATTACTTAACAATATTGTGTCTTAGTAACCTTTAAAGGCGGAAAATAGGAATCATATGGGCGAAAATTTTATTAAATTTGTTGATGTTACAAACAGAGACGGAGTACAAACTTCAAGACTCGGTCTTGCTAAACTCCAAAAAACCATCATTAATCTTATGCTTAATGATATGGGGATAAACCAGTCAGAGTTTGGCTTCCCAACAACAGAGCATGAAAGAAATTATTTAAACGGAAACCTCATGCTTGTAGACAGAGGCGCCATAAATAAAACAAAACTTTCAGGCTGGATGAGAGCTCTGGCTTCCGATGTTAAAAAATCTTTTGAAAACATCCCGAAACTTCAATATGTAAATTTATCGCAATCTACATCAGACCAGATGATTAACGGAAAATATCAGGGTAAAAAATCTAAAGATGATATTCTGCATCAAACGCTTGAAGCAATCAATGTGGCAATAGAATATGACGCCAAAATCATCGGTGTAAACGCAGAAGACGCTTCCCGCTCAGACCTTGATTATTTAATAAAATATGCAAACGAATGCAAAAGATACGGCGCAAAAAGATTCAGATACTGTGATACTCTGGGATACGATGACCCAAAAACCGCATATGACAGAATTTTTATCCTTGCAAAAGAAACAGGCATGGATATTGAAATGCATTTTCATAACGACCTCGGTATGGCAACGGCTTGTTCTGTTATGGGCGCAAAAGCCGCAATTGATGCAGGGGTGGATGCCTGGATAAATACTGCAATAAACGGTATGGGCGAGCGCGCAGGAAATGCGGACCTTGTATCCTGCATTCTTGCAATATTAAAATCAAGCGGTTTTGCGGAAAAATATAAAATTGACCCGCAAATCGACATCACAAAAGCATGGAAACTTGCAAAATATACGGCATATGCTTTCGGCGTTCCTATTCCTCTAAATCAGGTAGCCGTGGGCGATAATGCTTTTGCGCATGAATCAGGAATACACGCGGACGGCGCCCTTAAAGACAGAAGAAATTACGAGCTCTATGATTACGAAGAACTCGGCAGAGGTGAGCCTGAAATAATTGAAACGGGAAGAATGATAACCGTGGGCGAATATGCAGGCATTAAAGGGTTTAGAAACGTTTACGATAATCTCGAGCTTGAATTTAAGGATGAAAATGAAGCAAGAAACATTCTTGAACTTGCCCGTTATGCCAACGTGCATACGCAAAAACCCTTAACAGACAGCGAATTAAGGTTTATTTATTTCTACCCCGATATAGCGGCAAAAATTATGACCGTTGAACCTTATTATCTGCCTCAAGGCGCCTTAAAAGAACGTATGGAAAGGCTCGAAGAAATTCAAGCACACAGGATAGTATAAAAAATGGAAAAAACCGCAAAAAAGGTTTATATAGAAACTCTCGGCTGTCAGATGAATAAATCCGATACGGAAAGGATTTTAGGCATTCTTTCTCATTTTGGCTATGAAAAAGGGGAAGAAAACGAAGCGGATTTTTTCATTGTAAATACATGCTCAATCAGAAAATTATCCGAAGACAAAGCCTATTCAAAACTCGGTGTATGGGGCAAAATGAAGAAAAACAAGCCTCATATAAAAATTGCCATAGCGGGCTGCGTTGCCCAGCAGGAAAAAGAAATTCTTTTAAAAAAGTTTCCGTATCTTGATTTGGTTTTCGGCACACACAATATTTATGAGCTGCCCGAACTAATTAAAGAGCTTGAAACTCCGGCTCCTGACGGCTCAAGAAAAAGAATCTGCGCCATAAGAGACAAAGCGGTTGCCGAAAAAGAATTTAATATTATCCGCTCTAAAGGAATAAATGCGTGGCTTCCTATTATGGAGGGGTGCAATAATTTTTGCACTTACTGTATTGTTCCCTACACCCGAGGCCGTGAGCGCAGCCGCGAAGTGGAAACTGTTTTAAACGAAGCTAAAAAAATAATAAGCGAAGGATACAAAGAAATAACGCTCCTCGGGCAGAATGTAGACAGCTATGGCAAGGACTTGGAGGGAAAACCGACTTTTGCCTATCTTTTATCGGAGCTTGATAAACTTGAAGGAAATTTCAGAATAAGGTTTACAACATCATACCCCACGGATATAACGGATGATGTTATAGAAACCGTTAAAAATGCGGATAAAATCTGCGAATGTTTCCATATCCCCATGCAAAGCGGAAACGACAGGGTACTAAAAGCTATGAACAGGCGCTATAACAGGGTGCAGTATTCTGAAATTGTAAATAAAATACGTACACAGATTAAAGATGTCACCATAACATCTGATTTTATAGCAGGTTTTCCCTCTGAAAGCGAAGAAGAATTTAATGACACATTAAGCGCCATAGAAGAACTAAGGCTCGATTATTCAAACACTGCCGCCTATTCTCCGCGCCCAAATACCCCTGCAGGCAAAATGACGGATAAATTTATTCCCTCTGATATCAAGAAAAGGCGTCTTGCAATTTTAAACAATGCCGTTAAAGCAGCCTCAAAAAAATCAAATGAATTATCTGTTGGAAAAACTTATGAAGTTCTTGTTGAAAAAGTTAAAGAACAGGATTCAAAAAATGGCTTAAAGCGCATAGCGGAAGGCAGAAGCAGAAATAATAAAGTAGTTCATTTTGAATCACAAACGGCAAAAGATGGCGATTTTATTAATGTTAAAATCAAAGAAGCCCTTGTATGGTGCCTCAAGGGAGATGAAATAAAGTGAAACTCCCGCGCGCAGGCTTGAAAAAGGCGGTAAGAATTACGGCCAGCTTTTTTATTTTGCTTTTAATCCAATTTTTAAGCGAAAAAATTATTCATTTTTCAGGATTAAATTTTCCATCTACAATTCTTGGCATGATTATTTTTGCGCTTCTTTTAAATTTTAAAATTATCCCCGTAAAATTTGTAAAAGAAATTTGCACAATTTTTATTTCAATTCTTCCTGCGCTTTTTGTACCTTTATTTGTAGGTATTACGGTTTATTATAACCTTATAAAAGAAGATTTGGCAGGCATTCTGGCGGTTATAGTTCTTACAACATTTATTACAATGGTATTAACGGCAATATTCACGGACAAAATGATGGAATGGACGGGAAAGAAAAATGTGCGGTAGCCTGCTTTTAAAAATTTTATTTTTCTTCCTCACATTTATAGTGTTTTATTTGTGCAAAATACTATGCAGAATAAAATTCTTAAAAAAACTCCCGCCCATTGTATCTTCCGCCGTTATTATAATTATTATGCTTAAAATTTTCAATATCGATTTTGCGCTTTATAATTCGGGCGCAAAATATGTAACATATCTTTTAGGTCCTGCTACTATTGCTTTAGCATATCCGCTTATTAAAAATAAAGAAGTTTTATTTGAAAATAAGCGCGCCATATGGTTTGGCTTTATTTTTGCCACATTTGCCGCCGTTTTTTCAACTGCACTTTTGGGTAAATTTTTCCATACAAAATTATCCGTAATTATTTCAATGCTTCCAAAATCAGTAACCACACCTATTGCGGTTGAAATTTCAAAAACAATCGGCGGAATTCCGGAGCTTACGGCATGTGCCGTTATAATAACGGGGATTATCGGCGGAATTTTTGCACGCAGGCTGCTTAAGCTTTTTAAAATAGATAATGACATTGCAATAGGCTTATCCGTTGGTGCCGCATCACATGTTATGGGCACATCATCTTTAGCTGAGCGCAAACAATTCAAACAGGTTGCAATTTCCACCGTCGCCCTCACTATCGTTGCCATCCTGACCGCTTTTTTCACCCCGCTTTTAATTAAGCTCTATCTGAAACTGGCACCTGCGTTTGGAATATAAATATTGCAAATTAAAACCCCATTCGAAAACTGAACGGGGCTTTAATATTATAGTTATATTTAAAAACAGGTTAATTACCTTCCAATCTTAGAAGTCAGTTCTTCTCTTGATTCTTCATATCCGGCTCTGCCCATAAGAGCATAAGTGTAATTTTTTGCCTGTTCCACACCCGGCTGATTGAATGTATTAATATTGTAAAGTTCCCCTGCAATTGCAGTCTGCACTTCAAGCATATAGAACAATTGAGCCAGATAATATGCATTAACTTTAGGAAGCGAAATTGTTAAATTAGGACGCTTGAAATCAGCAAGCGCTACAGCTGTTGAATCAGCCTCAGCGTTAATAAGCTCGTTGATTGATTTTCCGCCTAAATAATTAACCCCAGTACACTCAAAGATTTTTGGAATTTCAAGGTTTGTATCAAATTCTTCCACACGGATAAAGTTAATAATTTTATCGTGTTTGCCTTCGTTATAAAGCTGAATTTGAGAGTGCTGGTCTGTTGCACCGAGGGCTTTAATAGGCGTAGGACCTACATTTACCCTGTTTCCGTTTTTATCAACTTCTTTACCTAAGGATTCCGCCCATAATTGAACATACCAGTCGGATACATATTTCAATCTGCTCGAATAAGGCATCATTACTGATAAATAGTGTCCTTTTTTGGTATCCATTAAGTAATGAATCAAAGCATTTTGAGCTGCAATATTTTTTCTGATATCGGTATTTTTAAGGGCTAAATCCATAACTTTTACACCCTCAACAATTTCATCAATATCAATACCAACAAGGGCAAACGGCACTAAGCCTACTGCTGAAAATACGGAAAATCTTCCGCCCACATCATCAGGCACAACAAATGTTTTGTATCCTTCTTCGTTTGCAATTTGCCTTAAAATACCTGATTGCTTGTCAGTTGTTGCAACAATATTTTTTCTGTAATCATCCCCTAAAAGTTTCTGCATTCTGTCTTTTATAATCATAAATTGAGACATTGTTTCCGCAGTAGAGCCTGATTTTGTAATTACATTTACAAGAGTTCTTCTTAAATCAAGCATATTTAAAAGTGCATTAATTTGATCAGGGTCAATATTATCAAGGAAGAAGATTCTCGGGCAATTGCCTCTGTCTGAAGCTGACAATAAATTCCAATAGGGCTTTAAAAGCGCTTCCGTTACTGCAATTCCGCCCAATGCAGAACCGCCGATACCTAATACAAGAATGTTATCAAAACGGCCTTCCACCATTGCGGCATATTCTTTAACATACCACACGGTTTCTTCGTTGTAGCCAAGGTTCATCCATTGAAGCCACTGTCCCGGTTTATCTTTTCTTAAATTCAAATCCATAATTATAGATTGGATTTTAGGGGCATACTCACTAAATTCTTTTTCGATATCAAGCCCGTATTCAGCGCCTATTACCTCTTGAGTAACATTTTTGTAATTAAGTTTAATCATCTTTCCCTCTAAATTACTAATATCTCATCTATAATTGTACCCAATCACAATTTGTTGTAAATAGTTTAAAAAATATCACCCGATTAGCCCGCCCCAAAAGAGAATATGAAATACCGATTTTTGTCTTATAAACTTTTTTATGAAGAGCGTTGAAGAAAAAAATGAAGAATTCGTTTTAAATATTCTTCATGATATAAAATCTCCCATTTTAAGTATAAATATTGCCCTTGAAAACCTTGATTCCAAAAGCTTTGCTCAAAATACGGCAGATAGCGGTTTATTAAGTGAAATTTACAAAGTAAACAGACATAATTTGGAGTATATAGAAAATTTAATGGAAAATTATTCGATAAAAAAGGGGCGGTACCAAATAAAACAGGAATATTTTAATATTTTAAACATTATTAATGAAGAAATTTTCGCCCTGAAATTTTTAATAATAGAAAAAAATTTAAAACTAAACCTTGTAAGCTCAAACGAAGCTATAAACGTTAATTCGGATAAACAGCTCGTGCGCCGGGTTTTTCTCAATCTTTTAACAAATGCGGTTAAATATTCTCCAAATTCTGAAGAAGTAAAAATAGAAGTTTCAAAAAATAAAAAATATGTTTCAATATGCATAACAAATACCGTTTCAAATACAGGCGCAGAGCACTCCACATGTTTAGGGCATCAAATTATTAAAGACGCACTTTTAAATTTAAACGGAAAAGTTTATCACACCAAAAATAAAAATAAAATCTGCTTCAATGTTGACCTGCCTGTATAACAGGGCAATAAAAATTGTTTATTCGGTCTGCAGCTGGATAATTCAAGCTTCTATTAATTCCCTAAATCCACAATTTCCATTTTATGTGAAATTTCAGCTATAACTCTTGAAACCTCAAAGCCTGAAACTATCACCTCAAGAAGCATTTGCGCATTTATTAAAACGGTTTCCGTATATTCCATTGAGTCCATATCAAGAATTTCAAACTCAATAAAGTCCTCTCCGACATATTTGAGTTTTCCAAACTGCGCATCCGTTGCCCATCTTAAAAAAACAACGGCTTTTTCAAGAGCCTTTAATTTTTGTATCATCCTCATACTATATATGATATTATTTTTTTTATGAAAGTCAATTTTAAAAAATTAATTGATAACTTCTTAATAAACTTAATGTATTTTATGGGAAAATTTTATGAGCTTAAAACAAAATCTGGATACAAAAATTATTTATAATGCGGTTTACGATTTAATTGAAAAAGCTAATACAAATCTGCCGTCTTGGGTTTATAATAAGCTTTCAAATTTTAATTGTGATTATAAAGACAAAATTTTAAAAAACGCATACCTTGCTCAATCAAAAAAACGCCCGTTGTGCCAAGATACAGGGCAGGTGCTCATTTACCTTGAAATAGGTCAGGATGTTATACTTGAAGGCGAGCACGTTGAAACCGTTATAAATAGGGCGATTGCAGACTGTTACAAAGAAAAATTTTTCAGAAAATCAACAGTAAAAGATGCCCTGTATGATAGGAATAACAAGGGTGACAATACCCCCGGACTTATTCACACACAAATTGTTGAAGGGAATGAAATCTCAATACTGGCGGGCATTAAAGGGGGCGGCGCAGAAAACATGACACAGTTAAAGATGTTTAACCCGACAGCAGAATACTCTGAAATACTGGATTTTGCCAAAAAATGCGCGTTAGAAGCAGGCGAAAATGCCTGCCCGCCTATGTGTATCGGAATAGGTGCCGGCGGATGTGCTGAAACTGCGGCATTTCTCGCGAAGAAAGCATTGTTTTTCGGAAAAACGATAGAGTTTGATGCTGAAAACGTTTTTGAAACCCGCATTTTAACCGCCCCTACTCACATTGCGTGTCTTCCGGTATGTGTAAATATAAGCTGCCACTCGCTTAGAAGTGCTTCAACAAAAATCATAAACGGTGAAATTGTTGCCGCAGAAGAGGTACAAAAATATAACGATGTTGAAATAGCCTCAAATGCCCGCGAAATAAGAGCTGATGACCTTGCGGCACTGCAAAATTTAAAAAACGGTGAAGAAATTCTTCTTTCGGGAAAAATTTTTACCGCACGCGATGCCGCGCACAAAAGGCTTACCGAAATGATAGACAGGAACGAGGTTTTACCCCTTTCTTTAGAAAATAAAATCATATTTTATGCGGGCCCCTGCCCTGCTTCAAACGGTGAAATCATAGGCCCTGTGGGCCCAACAACATCAAAGCGCATGGATAAATTTGCGCCGCTTTTGTATGAAAAAGGGGTGATAGCCACAATAGGCAAGGGTGACAGAGCAATAAAAGGGCTAAACAAATTGTATTTCAAGGCTATTGGCGGCATTGCATGTGTTCTGCAGGCATGTATCAAGGATTGTACACTGGTTTGCTTTGAAGACTTGGGTACAGAGGCAATTTACGAACTTACCGTAGAAAATTTACCCTTAAAAACCGTATGGCTGTAGCATTTAACGCGAAATGTATTTTTCGGTGCTTTTGTAAAATTATATTAACAGCCAAGCAATATAAAATTTTCAGCAGTTTTATAAATTTACAAAAACGGTAACGGAATATGAATTTAAAAATTACTTCAAATAATAATCAAAATTATAAAAATACGGTGCTCTCCTTTAAGGCAAAAAGCCCGAAAACTGCCGATACAACGGCTCATGATACGAGTTTGAAAAATTCTGCCGCTCTCGGTGTTGCCGCAGCGGCGGTTTCTGCCGCAGTAATAGGGGGAATTGCCTTTGCCGCAGGTAAAAATAAAGTTCCTCAGGAAGTTTCAAACACAATAAAAGCGGCGGATGACCTGCTAAATACCGCTAACGGCAAGGCAAAACAGGTAATTGACCTTGCAATAAGCCTGCAAAAGAAAGTTGATGAAGCATGTGCGCTTTTTAAAAATGGCGGAAAAGACAGCGGCGGCAATATTATAGGCAAAATTATACCGAATACGGATGATAAAATTTATGCAGAAAATTTTCTTGAAGAATACTCGCAAAGCGGCACCCTGCTTAGAAAAAGCAGTTTTATAGATGATTTTCTTGTAGAAATTGAAGAGTTTACCGATAACGGAAAAAGTAAAAATATACTTAAACATAACTGGTTTGAAGGCGGAATCGAAAGCTATACCGAAGGATACGGCAAATTAGCCGACGGCAGCGAACAATTTACCCGAAAAATTGAATTTTCAGGCGAAACAGGCGGTCGCCTTGATTCCCCGTATGATATAAACTGTCTGTATAAAGAAATGCACTCCGCATCAGGCGCCAAAAATACCGAGCTTGAAATAATCGGCGGAGATATCAGGCACTATTTTGAAGATTACAATACAAATACCGCATCAAACCGGCTTGAAATCGGCCGCGGACTCTGGTTAAAATACGGGGAGCCTGATATGTATGTGGAAAATAATACAATATCCAAAAAAGGTCTTGAAAATATAGCTAAGGAGCTTAATTTCAGAAACGGCACACCTGTAAAATGTACTCTTGACAGCAAAGAAATTGAGGACGGCATAGTAAACGCCGCTAAAAGCTGGGAATACAAGGATGGCAGCTGGAGTGAAATCACCGCATGATTTTTTAAAACCCCAAATCCTTTTAAAACCTTGTATATACAAGAAATCGCAAAAATAAAACTCCGCTTGACAGCAATTTTTGCTTGATGTATATTTTCTATGTTGAGACAGGTTGGCTGTGTCTAAATACCATATTAAATGGTTACAGTCCCTAAAAACCTTAGAAAGGAAAAACGACAAAATGTACGCTATAGTTGAAACAGGCGGTAAACAATATAAGCTTGAAGAAGGCAGATATGTTGATATCGAACTTTTAGACGCCAAAGAAAATGACAAAGTTACTTTTGATAAAATCGTTATGCTTGTTAACGGCAAAAAATCAAAAGTAGGACAGCCCTATGTAGACGGCGCTGTAGTTGAAGGTTCCATTGTAAAGAACGACAAAGCTAAAAAAATAATTGTTTTTAAACAACGCCCCAAAAAAGGCTACAGAAAAAAACAAGGTCACAGACAGCAATACAGCCGTGTTATGATTAACAAAATTAATACAAAAGCCGGCAAAAAAGCACAAGATGAAGCAGGAGAAGAATAATGGCACATAAGAAAGGTGTAGGTTCGTCAAAGAACGGAAGAGATTCGGAAGCGCAACGATTAGGTGTCAAAAAATTTGGCAACGAAAATGTGCTTGCGGGCAATATACTTGTTAGACAAAGAGGAACAAAATTTCACCCCGGTAAAAACGTAGGTATCGGCAAAGACGATACATTATACGCTTTAATTGACGGTGTGGTTAAGTTTGAGCCTCACAGACGCGACAGAAAACAAGTAAGCGTATACGCTAAATAAATTATAGACAATATAATTTTATTTGATACAATAAAGCATGTTGATAATTGAATAATATTAATGGATGGGGGCGTAGCTCAGCTGGTTAGAGTGCATGCCTGTCACGCATGAGGTCGCGGGTTCGATACCCGTCGTCCCCGCCATTATTAAATATAA
>CAJULX010000044.1 GCA_910587245.1 Candidatus Gastranaerophilales bacterium
TACCTTGGGGTGGTAGGGGTCGCAGGTTCAAATCCTGTCGTTCCGAAATTTTAAAAGAGAGTTCTTAATCGGACTCTCTTTTTACTGACAGGATTTGAACCAATGCAAGTATGCTTTTCTTTACAAGTTCAGAAATGTCCTGTCGTTCCGACCATTTAAAATAAAGACCGGAGCTAACTTTCAGCTTTGGTCTTTTTATTTTTGGTAATATTTGTGTAATCAACAGTTTTTATTTTGCAGCATTATTTCCCGAGTGATAATCTTGCGATTTCATTGGGGTGGAAACTGGCGCGGATTGAATTTATTTTTTCAAGAATATTTTTCGGCAAATGTTTTTTCTGCTCTAAAAGTGCATAATAAAAAGCCTTAGAAAGTCCGTTTGTAAAGCATGTGTGTCTTTTTAAAATGATTTTGCCCGTTGTGTTGTCAATAAAGAATATTTTGCAGGAATACCCTAGGGTTTCATCTTTTATTTCATCAATGGGGGTTTCACCGTGAATATACGGAATATCAATCCAGTCGATATTTTCAAATTTTAAAAGAAGAAAAACAATGTTGTTTTTTGTATAAATTTGAAAAAACGGAGCGGAATTTTGAATATTTTTAATAAAATTTTCATCAGGTGATTTTTTGAAAATGAAAATATTTGCAGTATTTTTGTCGAAATTCATAATTGAAATTTCGTTTTTTATGCAAAATTCACTGTAGCTTTTCCCCGTTTTATAATTTTTCATCGGTTTAATATTATAATTATTGCGCCTATAACCATTATGATTGAGCCTGTTAATTTTTTCAATAAGTGTTTTTCATTAAACAGCTTCCATCCTAAAAATACATTTACAATATTTGATAATTGAAATACGGAAAGAGCCGGTGCAACGGGAATTTTTTCAAACACAAAATTTGTTGAAAACTGCATAATAAAAACAAGAAAAGCAAGTAAAACAAACGGGCGGATATTATCTTTTAAACCTTTTTCTTCAAAAGCTTTTGTGCGGTTGATTTTCAGGATGATAAATGAAAATACGAAACCAAAAATTACCCATAATAAAAACGAGCAGGCAATATCCGTTAAAATAATAACTTTCTTTATAAAAACAGCTTCAATTGCCGTAAATATAAGAGCTGAAAATCTGTAAATTATATCTTTTCTTTTAAATAAAGAAAGATTAAAGCCTTCTTTTGCCGTATCAAAAATAAAATAAGTTCCGAAAAGTATTAAAATGATTCCAAAAATTGCGGCATAACCCGGTATTTCACCTATTAAAACCATTCCGAAAATCAGCCCGATAACTGCCTTATAAGAATTTATCGGCCCTAAAACGGAAAGTTCTCCGTATTTTAGTGCTGCTATTAAAAACGCATTGCCGAGTGCTCCGAAAAATCCGCCGATAAACGCCCATATTATTGTTTCGGTTGAAATCTGCGGATAGAAAATGAAAAACAAGGGTATACAGAATAACGACAGTATAAAATATGTTTTAAAATTTGTATTTAAAGGAGAATGTGTTTTTGACAAGTTTTTTTGCAGAGTGTTTAACGCAGAATTGGAAGTTATTCTTAAAAATATTGCAAAAAATACGGATAACATAAAACAATTATAGCAAAATCAGAAATTTACGGGTTTTAATATAAAGCATTCAAAATTGTGTTGTGCGAGGTACAGAAATGAAAATTAACTCCATCGGGTCGAAAATGCTTGACCGTGCCGTAAATACAGGCCGGAACAATTCAACCGTAAATACAAATAATAATTCTGCAATAAATTTTTCTGCGTTCGAAGTAAAAAACAGCCCTTCCAAGCTGCCTGCCACGGTTAATTTTCTTGGAACGTATTACGCAACAACAGACAGCCATTCAAGGCTTCCCATGGCAGCTTCTACATTATCGGAAATCGAAAATAGGATTAAGGATAGGGATAATAAGGATGAGCCTGTATTTTTACTTGATTGCGGAGATTTTACGGGCGATTCTTATTCAGATAAAAGTATAGTTGATATTTATACATTATTTCAAAAAAGAAACCCTGAAATCACCTGTGTTTTTAATCTTGGAAATTATGATATAAATCCGCTTATAAAAAATATGATAGGTAATTTCGGAAGTAAAAATGCAGATATAATAAGGAAAATGTCAGACGGCGGTATAAATATTGTAAGTGCCACATACTGTGAGGCTGTTGACAGGCAGAGAAAAGAAGGCAAGAAAAGAGACAGACTTGAATTTATAAAACCTTACATGCTTCTTGATGATACGGTTGAAGGTAAAAAACAAACGGTGCTTATCAGCGGGGTAGGAATGGCAAATAAGACTACCATAGAGGATGAAAAAGCAGCACTTAATTATCTTAAACAAGTTTGCAAAGAAGACGGAGTTAAGGCCGATAAGGTAATTTTACAGCTGCACGACAGTGTTAAAAAGGCAAATGAACTTTTGGAATATGCCAAAGAAACTCTCGGCATAGAAAATATTGAGCTTGTAATAGGCGGGCATCCGCACAGTATTGAAGACTATATGCATGGAAAAACAAGGGTTGTCTACCCGCCTGCGCAGGGAAAAGGTGCTTATGAGATAAGAAGCACCAAAGACGGTTTTAAATTTGAGCCGCTTAATTTAAGCAAAAGCGGGTATGATTATTCGCAGCTTGCAAAAAATTCTGATGTTATAGATAATTCCGATATTAACAGCGCATTTCCTCTAAAAAATGCCTATAAAAAGATTTTAAACGATTCTGCTAACTCAGAATATCTTAGAATAATAACGGAACACTCGCCATATAATTTTGAATTCAGAAACTATGATTCGAAAGTATCAATGCCGACATCCTTCGGTACATTTATGACGAATAAATGCAGAGATTATACGGGTGCTGACATTAGTTTATCGAGAAATCAGCTTTTAAGAGAAAAGCTGCCGTTGCGCGGAAAACCCGTAAACTGGTATAATATTTGTGATTCAATAAATGTTAATGCTGATTTATACAAGGCAGATATAAATACATCAAAGCTTAAAGAAATTCTTGAAATATCTTTTAAACAGCAGGATAAGGGGCTTACAAACCCTTCTTTCCTTGAATATTCCGATAATTTAAGAATAACAAGAAGACAGAATCCTAAAGACGGCGAGGATATTGTCTGCCAGATTGAAATTAAAGAAAACGACAAATGGAATAAATTGCTTGATAAAAACGGTAAACCTCTTGATAATGAAAGGCTTTTTTCAATTGTATCGGAAGATTCAGTTGCATGCGGAGGCCTCGGACAATTTGCAAATTTGAACTTAGATACTGAGCCTGCAGATGGGCTGACTATACGTGACGTACTTACAAGAGCTCTCAGGGAAGAAAAATCAAATCCGGATGAAACAAACTATCATGTATCCGAGATTATAAACATTTAAGTTTTGTAACATTATCTTAAAATTTTATAAAGGTTTTATAAAATAATGCCGTATCTTTAAATGCAAGATAGTTTGAAAGTATTACAACAAAAAAGAGTTATAAGGCAGATACAGATGAGAAGAAACCACATTCGCATTATTAATTCACGTGCAAAAATGCGCGAAATTGCAAAACGATTACTCAAAATTATGGCTTAAAAGCCAATTGAAAATTTTGAGTGTTTAGTTTTTAAAAAAAAGGAATGATTATGTTTTTTATACTATTTTTTATCGGTAACTTTAATTATGTGCCAGCCGAAGTCAGTCTGGACAGGTTCTGATATTTCACCTTTAGGCAAATTAAAAGCGGCAGTTTCAAATTCAGGCACCATTTGACCGCGTCCGAAGTATCCCAAATCTCCGCCTCTTTGTCCTGAGGGGCATTTTGAGAATTGTTTTGCCATTTTCGCAAAATCTTCGCCGC
This sequence comes from Candidatus Gastranaerophilales bacterium, assembly GCA_910587245.1. Lineage (GTDB taxonomy): Bacteria > Cyanobacteriota > Vampirovibrionia > Gastranaerophilales > Gastranaerophilaceae > MGBC122484. The sequence goes on from CAJULX010000044.1 coordinate 3,863, forward strand.
CTTCAATTCTATTCTTAAGACCTGAAGCTTGAGATTTGGTATCTACAAGAATATGTGCGGCTCTTACCTGTGTATAGTTTGCAGCATTAGCATCTGTTGAATTTTTAGCGTCTGACATATTTACTCCCATCATAATAAAAAATGTAAAAATTATAGCTGTAAAGAATTTTTTCATAAATAACCCCTCTTTTGGTTTATTCTATAATACCTGTTTTTGATGTTAAAATAAAGTTAATTTTTTTAAAATCCCTCTTTCTGTCACATTCTTGTGATAAAATACCGGATAATCAAAAGAAATTGTGAAGTTTTTATGAGTAAAAATAAAACCCTCCTTGATATTATAGGCCCTCCAATGATAGGCCCGTCCAGCTCTCATACGGCGGGAGCCTGCAGAATAGGCTTGCTTTCGGGCAAGATTTTCGGCTCAAATTTAAAGCAGGTTGAATTTACTCTTTATAATTCTTTTGCAAAAACGGGTTTCGGGCATGGAACGGAACTCGCCCTTTTAGCCGGGGTTATGGGATATTATCCTGATAATCCTTTAATAAAGGAAGCTTATACTGCTGCAAAAAATAAAGAGCTTGAATTTAAATTTCATTATAAAGAAGATACAAATCTGCACCCGAACAGCGTTAATATACTGCTTTCCGACGGCGGAGAAAAAGTTGAAGTATCAGGAGTTTCGCTTGGTGCGGGGGAAATTACCGTAAATAAAATTAACGGGTATAAATTTGATTTAAGGGGAGATTTTATTACGCTTATTTTGATATACAAAGATGCACCGGGGGTTGTATACAGGGTTACAAATTTAATTCAAAACGCCAATGTAAATATTGCCTCAATGCACTGTGACAGAAACGCCAAAGGACAGGTGGCCTCAATGGGCATTGCATTGGATAACGATATTTCAAGCTATGTTATGGAAAAACTTTCCGAAATTCAGGATATGTATTTTATAAGAAAACTGGAAAAAATTGTGTAATGAATATAAAAACGTTTGATGAATTATTGAAACTTATAAAAGAAGAAGGCGCACACTTCGGGGTATCTGAAATTTATGAATTTATTCAATATAAAGAGGCTGAATTTTTGGAGATTCCCGTTTCGGAATTTCGAAGCAGGGTGTTAAATATTTTAAATACCATGAAAAAATCCGTTGAAAACGGCTTAAAATCAAATGAACTTTCTAAAAGCGGATTATCCGGCGAGAATACGGAAATTTTAAAAAAGGCATTTCAAAAGAACGGACATTCTTTGATTTTTTCTCCGCTTCAAAAGAGGGTTGTATTATATACAATAAGCATTATAGAAGAAAACGCAAGGATGGGAAAAATAGCCGCCTGTCCTACTGCAGGTTCCTGCGGAATAGCGGCGGGGGTTTTAACCGCACTAAAAGATGAGATGGATTTATCCGATGAAATTCTTATGAATGCTTTAATTACGGCAGGAATTATCGGTGAAATTATATCCGATAAAATGGCTCTTGCAGGGGCGGTTGCGGGGTGTCAGGCAGAATGCGGAGCGGCGGCAGGTATGGCGGCCGGAGCCGTATGCTATATTTTTGGCGGAAAAAATGAGGATATTTTAAATGCGGCAGCACTTGCTCTTAAAAATATTCTGGGATTAACCTGTGACCCTGTTGCGGGGCTTGTTGAAATCCCCTGTGTTAAAAGAAATATTTTTATGGCAATACATGCGCTTGTTGCGGCAGAACTTTCACTTGCAGGGATAAAATCCAAAATTCCGCTTGATGAAGTTATTGATGCCATGAAAGAAACGGGTGAACTTATGGCAAATTCCCTAAAAGAAAGTTCTGAAGCAGGTCTTGCAAAAACAAAAACGGGTATTGAAATCGAAGCATTTTTAAGGCAAAAGCTCGAACGAAGATAAAAAAATTACTACATCTTTTGTTACATTTCAGGCAAAGATTTTTATTTTTTGTTTTTTTATGATTATAATAATCAAGAAACAAAGGTCAAAAAATATATTATGGTAAATGAGTTTGATAAAAAAGAAGCTGAAATTGTATCAATACGGGAAGAAAAAACGGATTTAAGCCGAAATTCGGCAGTTACATCCCCTTTTAATGAATCTTTTGCTGATGTTAAAGGCGTTGAAATTATCAGAGAAATTGAAGAAATAAAGGCGGATTTAGCAAATGCTGCGGCAGAAAATAATGTAAGAGAAATTTTTGATTATTTTGATATCGGCGTTTTTATAAACAGAAACGGTACTTACGGAATCACTGAATACAGACAGCCGACCGATGATATTACATTTTCCGATATCGGCATAGATGAAGAAAAATTAATTGAAAACGTTGTTAAAATAAGCGGGAATGCCGATTTTAGAAAGTCTAATCTTTCCGCTTTGGGAAAAATCCAATATATCGGCGGTCGTGCGGATTTTCGTAATTCAAAATTCAAGCCCAATATGAAACTACCTAAAATCAACGGAAAAGTTATTTTTTATGAACATCAAACTCTCCTGCAAGGGCTTTTTGTTAAATTTATTACAACTATATGCCGCCTTACGGATAAATAGAAGCCGAGTAAAATGATTTTCTTGACTTAGAGCTTACTTCAAGTTTTATAATCATAATGAAATTTGAAATGAGGTAATACTGTTATGAAGAAAATATGGATTTTACTTTTGTTGTTAATATTTTTTGCGGGAGATAAAGCTATGGCAGATGTAATTTTGAACAAAAAACAGGAAAATATTGCAAAAATTTCAGCGTATACTGCGGCAGGTGATATTTCTAAACTGGAAAGTGCTTTAAACAAGGGACTTGATGAAGGTTTAACCGTAAATGAAATTAAGGAAGTTTTGATTCAAATGTATGCTTACTGCGGTTTTCCAAGAAGCTTAAACGGAATTTCGGCTTTAATGAATGTACTTGAACAGAGAAAAGATAAAAACGATAAAACTGGAGATGAAGGAAAACCGCTTCCTGCGGGTACCGATAAATTTAAATACGGGGATGAAGTTCAGGTAGAGTTGACAGGTAATCATGTTAAAGGTGCTTTGTTTGATTTTGCGCCTGCAATAGACAGTTTCTTAAAAGAGCATTTATTTGCTGATATCTTTGCACGCGGGGTTTTAACTCATCAGGAAAGAGAAATTGCAACAATTGCGGCGCTTGCTTCTATGGATAATGTTGAGCCGCAGCTTAATGCTCATATTCAAATGGGTAAAAATACGGGACTTTCCGATATTCAGATAAAAGAAATTTTAATACTTGCAAGTGTTCCCAAGGCGGAGATGCTTGGTATCGGTGAGCCTAATGCGGCTTATGCAAAATATTTTAAAGGAAACAGCTATTTAAATATGCTTTCAAAAGAGCAGGTGGGAATAGCAAATGTTACTTTTGAGCCAAAATGTAGAAATAACTGGCATATTCACCATAAAGGCGGTCAGATTTTAATCGCCGTTTACGGCAGGGGATATTATCAGGAATGGGGAAAACCTGCGCAGGAAATGAAACCCGGAGATGTTGTAAATATTCCGCCCGAAACAAAACACTGGCATGGCGCAGCGCCTGACAGCTGGTTTTCTCACCTTGCAATAGAAGTACCCTCTGAGGGCGGTTCTACCGAATGGCTCGAAGAAGTATCAGATAAAGAATACGGTAAATTAAAATAATACTGCTCAACAGAAAGCAATAAAAAACCTTTTCCTTGTTTTATATAAGTATAAGGAAAAGGTTTACATGAATATAAATCCGATAAATTTACATAATTTTTATAGCAAGATTAACAAAAAAACATTCATTCCCATAAATGCAATGATTAAAGATACGGTAAGCTTTAAGGGAACTCCGTACAGATATGAGAATGATGATAAAAACTTATTTAAAGACTGTACTTTAAAAAAGATGAAAAGTTTTGATGATATCAAGCCTGAAAATCTTTCTTTAATACATATAACAAATTATTTTCCAAATAACGGAGAGATTTTATCTTTAAAAGAGGCGTCAAAAAATTCTGCAGGTGCCGGAGAATGCCGCTCTACTGTTCATTTTTCCCTTAATCAAAGCGTAGAAAGAGATAATACTCAAATAAGCTGGGCTTCAATGAAATATGCTGTTATCTTGCCATTTGAAAAAGTCTTGCAGAAAACTCCGCAGGAAAAAATTGGCGGCGGAAAATATGGTGATTTCTTTTTTATAGACAGTGTTAAATTGCCTGAGGGTTCTAAAATTGTAAAGTACAATAAAAATATTCAGGATGGTAAATTTAGAATTTCCGAAGCAAAGAATGAAAACGGCATACCGATTAAAGGAGTTGAACTTATAGAAACATCTGACCCTGATATATGCGCAGCCGCGCAAAGAGTATCGGAAAAAATGGGCTATAGTACCTTTGATGATATATTTTATAGCACCGAGGAGGCTAAAGCTGATGCCAAAAAATTTAAAGATTTTATGAATGCGGGTGACTTTTCAAAAATAACGCCCGGAAGCAAAGAACTTGAAGAATTTTTGGAGCTTTCAAACAGGGTGAATATCCGAAAGGCTGAAGCTATAGAGCGGCTTGAGGAGGCGTGGGATATCTTTTGTTCTGATATTGATTGCTGTAATCTTGAACAGGGATTTAACAATCCATGGACAAAAAGTGATTTACTTATACACTTTATAGGCAATATACTTATTTATTCTAACAATAACAGCTGGTTATATAAAAACAGAGAAACAAAAGTTGATTTTAAAGATTTAATAACAGCTCAGATTGATGAAATTGAAGGAATGCTCCCGGAAAATAAAAAATTAGGCTTCGATATACAGAAACTTAAACAAATTGTAATAAAATCCGATACGCCTGCTCAAGCGATAAAAACAATTGAAAAAGAATTAAAATTAACCCCTGTAATAATGCCTGACGATAATGCCGTAAATCACGATGCGTATCAATATTTTAATATGGCAGTTGCGGCAAATTCGGGGGGAGATATAAATGATTTTATAGGGCTTGAATTTTAACTTGTTTATTTGAATAAATAATCTTTGAGCTATAATTTTATTAGAATTATTTATTTTGAAAAAAAAGAGGATTTTATGCAGACATTTACAATACAAACGCAGGGGATTTGCGCAAAAGCTATTTCTTTTTCAATAAATGACGGCAAAATATATGATGTAAAATTTTTCGGCGGCTGTCCGGGAAATACGCTTGCAATAAGCAAATTACTTGAGGGATATGAAGCTAAAAGAGTAATAGAATTATTAAAAGGCAACGATTGCGGCGGCAGAGGAACCTCATGTGCCGATCAGCTTGCATGCGGTGTAGAACAGGCGCTTATTCAGGCTGAAGCTGCACAGCATGCGTAAAATATCTTAGTGAACAAATAATAATTTAACGAATGCTAAAAAGCCGGTTTCTTCCTTTTTGAAGTTTGTGTCGTAGATTTCTTGCGCAGCTTCCTTAAGTTCTCTTGTGTCTAAGTTTTCAAGGGCAAACATATTGTCTGCATCTATTTTGCCGTCTGTAATACTTTCTTCATAAATTGTCTTTTTTAAATCTTCTTCGCTAATATCAGCATCGGGTAAAAATTCCCAGCCGTCATATTTTGAATCCTTAATGCGGGTGAGTCCGTCCACAGCCAATATATAGCTTGCAAGCTCTTCTTTGCTTAAGCCCTCTTTATCGTCTAAATTGAGCTCAGTAAGCTCATCTTCATATTTTGATATATCATCAACTTCCGCAGCATTTAACGTGCCTTTATTTAATCCTTCATGATTTTTATTATAGGCTTTTTCCAAACCTTTGATTATGTCTCCCGCATAGTTGAGTGCCGCTTCTTTTTTATCTTCATCATCAGCTGCATAGGTGATGCTGCTTTCAGAATTTGTATTTTGAAGAATGTCTCTTATTAAATATGAACCTGAATTAAAATTGACACTCATTCTATCCTCTTTCTATATATTTTTTATATACTCTTGTAATAATAAAAAGAGGGTTTAATAAAAAAGTGCTAAAATGGTAAAGTTTTGTTAAGAACAGGGGAATATAAAATCGCAGATGAACAATATTTATTTTGTTTTCAGGTTTTCTTTAAGACATTTTATTAGGGGCAGGATAATATTTAATTCATCATCCGTGGAATCATTAATGCATTTATAAATTTCGTCACGCACCGAATTAGCTGTTGTTTTTAGCGGCAGCCCGAATTCTTCAAGCCCGATATCCAAAACTTTTACAATATTAAAAAACGCCGTGATGGAAGGCTGATGAGTTCCCGATTCAATTTTGCTTATATAATATATATAAATAAGTTTTAACTTTTATGCGGAGAATTTTTATAAGGATACATTTTAAAGAACAGAGAATATATTTTTTTAGGAAAATGGTATGGTTTGTAAAAAATATTTTTAATGAAATTTGTTAATTGTGTAAATTAAATGAGTCATTTTTTTGCCTCTAACGTTTTTGATAAAATTGCCGGATATTTTTGCATTCAGCGCTTCAGCAACCTTAATTGAAGGTATATTATTCGGACGAATTTCAAATATAATTTCATTTAGATTCAATTTTTCAAAAGCATAATTTTTTAGTGCAGCCGCACATTCTCTTGCGTAGCCTTTGTGCCAATGTTCTTTTTTAAAGATATAACCTATTTCATAATAGGGCTGATTGTTAACTGTACTGGGCATTAAAGCAGCTTGGCCAACGATTTCAAGATTTTCTTTGTTTTCAGCAATGAAATATCCCAAATTATATTTTCTATAAAGTTCTAAATTCTTATTAATCCAATCTTGAACATCAATGTCGCTGAATTTATATTCCCAAGCATGCATTACATCAGTATCTTGAAGAATTGCTTTTAAATCTTCAAAATCATTTTGAATAATATTTCTTAATCTGAGTCTTTTTGTTTCTAAAAATATTTTTTTAATCATAGTTGAGTGCTATCATAAAATTTTATATTAGAACACATACATTAAAATACCCGCTTGTTTAGCGGGTATTTATATTTAATAATGGCGGGGACGACGGGTATCGAACCCGCGACCTCATGCGTGA
>CAJULX010000045.1 GCA_910587245.1 Candidatus Gastranaerophilales bacterium
TTAATAAGTTTGTATAAGCCAAGAAGATTTAAAATCTTCTAATCGCTTAACTTTTGCTTCTTTGCGAATTATAAATTGAGAATGTACTTTGTTGTTCTTGGCGGTTTCAAACTTTCGTTATCTTCGCCTTTTTGATGTTAACACTTCAAATTTTAATGTCAAGAGTTTTTTTTAAATTTGTTTTTTTCTCTTTTATTTTGTTTTGAATGTTCGACATCCGCATCTACTAATTTAAAACAAATAAAAAAATTTTCAAGCACTTTTTTATATGTTTATTACAAAATTGTTACAAAAGCGGAGGTGCCCGGGCGGGCTAATCTGCCTGAATTACTCCATACTCAATGGTTTTCAGGTTTTCAATTATTAAATAATTTTCTTTAAGATGTTCTTTTAAAGAAGGTTCGATAAACGGTTTTAATACAAAAAATGTAGGTCCGGATCCTGACATTTGAAAACCCGCATCATGCAAAAACTTTATTTCGGAATAATGTGGCAAAAGGGCTGCCTCTAAATCATTCGGTAAATCGGAAATACTCTGCATTTCATCAAACCTTTGATAAGCTTCGCGTGCTGAAATTTTCAGATTTTTTGGCTTAATTAAAGTAACGGGAGTATCAAAAAATTCAAGCGGCTCAAGAATTTCGCCCCTGCCCTTGCAGAGTTTTCTGCCGCCTTGAAGGCAAAAATTCAAATCAGAGCCGAGTTTTTGAAGTAAAATATCAATTTTTTCAAAGCAAAGCGGTTCGCCAAAAATTTTATTCAACCCGAAAATTACACCCGAAGCGTTTGTGGAGCCGCCTGCAAGTCCCGCACAGACGGGAATATTTTTTTCTATATATATACGAACTTCATCCGCATGAATATTCGGGCAATTTTCAAGAAATAATTCTGCCGCTTTATATGCAATATTTGATGAGTCATGCGGAATTTCGTTTGAATTTGACGATATATTTATCTTTGTCATGCCTGATTTTTTACCCGAAAAGTCATGCCCGCAGGATACGTTTATATCTATATAATCAAAAAGATTTATTGCCGCCATAACGCTTTCAATCGAATGAAAACCGTCAGGGCGTTTTACACCTGCTTTAAGTGTTAAATTTATTTTAGCGGGAGTTTTAACCTTTATTTTTTTCATGCTTCATCCTTTTTATTTGTTTGAGCAGGGTTGAAAAGTTGTATAATATCGGTTATACTGATGTTAGCAGTATCCGGTCTGACGAAGGTCAACCCATCAGGGCTAACTTCACTTGCAGCGGATACTGTTTTTATTATCTTTACTTTATGACCGGCATAAATATACGGTAATATCTTATTTTTAGGAACATCTATATTAATTTTGATTCCGTAAACTTTGTTTTTATAAATCAATATATTGCAGTACAATTCTTGTCCGAGGACTTTATTTGCATGCTTTTCATCAGATTTTATAAAACCTGCAAATACAGAGCTTTCAACAATATGTTTTAAATAAGCATAGGAATTACGTTTGGTATCATCTCTATAAACTCCTTTTAAAGAGCGGTTTATAGCGGTTTTACTAAACTGCACCTTTCTGCCGTTTGACTTAATTTCTATAATCCCGAGTAAAGGCAGATTTTCAAATATCCACTCCTTCAAGTCGTTTATTTTTTCAAAATTCGGTACGGAATTTTCTTCAATTTTTATCGGAATAATGTTTTTTTTTAAACCATGCTCTGAATTTTGAACCTCTTCAAGTGCTTTTGAAAGATTGCAAAAATCTTGAATTGAAAGCTTTTCACCCCTTATTTGAATATCAAAGCCGCATGCTTTAAGCGCTTCTTCAACATTTAAAAATCCTGCATTTTGAAGCGAATTTTTAATATTTTTTCTTCTTTGAAGAAAAGCGGCTTTTATAGTACGCCTTAAAAGGGGAGTGATTTCACATCTTGGTTTATCATTTATTTTTATTTTTACTATAGCGCTGTCTACTTTTGGTGAAGGGTAAAAACACCTTTTTGAAACATTTTTTATAATGCTGCAGTCTGCCCAGAATTGAGATAAAATAGAGAGCATGCCGTATTCTTTATTTTGCGCACCGTTGTCTGCAATAATTCTTTTTGCTACCTCATACTGCACCATCAATATTATTTCATCTGTCATTAAGCGGTTTTTATTTGCAATATCATCAATTTCACCCAATAAATGGGCAATAATGGGGGATGTTATATAATAGGGAATGTTTGCAACAATCTTTATTTTTTTACCCTGCAGCTTTTCTTCTTTGAAAATATCTTCAAGGCTTGTTTTTAAAATATCATTATGAATAAGGGTAAAGTTTTCATATCCGCCGAGGTTTTTTTCCAAAACATTAACAGCATCTTCATCCAATTCGACCGCAACGACTTTTTTTGCGATTTTAACAAGTTTTTCCGTTACAAAACCTGCCCCGGGTCCTATTTCAAGCACAATATCATCTTCTTTAACATTTGAAATAATTGTATTTATAATTTCGGGGTTAATTAAAAAATTCTGTCCCAGACGTTTTTTTGTTCTGAATTTTTTTGCCCTTTGTATGTAAAAAGCACACGACAGCTCTTTTGAGATAACTTCTTCCATAGAAACCATTATAGCAAAAATAATTCTTTTCAAACATTATTAGTAAAGGGATAAAACCAAACCCCGCAAATATTCAAAATTCCCCGTTTGGCTTATCCTGTGCGGCAAAATTTTAAAACAAAGTTTATGGTAATATAAATTCTATGCAAAATATTATAAATAAAGAACAAAATGAAATTTTAAAAATATTAAATCTGCCCACAACAAAAGCGGAAATTAAAGACTATTACATGCAAAATTGCAAAAAATCCGCTTTAAAAACAGGCCTTGAATATGAAAGAGTATCGCTTGATTCAAGAACATTTGAAACGGCAAAATACCAATTTTTATCAGAAATTATCAAAAATTTTGCATTGATGAACGAATGGGAATTAATCATTGATTCGGATATCGTAATAGGTGCAAAAGACGGATTCAACTCTATTTCGCTTGAACCCGGCGGACAATTTGAAATAAGTCTGGAACCCAAAGAAAACCTTAATGATATTCTTGAAAATATTAATCATTACACAAGGCAGATTGATAAACTCGGCGAATATTACAATGTTTCGTTTTTTAATACCGGAATAAATCCTAAAAATACATACCCCGATATTGATATTGTTAAAAAACAAAGATATGAAATAATGGCTGAATATCTGCCAAAATCAGGAAAACTGGCACCTGTTATGATGAGAGAAACGGCAGGCGTACAGGCAAATTTTGATTATACATCGGAAGAAGATGCCATTTTAAAATTAAAAACCGCAGCTTATATCAGCCCTTTTGCGACAGGGTTTTACGCTAACAGCCCGATTAGGGATAATAAATTAAGCGGATACAAAAGTTTTAGAGCGCTTGCCTGGAAATATACAGGCGCAGACAGATGTAATTTATTTTACAAAAACCTTATAAATTCAAGAATGGGACAGGGTTTTGAAGATTATATAGATAATATTCTTGATATCCCCATGTTGTATATCGTAAGAAACAAAAGAATGGTTGAATTAAACGGTTCAATTACCTTTAGAGAATTTATGCAAAGAGGATATATGGAATATTCAGCTTCCTTGAATGATTATATCTTGCATTCAAGCCTGACTTTCCCTGATATAAGGCTTAAAAACTGCCTTGAAGTAAGAAATCAGGACAGCCAGAATATTATGGGTGCAATTTCCGTTTGCGCTTTATACAAAGGTATTTTGTATTCTAAAGATGCAATGTATGAAATTATGGAATTTTTAAAACCTCTAAACCATGATGATCTTGAAATATATGGCATGAACAGCGCGAAATACGGCGTTGATTATATGGCGGATAAATTAAAAATGACGGCAGCGGACGCCGCAAGAAGAATTTTTGAAATATCAAGAAAATATTTACCCGATACGGAAAAAGATTTCCTTGATACACCCATATGGCTTTTAAAAAACAGAAAATGCACAGCTGATATAATTTTAGAAAAAGGCATAGAAGACTCTGAATCACTGTGCAGATATTTAAAGCTCAACAGCTAGCAAATATTATTTCTTTAACAAATTGTAAAAATGAGGCATGGGGCATGGATATTTGATAAAATCTTTTATTAGGATAAAGATTTTATGACAAATATTCTGACAATTTCAAAAAATATTAATCTTATAAATGAAATATCATCATATTTTGATGAATATCAATTGCCAAATACCTCTTTTATACATAAAAACGAGGATGAAACCGTTGAATTTATTAAAGAAAACAACTTTAATACAATTTTAATTGATGATGATATTGAAGAATTAAATGTTTTTTTAAAAAAAATTAAAAATATTGATAATGAAAATATTTTTATATTTCTTCTCTATTCAAAAAACCATGATACGGTTGCAGATGCTTTCATTCAAAAGCCCGTTTATAAAAATATTTTGATTTCTACGCTAAATTCTTATTTAAAAATCAAAAAAAATATTGATAAATTTAAAAATGACAACAAAGAATTAAACAGAAGCCTTTATCAGCTCGATGTTTTATACAATACAAATTCACAGCTTTCAGGAAACCTTGACAGGGAAAAGGTTTATGAAATTATGTTTGAAACTTTTGAAAAAACCTTGAGCTTTGATACAGCAGCAGCTCTTATGTATCCTCCTCCGCACTCAAAATATAATAAAACGGATGGAGCAAGGTTCATTCTTCATGCCTTAAAAAAACCCGAAAATAATGTTTTGGATATTTTAAAAGAAAAATTAATCCAATCCGCAAAAGAAAACGACGGGGAATTTGATTTTTCAAACCTTATATTTGAAGAATACATAAAACCTTCCTATCAAAATCAAACATATGATATAAAACTTTTAAGCTACGATAAACTGATTGCACCGATTAAGGTTAAAGATAAAACATTCGGAATAATTTCAATCTACAGAAATAAACCTTTTTCAAGGGAAGATGTTGTATGTTTCCAATCAATAGTACATCAAATAGCTTCATATCTTCGCGCGATAAATCTTTATGATGAAATCAAAAATACAAACATGGAATTAAAAAAGCTTGAGCGCATAAAATCCGAATTTGTATCCATAGTATCGCATGAATTAAGAACCCCCCTCACTCCTATGAATCTTTCACTCGATTTTTTATCATCTCAGCCTTTGGATGAAAATTCAAAAAAATCTGTTGAAATGGCAAAAAGAAATGTGGCAAGGCTCACCGGCATGATTGAAGATTTGCTCGACCTTTCAAGGATTGAAACCGGAAAATTCAGCTTTGAATATAAAAAATATAATATAAAATCTTCTCTTGATTCAATCTGTAAAACTTTTGAAGGACAGGCCAAAACCAAAAATATGGATTTCAGTATTAATGCGCAGGAAGACCTTCCCGATATTTACGCCGATTCAAAAAGAATAGAACAAATTCTTGCAAACCTTACAAACAATGCTTTTAAATTTACAAAAAACGGCGGCAGGATAACCATAAATACAAAATTAATAAATGCGGATGACATTAATAAAAATATTTTAATAGACCCTATTGAACCCCTTAAAGGTGAATATATCAATATTTCAATCAAAGATACGGGCCTTGGAATTAAAGAAGAAAACATAGATAAAATATTTAATAAATTTTCCCAGATTGAAAATTCACTCACAAGAAACGCAGGCGGCATAGGCCTCGGACTTACTATTACAAAAAACTTTATAGATGCTCATCTCGGTGCAATTTTTGTTATAAGCAAAGAAAACGAAGGTTCTGATTTCAACGTGATGTTTCCTGTGTATTCAGAGTATAAATCTTTTTTAATTGATTTAAACGAATCCAAAAAAACCGCAGATACCACAACACTTTTAACCCTAATATCAAATAATGATTTAACAAATTTTACAGAATTATTAAAAAAAGAAAACATAATAAAATCTTCCAAAAATTCTAAAGAAATATTCACAAAACAAGATGAAAAATTTATTTATAAAATTTATTTTAAAAATCTTCAAAAAAGCGCTGCGGAATTTATGGCAAATCAAATTGAAAATGAAATTAATAAATTCAAAAATAGCCCCGAGGGGCAAAGCCATGCTATATTATTAGAAAAAGATATATTTAAAAAAGAGGATGAAATCCATCCCTTGTAAAAAGTATTGCTAAACAACCGGTACGGAGATATTATGACAAAAATTTTAATAGTGGATGATGAACAGGATATAGTGGAAAGCCTTTCTTTTATGCTGCAGGCTAAAGGATATGAAACAATCTGCGCGTATGACGGCGAAGAAGGCTTAAAACTTGCAAAAGAAGCGGCTCCCGATTTAATAATGCTTGATGTTATGATGCCAAAAATTAACGGCTATAAAATATGCCGCCTTTTAAAATATGACGCCAAATACAAAAATATCCCGATTATTATGCTCACAGCAAGAAGTCAGGAATCAGACAAAACAATCGGCGAAGAAACAGGTGCGGATGAATATATTACAAAACCTTTTGAATTCAATGACGTACTTGAAGTTATGCAAAAATATATAAGCTAAGGTATTTTTTTCATGGATTTAGTAACAAATAAAACCATAGATAAATTGAAATATGATCTTGTAAGAAGCAATATCATAACCTTTGAAGATATTGAAAAAGCGCAGGAAGTTGCAAACGTACAGAATATCAATCTCGGGCAGGTTTTAATAAATAAAAAATTAATAACCGAACATGATTTATTAAAATTTCTGGAAGAAAAACTGCATATCCCTTCTGTTGATTTGGAAGACTATGAAATTGATAAAAAATGCCTGAATTTTATAAGCTATAACGAAGCTGCAACCTATAAAATCCTTCCTCTGTTTGAAATTGAGGATATTTTAACAATAGCAATGGCGGACCCTCTTGATTTATTTGCAATAGATAAAATCATTGAACGCACAAATAAAACCATAGAGCCTGTTTTAGGCACGGAAAAAAGCATATTAAAAAAAATAAACGAATACTATGAGCTTTCAGGCAAAGTGCAGGATATTGAAACAAAAACAGACCCCGATTTTAAATGGCAGGATGAGCTTCATAACGATGAACCCGATGAAGAACATCTGCAAAATTTATTCAGAGCAATTTTAAAGCATGCAATTAAAGATGAAGCACATCAATTATATTTTGAACACAATGAAGAAGGATTGTCCGTTAATTTTAAAAAGAAAGGCGAAATTTATACAACAGGAACGATTCCATCGCTTCTTATAAATCCTTTTATACGAATGATAAAAACTCTCTGTGCGCTTGACCCCACTGTATCCGAGGTGCCGCAATCGGGTAAATTGAATTTCAATGTTGATTCAATAGCCCTCACCGCAAGCATTTCAGCCTTTCCTACCATTAACGGCGAAAGAATAGTTTTAAAAATTTATCATCCGCCGAAAAAAATCGAAGAATTAATTCCTGATGAAGAAAAAATAAATACGTTAAAATCCATTTTAAATACACCCGGAATAATTCTTGTATCAGGCGGTGCATTAAGCGGCAAAACCCATTTTGTGTATTCGATTTTAAATGATTTAACGCCGAAAAATACAATCGCAATGACCCTTGAATCCGTTGCAAAGTATAAGCTGAAAAATACGCTCCAGTGCGAATTAAATGAAAGCGTCGGCTTTAATATGGACAAAGCAATGAGATTTATTGAGTTTCAATCTCCCGATATCATTTACTTTGAAGGCATTGCAACAAAAGAAGGTCTGGATTTTTTAACCTCTTTAAGCCTTAAGGATAAAACCCTCATAACCGAATTTCTTGCGGATAATATGGAAGATTTAAGGCGCAGGTTTGACCGTTCCGAATTTTCAATGTTTAAATCTCAAATCACCTGTCTTGTGTTTATTCACAATCAAAACAGTATTGAAATTTTCGATAAATCCGCCCTTGAAAAATATCTGCTGTAAAATTTCAGGTTACATCAAATCAATCATTCTGCTTATTCTTAACAATTTTTCAAGCTCGCAGGCATCAAGCTTATGATTAATTATTTTTTTAATGCTGTCCGTATTATCCTGCGATTGAGGCAATAAGAGCTCTACAGGCGATATATTAAATTCGCTGCAAATTTTATCTATCGTATCCCCTGTGGGCAGATACTTGTTGTGTTCTATATTTCGATACCCCTGAACACTCATGTTTATTTTTTCCGCAAATTGTTCCTGCGTAAGCTGACAGTTTGCTCTTAATCTTTTTATTCCGCCTGTAATTAATTTTTGATAGCACATATTAATATATATACTTATTTTTTTGCAAAATTTAACTAACCATGTAGACAACTTTGTACTATATATGATATAGTATGTACGAAATTAATAGGAGTAGTTAAAATGCAAAAAATAAAATACAAATTACGGTTTAAACCCGCTTTCTCGCTTGTTGAGATGCTCATGGCTTTGCTTGTCGCATCATTATTGCTTGCAGCACTTGCCCCTGTCATGACAAGAAAAATGAATGAGCATGTAACCGTAAGCGGTACGGGAAACGGTACAAAATCAGATTATTCAAGAATATTTTATGAAGATTTTGAATGGAATGTACCATCGGGCGTTAATATTATAAAAGTAACAAGCGTGGGCGGCGGAGGAGCAGGAGGCGGAGCAACATACGGCTATAAAGAAGTAACCGCATCCGAATCAAACTGGACAGTCCCCGAAGGTGTTACCAAACTCCGCGTCTTCTTAATCGGCGGTGGCGGCGGAGGAGCATCAGCCGGCAGCGGCAACGGGATTGCATATGCTGATATAGAAGCAGCAGGCAATACAAGCGATAAAGTAGTTATAAATAAAACACAAACTTTAAATCTTACAACCGGTGCCAAACAAAAAATTCCGGAGCTTGATATCAGATGTAAAAATTCAAAAGTCGAAAAATGGACACTGGTTTCAAATAATGAAATCAAAATTACCCCTAATACTCCAATGGCAAAAATAAACGCATATGGCGGCGGTGGAGGTGGCGGAGGCGCAAGGGGAACAAATAATCCATGCGGCGGTGGCGGCGGTGGAGGTGGATATATAGAAAACGCGCCTTTGATTGGAGTAAGTTCGATTAATATTAAAATAGGTGCAGGAGGTAGCGGAGGTTCAGCTGGTAATGGCGGTACAGGAGGCGGCGCCACCATAGTAAACACGGCGGACAATAGCATATTATTGGTAGCTGCAGGCGGCGGCGGGGGAGGGGGAGATGTTGGCTATAGTAACGGCTCAAGAGGCAACGGAGGTGCAGGCGGTGCAGGATACGCTGCCGGCAGTGGTGCAAGCGGCGGTAATGGAGGAAAGGGCGGTGCAGGATATACTAATATCGGCGGAATAACAGGCATAGCAGGGAGCAATAGTAAGTGCTTTTCCGGCGGTGCTACAGGAAGCTATAACGGTTCTGGCGGCGGGGGAGGAGGTGCCGGCGGAGATGGCTGTACTTTTGGTTTAGGAGGTGGAGGCGGTGGTGCAGGAGGAACATTTACTTCCTATAAAAGCAATCTGGGTATTTATGGACGCGGTACAAGCGGCAACGGCAGAACAGGAGGTCAAAATAACAGCGGCTATGGTAATGGCGGAAACGGTATTTGCAGCAGCGGGGGTAATGGCAGCAGTGGCGGAGCAGGCTCGGTAACCGTAAATTATGGAGGAGAAAAACTTGCAAAATTTTTACAATGTGCATATGTACTCCCGACAAACTCCGGTGCAGGCGGAGGCTCAGGACAGATATGGATAGGGGAGTTAACTGTAACACCCGGTCAAAAGCTTAACTTTAATATAGGGATTGGGGGAAGTAAGACAACAAGTTACGGAAGTAACGGTAATAACGGAGGTAATACATCAATAACAAATACAAGCGGTACTACATTAATATCTGTATCAGGGGGTAAGGGAGGAAGATATGAAAGTGATGAAACATATATAAATAATAGTTACGGTATAGGGGGAGGAATAAAGACAAGTAATGTAGATAGTAGTTTTGCTAAATATGTAAACTGGAAAAAAACCAACTTCCATCAAGGAGGAGAAAACGGAGGAGTTGGTAAAACACCAGCTCAAGGAGCAGGGGGCGGTAAAGGAGGACAGCTCTATGATCTGAACGGAATATTATTAAAAGGAGGAAATGAATCAGGAGCACAGACTGATGGATATGATGCACCCAATACAAGTTATGGAGCAGG
>CAJULX010000046.1 GCA_910587245.1 Candidatus Gastranaerophilales bacterium
CACTTAATTTTTATTCTAAGTTTAAATTTGTTACAATACTTTAAAATCCATGACCGTATGCCAATCGAGTATATAATAAATTACATTATGCAGGAAAATACTGAAAGAAAACCTTCAATACTTTTTATCGGAATGCCTGATATGGCAACAGTCTGCCTGAATAAGCTTGTAAGTTTAAATTTTAACATTAAAGGTATTGTTCCGCCGGATAAAAATAATTCTTCAAGATTTTCGATAATTGAAATTGCTAAAAACAGAAATATTCCTGTTTATGAATTTGAAAAAACCCCGAACGAGCCTGAATTTGTTGAAAAAATAAAAGCTCTAAACTGCGACATTGGTATAATCTGCTCTTTCGGGCATAAGCTGTCAAAAGATTTTCTAAACACAACAAAAGACGGCTTTATAAACTGCCACCCCTCGCTTTTGCCTGATTACAGAGGCGCAAACCCGTATTTTCATATAATAAATAACGGTGAAAAAACTTCGGGCATTACGGTGCATTTTGCGGATGAACATTTTGACACGGGAAGCATAATAGCACAGGAAACCTTCTCTCTTGTTGAAAAAGAGACAATGGGAATGCTTTTTTCAAGAACAAATTTTATGATGGCAGAACTTCTTGGTAAAGTTTTAATTCAATATAAAATGACGGGGCAGATTAATTCAACCCCGCAAAAGCAAGGTGATTTCATAAAAGCCCCGAATATTAAAGGTGATTTTTTCATAAACTGGAGCGATGATATTTTAAAAATTGAAAGGTTAATAAGAGCTGCAAATCCTTTCTATAACGTGCTTACAAATTTTAGAGGCGGATATATAAGGCTGATTGCAGGCAATTATAAGCAGGAAAAACACAATAAACCCTTCGGGCAGATTGTAAAAATTAAAAAAGATATGCTCCAAATAGCGGCAAAAGACGGATATTATTTCCCGAATGTAATTCAGGCAGGCACATGGGGTATATATGCAATTGAAGAATTCATTGAAAAATTTAACCCGAATACAGGCGAAATATTAAAATAAAGGCAGAATAATGGATAAATTAAACTTTTTAACGGCAGGAATCCCTTTAAGGGCAAAAGATTATAAAACAGGCTTTGAAACCCTTACGGAGCTTAATTTAAACGGGCTTGAACTTGAATTTGTCCATGGCGTAAGAATGTCTGATGCATCAAAAGAATTTTTAAAAAACAATAAAGGAGATTTTATCTTAACCGCACACGCCCCTTTTTATATAAATTTAAATTCCAAAGAAGAAGATAAAGTGGAAGCAAGCATTCAAAGAATAATCGAAACGGCAGAGACGGCAAACAATTTAAACGGATATTCAATTACATACCATGCGGCTTTTTATTTAAAGGAAGATAAAAAAACAGTATTTGATAAATTAATAAAAAGACACGAAAAAATATTTGAAGCACTTGAGGGGAACAATATCTGGGTACGCCCCGAAACAACAGGAAAAGAAACCCAATGGGGTGATATTGATGAAATTATAGAGTTATCAAAAATTTTCCCAAAAATGCTTCCTTGTGTTGATTTTTCGCATATCCATGCACGCACTGCGGGAAAATACAATACCTATGAAGAATTTTGCTCAATATTTGAAAAGATAGGAAACGCACTCGGGGACACCGCCTTAAATAATTTTCACGCGCACATTGCAGGCATTGAATACACATTAAAAGGCGAAAAGAAACACCTTAACCTTGAAGAAAGCGATTTTAATTATAAAGATTTGTTAAAAGCATTTAAAAAATTTAATATAAAGGGTGCAATAGTGTGCGAAAGCCCGAATATTGAAGAAGATTGCAAGCTTATGTCAGATTATTATAAAAGCCTCTAAAAGTTGAATAAAAAAATAAAAACTATATAATAAAGAAATAGGGTTTATCAAAGGTTACATGTTTTAGTCTGAAAAGGATGAATTAGTTTTATGGTATTTAAAAAAGACAGATGCGCCAAATGTGCGTTCACATTGGTTGAAGCACTTGTTGTAATTGCAATTATCGGTATTATTGCGGCTTTAACCATCTTCCTGATTAAATCAAAAACAAGTTCGACAAAACTTGTTGCTCAGCTGCAAAAAGCAAGCAATACTTTTACCAATATGGTAAATCAGGCGCAGACAAGCGTTAAAATGGAAAGCTGGGATTACAATACAACTACGGAAAATTTCGTACAAAATTATGTGCTTCCTTATCTAAGCATTGCAAAAGACTGCGGCACAACGGAAGAAGGATGTTTTGCACAGGAATATTACGCCAAAAATACAGGTACCCCGATTGATAACAGCTACTATAAAATTTTACTGTCAGACGGCAGTGCAATTGCGGTAAAAATAACCCCGGGCTGTTCCGATACAAACCCGAGCGAATGTGTTGATTTTATAGTGGATGTTAATGCTTTAAATAAACCTAATACCTGGGGAAAAGATGTATTTGAATTTCAAATTTTAAACAACTTAAGCGCGGTTGTTCCCTACGGAACATTTGAAAAATTCGAAAACGGGCAATGGATACCGGCACAAGAAGATACTACCGATGAAAAATGTTTAACTTCGGATGAGAGATTCTGTGCACTGAAAATAATTAACGACGGCTGGGAAATGAATTATTAATTTTCATATCACCTAAAAAATTAAAGGGCTCTTAAAAATCTTAAGGGCTCTTTTAATATGAAAGTTTTTATGTTATAAAGATTCTAAAATAACAATTTAAAGGACTGACAAAATGGCAAATTTCTTTTTTATCATACAGATGATTACAGGAGTGCTTTTAATAATACTTGTACTTTTACACTCCCCTAAAGGCGACGGCATAGCGGCAATAGGCTCAGCCAGCCAGTTGTTTTCATCTCAAAAATCAGCGGAAAAAGGCTTAAATAAAGTAACCTATATTGTAGGCGGAATATTTATTTTAACTACACTAATTCTCGGCTTTGGCATTGCAGGCTGATTTTACAAATAAAAAGTTTTCAATTTAAAAAAGCGCCCGATTGTTAATCAAGGCGCTTTTTAATATATATTCCGCTTTTATCTGCTGTAGAGCTTATATAAAATCCCTATTTTTTTATTTAATTCTTCATCCGAATATCCGCTTGAACGAGGTTTAAAACGAAGATAAGAATTGTTTCTTTCAATTAACTCTCTTATATATGAAACATTGGAAGGAGATGCTATATAAAGCTGTTCAATGTTATTTTCTCTTTGAACGAGCATTGAAGGAACATATGCAAGCTCAGGATTTTCTTTTACAAATTTATTCCACATAACCCCTTCAAGAGCCCATGCAAAAATTTCTTCATTTATTGAATCATCGTTATCAACATGCACGGCAAGCCCTGAAAGCAGGCAGGCAAGGGCTTCTTTTGGAGCATCTTCATGCCTGTCGGATATATAAATATATAATGTCCCTTTTTCTTTCCAGCCTAAACCGTCAAATTTTGCATAAGAACTATCAAGTGAAGCAAGGTTTTTAAATTCGATTTTGATAGGCTTTTTGGTCGGATTATTCCCTAAAATTCTTTTGTATGAAGCATTTGCCGGTGTATCTTTCATAAGCTTAACCGCACTTAGTATTGTCTTATTTTCCGATATATCTTTGGCGCTTACTTTACCGTTATCTGCGGCAAATACGGTGCAAACAGGGTTTAAAAGCACTAATCCCAATGCAAAGCATAAAACATTTTTTTTCATCTTTAATTAAACCTCTTTTTTTATTACATTACTTTATTTTTTGTATAGAAAGCCTTTCAAGCCATCTTGCAAATCTTACCACAAAATTTTCTTTATCTTTTGAAATCGAATCCACAAGAATTGTTATCATATTAGCTCTTTTGCCCGCAAGAATATCTGTCAGCGGTCTGTCGCCCACCATGGCAGCTTCATTTTCATTTATGCAAAAATCGCGGCAGGCGAGTTTCAAAACCTTTGTATCAGGTTTTTTGGCATTAGAATAAATTTTAATATCGCACTGTTCTTCAACTTTTGATATATAGTGTTTTTTGCAGTTATTTGAAATTATTGCAATTTTAAAATTTTTAGAAAGCCTGTTTAAAAATTCCAGAGTTTCAGGGGTAAATTTTCCGCTTTTAGATTGCATAACGGTAGAATCCAAATCAAAAAATATACACTTTACTCCTTTTTGCAAGAGTTCTTCTTCATTTATTTCATATATTGAATTCAAATTATAATCGGGTTTTAATCGCATGTTATGCAGCCTTTCTCGTTTTCCAATTTAAAATTTTTAATCCCGATAGTTCGAAGAAGCGCAAGATTCCACTCTTTCTGCCATAGTGTCGCTTCCAGATTTTTCCCTTCTTCAAATACAATCCATGCTTCATCGTTTGTATTTGCTATCGTATTTTCTTCTCTGGATTCATTCAAAATATTTACAATTTTTGCCTCCGTACTGTATGAAGGAGTAATTATTTCAACACTATCCCCGAGATTTACCTTATTTTTAAAGCAAACTTTAAATTTGTTACCCATTTTTTCTAAAACAATACCTATAAAATCAGCCCCGGCCAAGCCTTTTGAGATATCATAGCTGTAGCTGTCGGTATTATTATCACCGAGGAAAAATCCTTTTGTATATCCTCTGTTTCCAACCTTTAAAAGTTCCATATATCCGTCTTTGGGAGATATTTTCTCATCCAGAACATCCCTGTATGCTTTTGCAACGGCAGAAACATAATAAAGACTCTTTGTTCTTCCTTCAACTTTAACGGAATCAACCCCGATGTCCCTTAAATCCTTTACATATTCAACAAGACATAAATCCTTGGGGGATAATATATGAGAACCCTTATCATCCTGAATTATTTCATAATATTCACCGGGGCGTGTTTCTTCAAGGAGTTTATAGCTCCATCTGCAGGGTTGTGCACACCCGCCATGATTTGCCATCCTCTCATGTCCTGTCATATAATCGGATAAAAGACATCGCCCCGAATAGCTCATACACTGTGAACCATGCACAAAGCATTCAAGTTCAACATCGGGAACATTTTTTCTTATGGTTTCAATCTGTTTTAAAGATAATTCACGCGCTAAAATTACCCTGCTTGCCCCTAAATCTCTCCAGAATTTAACGGCTTCCGAATTTAAGGTATTAGTCTGGGTTGAAATATGAACATCAATATTTGATAATTCGCGGCGGATTATATTATATATCCCGAAATCACTCAAAATAATTGCATGCGGATTGGCATCCCCAATTATTTCAATATCTTCATATAATTTTTCAATATCGTTATCATATGCAAAAATATTCAAAGTCAGATAAACTTTTTTATTTACGCGTCTTGCTTCATCTGCTGCAATTTTTAGATTATCTCTTGTTATTAATTCACCTTTTCTCATTGTACGCAATGAATAATCCACCATCCCGAGATAGCACGCATCCGCCCCGTAAGAAAAAGCATACCGCATTTTTTCAATATTGCCCGCAGGCATTAAAAGTTCCATATTATTCATAGGAAAATATTACCACATAAAAACACTTTTTTTAAGAATTATAAATAAAACCAAAAACAAAACAAACTTGTTTCAATTTGTAAAATTTTGTTCAGGATTGTACAATTAGATAGCAAAGGATTTTTTTGAGCAGTTTTATACTCATGAATAAAAAGTCTTAGGGGAAGAGAGAAAGAATGAAAATACCTGCTATATCAGCCATGCGGTTGACCGCGTTTAAAAACAGCGCCCCGATGCCGCTTCAATGTGCGCAGGAAAATACGGCATGCCAAAATGAAAACGCCGAAATAAACTGCAAACAAAAAACTGATAATAAAAAAACAGCAGGTTTTATCGCCGCAGGTATTGCTATTGCAGCAGGTATTATTTATGCAGCCAAAAAGAGCAGGCTTCCGATAGAAGTAAAAGATGCCATGCGAAGAGCGGACGAATTTGTTCAAAATATCAACACAAAAGTAAAAGATACAATCAAGCTCTATAATAACGGCGGAAAAGATGCAAACGGCAATATTGTTGCAAGAATTAAAGAAAATTTGAGCAGCCCCTCGTCAAAAATAATGGAGGAAATTCCGGAAGATACTTCTATCTGCCTGAAAAGAAGCTATTTTAAAAACGGTATACTTGAAACAATAGAAGAATTTCTTGAAGACAACACAAAGAATATTACCGTTATGAAAGAAGGAAAATTGTCCGTATATCAGGAAGGAATGCAAAAATACGGAAGCGGAGACCTTAGAGTTGCTAAAGAAGCCTATTTTAAAAACGATAAACCTGAAATATACACTGAAGGTGTTGAATTTTCATCAGGCAACAACGGCGGAAGATGGAAACAGGCAATGCAGCTTCGCCTTTCTGAAAAAGGAAAACCGACGGAATATCTTGAAGGCATTGAATACACAAAAGAAAAAGGTCACAAGATATTAAAAAGATTTTTAAACGGTAAGTTAAAAACAAATGTTGTTATATAATAAAAATGCCTTGAATATTATTTTCAAGGCATTTTTATTTTTATTGAAGATCCATATCAATTACACAGCATTTGAAAGTAAAAGCTTTAATTTGATGAGACGGGATATTCAGCCATCTGAAAGAATGTTTGTGGCTTGCACCGTCAGAATGATGACATTCAACGGTTGCATCCTGCAAGGTTACAACCTCATCCATGCATTTATTGTCTTTGCAGTCTAAAAGCGTGCCTGATATTTTTTTATGACCCACCCATAATACTAAAACATCTGATTCCACATTTTTTGCAATTTTATAAATTGCATCATAAGTTTTACACATAAAAATTCTCCTTTCACTATTTAAAAGAAGAATACCCCGCCCCAAAACAAAATCCATCCCCAAAGAGGTTTTTAAAAGAGTATATTTTGTTATCGGCAGGAAATGATTGCCTTACCCCTTTTCAATATAAGGTTTAAGGAATTTTGCCGTAAAGGAATCTTTATTCTTTATAACCTGCTTAGGCGTGCCTTTTGCTACAACCTCTCCGCCGCCGCTTCCGCCTTCGGGACCCAAATCAATAATATAATCGGCACATTTTATAATATCGAGATTATGTTCGATAATAAGCACCGTATTGCCGCTGTCTGCAAGCTTGTGCAGAATTTTTACAAGTTTATCCACATCAAACCAGTGCAGCCCGGTTGAAGGCTCATCCATCAGATAAAGTGTTTTTCCCGTTGCACGTTTATTTAATTCAAGCGCAAGTTTTACCCTCTGAGCTTCACCGCCTGAAAGTGTTGTAGCGCTCTGCCCGAGTTTTATATATTCTAAACCGACATCATAAAGGGTTTGAAGCCTTGTTGCAATCCTCGGCACGTTTTTAAAGAATTCAAGCGCTTCTTCTACCGTCATATCCAATACATCCGATATGCTTTTACCCTTGTATTTGACTTCCAGCGTTTCCTGATTGTATCTTTTTCCTTTGCAGACATCGCATTTTACATAAACATCGGATAAAAAGTTCATTTCAATCTTTAAAACGCCGTCCCCTTTGCATTTTTCGCACCTGCCGCCTTTAACGTTAAAAGAAAATCTTCCCTGTTTATATCCGCGCA
Source organism: Candidatus Gastranaerophilales bacterium (assembly GCA_910587245.1). Lineage (GTDB taxonomy): Bacteria > Cyanobacteriota > Vampirovibrionia > Gastranaerophilales > Gastranaerophilaceae > MGBC122484. The sequence continues at coordinate 7,546 of CAJULX010000046.1, forward strand.
CCTTAGCTTCGTTTGTCTGTGCAAACAAATCTCTTATATGTGTAAATACATCCGTATATGTTGCCGGGTTTGACCTTGGAGTCCTGCCTATCGGAGATTGGTCGACAAGAACAACCTTATCAATGTGCTCAAACCCCTTAATATCATCCACACCATTTGGTTTTGGGCGATTTCCGCGCAATTTGTGCAATGCAAATTCATAAATAATATCATTTACAAGGGTTGATTTACCGCTTCCTGAAATCCCCGTCACGGCAACAATTTTCCCTAAAGGGATATTCACATCAACATTTTTCAGGTTATTTAAATACGCATTTTTAACCTCTAAAAATTCTCCGTTCCCGATACGAGTTTTTTTAGGTACGGGAATATTCAATTCCCCGCTTAAATATTTTCCCGTTATTGAATCTTTAGCTTTTTCAATATCCTTAACCGCACCGCATGCAATCAGCTGTCCGCCGTGCACCCCTGCCTTAGGCCCGATATCCACAATATAATCGGCAGAACGTATTGTATCCTCATCATGTTCCACCACAATCAAAGTATTCCCGAGGTTTCTAAGTTTCAAAAGCGTTTTTATAAGCATATCGTTATCACGCTGATGAAGCCCGATTGAAGGCTCATCCAGCACATAAAGCACGCCTGAAAGCCCTGAGCCTATCTGTGTTGCAAGTCTTATTCTCTGTGCTTCGCCGCCTGAAAGGGTTCCGGCGCTTCTTGCGAGCGTTAAATAATTCAGCCCCACATCAAGCAAAAATTTTAAACGCGCCCTGATTTCATCCAAAATCTGTTTTGCAATCTCCATTTTGTAATTATCGAGGTTTAAATACAATTCCTCAATAAATTCATAAGCTTTATCAATGCTCATACAGCAAAAATCATAGATATTTTTATCCATAATCTTAACCGATAAAACAAACGGGTTAAGCCTTGCCCCCTTACAGGCATTACAGGGAATTTCCGTCATATATTTTTGAATTTCCGCGCGGATGATATCACTGTCCGATTGCTCATACTTTTTCATCATATAAGGAATAACACCGATATACGGCTGGTAATGCGTTCTCATATGTTTTGTACCAAAATCGCAGTAACGCATTTTAATTGTTTCCGTATCATTTCCGTAAAGAATAATCCCTTTTTGTGCGGGCGTTAAAGATTTAAACGGTTTATCGGGGTCAATCCCGTAATGTTCACAAACCGAAAGCAAAACATCGGTATAATACTGGTTTGAAGTCTTTGCCCAGGGGTATATTGCACCGCCTTTTAACGATTTTGATGTATCGGGTACAACAAGCGCATCAGATACTTCATAATGCGCACCAAGTCCGTTACACACTTTACATGCCCCGTAAGGTGCGTTAAAACTGAAAATTCTCGGTGTAATTTCTTCAAAACTCAAATCGCAATTCGGACAGTTTAATTTTTCGCTGAAAAGTTTTTCATATGGTTCTACTCCGTCAGCTTTAAGTACATCCAGCGCTACAAGCCCGTTTGCGCGGGATAATGCAGTCTGCACACTGTCAAAAAGCCTGCTTTTTATCCCTTCTTTTATAATAATTCTGTCTATAACAACGTCAATATCATGTTTTACGGTCTTTGCAAGCTTGATTTCATCCTCATCAAGATTATAAATTTCCCCGTCTATTTTAAGGCGGATAAACCCTTCCTGCTTAAGCTCGGATATCACATTTTGAAATTCGCCCTTTTTACCGCGCACAATAGGAGCTATAATCTGAATTTTTGCCCCGTTTGGAAGCTCCAGAATCTTTGATACAATTTCATCCACGGTCTGCGGTGCAATAGGTGTACCGCATTTAGGGCAATAAGGCGTGCCGACGCGCGCAAACAAAAGCCTTAAATAATCATAAATTTCGGTGATTGTACCGACTGTCGAGCGCGGGT
>CAJULX010000047.1 GCA_910587245.1 Candidatus Gastranaerophilales bacterium
GAGTTAAACGCGGAAATGTTTTAAGAAAAAGACATAAAAAAATATTAAAATTAGCTAAAGGCTTTATCGGTGCCAGAAGCAGAATCTTTAAAGTAGCAAATCAGGCTGTTATGAAAGCATTAAAATATGCTTACCGTGACAGAAGAGTTGTAAAAAGAAATATGAGATCTTTGTGGATTGTAAGAATCAATGCTGCAGTTCGCGAATACGGTTTATCATATTCTAAATTTATGAATCTGCTTAAAAAGGCTGATATTCAAGTTAACAGAAAAATGCTGGCTGAGCTTGCGGTAAATGAGCCCGAAGCATTCAAAGTTATCATTGATACAGTTAATAAGTAAAAAATATTCAAATTTTAAAAAGCCCCTTTGGCGTTATGCCTTGGGGCTTTTTGTATAAATTAATATTTTATTAAATTACCAAAGCTGTATTTTATCGTTTGTGATATTTTTAATTGTTTCTCTGAGCATCAAATGCTGTGCTCTTGTGGTTTCATTTATGTACAAAATTTTATAGTATTCTTTTTTCTGCCTTATTTGTCTTTTTAATTCTTTGACATCTCCTGCAACGAATGCCTTGTTTTTCTTGAGTTCTTTTTTGCACTGTCTTTGATAAAATCTGCATTTTGTTTGATTTAATTCATCCAGCCTTAAAAGGCAGCTTTCAAGCTGCAGGGCTATGGGTCTTAGCATAGCATATTCCATAGTGCGGATTGTATCAAATTTTTCAAGTTTTCTTTCATTTAAATTCAGATTTTGAATTTCAATGTAATTTTCCTGCCTTTGTTCTAAAGGCAGGCGCTCAACTGTTTTTTCGGCGTGCGCATTATTGCATACAAATAAAAATATCAAACACATTAAAGCACGTGTTATTTTTATTTTATCCACCCTGTGCTCCAGTCTATATTTGTCTGCCATCTTGTTTTGTTGTAATATTCTATGTTTTCAGGCGGCATTTTTAAATTTTTTGTATCAATATTTTTATTTATAAAAAGTGCAAAATCTTTGCTGTTTATTACAAGTTTCCAGTCAGAATCCTTTGAAAGTCTTTCATATAAAATATATTCTTTTTCAACCAGGATGTAGTCAATATGCTGCTTATAAAACTCTTCTTTCCAGTTTGGGCCGATAAACATAATGCGCATTCTGCTCAAAAGCTCAGGGTCATAGGTTTCTTCGTATCTGCCATCCATAAAAATAAAATTATCCGGATACAACTTATATGCAAGATAGCTTCCGTAGTGGAAATTAGCAAATAAATTTCCTTTAAGATTATTTATTTTTAAAAATTCGGCTTCCCTGTAAGGATATTGAATAAGAGTGCATTCCATTTTTAATACATGATTTGTGTATAAAAAAGATACTGCAATAAGAATATATAAAAATATTTCTTTAAGATTGTTTATTATATTCGGCAGTTTTTTGTTAAACAGTTTGTATATGTCATCATATAAAAACACCGCAGCCGTAAATGCAAAAAACGGTATGAGTCTTAATGTTTTAATTGATAACAGAAACATAATAATAAGGGTTATGGCTTTTGTTTTGTCTATAGAATTGTATAGTGCTGCAAGTTTTTCTTTTACTGTTTTTGCATCAATTTTAATATATTTTTTAATAAGTATTGTTGCAGTTAAAAAGGCAACCGCTGACATCCAGATTTTATATTTTAAATATTTTGTAAAGTGTATTTTATTAAAAATAGAAACCCATTCTGTTATGGTCGGGCGATCCATCGTTATTGCGGAGAATAGAAAATATACATATTTTACCCCGTAAGGGTTTATAAACATTGCAAAAACAGAGAATATTCCAACTAAAACATATGGTTTGCACGGTTTTTTATTCAAAAATTCTCCGACCGTGTAGATAAAAAGAAGTCCGAGCCCGGTAAAGCAGCCTCCGTGGATATTTGCCCACATAATCATTGAAACGGGGAGAACCCATAAAATTCTATAATTATTTTCAAGTCTTGATTTTTCAAGCGCATAAAACCAGAGCATAAAGAAAAGAAAAGATAACATATGACACCTTACCGTTGTAAATACAACATCGAGGGTGGATTGAATTAAAAATATAAAGAATAAAATGTTCAAAGGGGCTGATTTGAACGGATTCACTTCCGTTTTTGAAAGGTGTTTTCTTCTTAAAAGAATTATTCTTGTGATTATAAAATAGACCATAAATATAGTTACGGCTTTAAATATAAAAATCCCCTTATCACCGAATTTATCAAGAATTTGATAAAATATAATGCTTGAACCCCATTCATGGTCAAACCACTGTCTTGTGGGTCCGAAGGATTGAAAATCAAAGTTTAAAAGTTTTCCTGTTTGAAAAAAAGTTTTTCCAACTACAATTCTTGCCCAGAAATCATAATCAATTATTGTAGGTATGATTGATATGGTTGAAATATATAGAAATAATGCAATATAGAATAATATAATCATTTCATGCTTCCTGTTAAAATATGATAATCTTAAACTTAAGAATATTATATCAAAAATCTTGATGTCAGGCTTTTTTTTAGGTATTATTATTTTTGTTAAAAGTTTTGGATTTTGGTGATTTTTTATGGAAAATAAAATTTTAGAAATAAAAAAGAATGCTGCATGTGAAATTAATTCCGCTTCAAATTTAAAAGAGCTGGATGAAGTTAAAAATAAATATTTATCAAGACAATCTGAACTTAATAATTTAAAAAAAGGCTTAAAAGATATAGACCCTTCTTTAAGGCCTAAAATAGGGGCTTTGACAAATGAAGTTTCAAAAGAAATTGAAAATTTGATTAAAGAAAAAAATGAAGTTTTCTATTTTGAAGAATTAAATCAAAAACTTGCATCCGAAAAAATCGACCCCACGCTTGATGGTACATACATTAAAAAAGGCAAAGTCCACACTTTAACATCAACAGTTAACGAACTTGTTGAAATTTTTGAACATCTCGGGTTTTCACTGATTGAAAATAAGTATTCGCCTGAAGTTGAAGTTGAAAAATATAATTTTGATTTATTAAATACACCAAAGGAACACCCTGCACGTGATGTTCAGGATACTTATTATGCTGCAAATGCAGAACATGTCGTATTGAGAAGCCAAACATCAGGCGCCCAGATTCATGCTATGAAGAATCAAAAACCTCCTATCAGGATTATTGCACCGGGCAGAGTTTACAGAAACGAATCGGTTAGTGCAAGAAAAAATAATTTATTCCACCAGATTGAAGGGTTATGCGTGGATAAAGACATAACATTTACCGATTTAAAAGGAACATTGAATGAATTTATAAGATTATATTTTGGTTCATCACGTCCAACAAGGTTTAGAAACAGCTTTTTCCCTTTTACCGAACCTTCTGCCGAAGTGGATGTACAGTGCATTATGTGCGGCGGTAAAGGATGTTCTACATGTTCCGGTACAGGCTGGCTTGAGATACTCGGGTGCGGCATGGTAGATCCCAATGTTTTAGAAGGTGTCGGTATAGATTCAAGCGTATATTCAGGCTTTGCATTCGGTATGGGTATTGAAAGACTTACAATGCTTAAATATGCAATTGATGATATAAGATTATTCTTTAATAATGATGAAAGATTTTTAAAACAGTTTTAATAAACTGCAGATAATATTACAATGATAGTTATAATTCAAGGATTGTATTTCAAGGTTTTTCAATCCCAAGTTTATAATAGAGATTTTTCTTTTCTATTATAAAAGCAGACGGAGTATCTATTTTTGCTCCGTTATCAATCAAGATTTTTGCAAGTTCAAGATTATTCTTTTTCAGTGCGGTGTAAAGAATGCTTTTTGATGTTACAAGCTCCGTAAAATCAAGCTTGGCACCTTTTTCTATTAATAATTTTGCAAGTTCCGTATTATTATTCTTTGCTGCCCAAAAAAGCGGTGAATCAAAGCCTGCATTCGGGTTTGCGCCCTTTTCAAGCAGCATTTTTGCAATTTCTGTTTTATTATATTTAACTGCATAAAATATTGCATATTCACCGAAATAATCGGTATTCGGGCTTATTCCCGCCTTTAACATCAGATTTACATTTTCTGTTTTATTTTTTTTGATTTGTTTTATAAATTCTTCACTTGAAAATTGAAGTTTTTTTGCTTTCATTAACTCTTTTGCAAGGCGGATTTTTTCTTTTTCTTCGGGGGTTAAATTTTGTTTATCTAAAGGAATTTGCCCCGTAAAGCTTGATGTAAAAGGGGTTTGAAATTCTGACGGGCTGAAATTATCAAATGTATACCTTATATAGCTGTCTCTTTCTTCCTTATAGCTTTTTGGCTGATAAAATTCCTGTGCACAAACACTTATGCACAGGAAAGATAAAACAAAAATTGTATAATACCTGAAATTCATTATATTACAAGACCGCCATCCACGCCTATAACCTGTCCTGTTATATATGTCGCATCAACAGCTAAGAATTTTACTGTTTTTGCGATATCTTCAGGTTTACCCAGAGTTTTTAAAGGAATTCTTTCAACAATTTTATCTACAGGCAAATCCTTTGTCATATCTGTTTGGATAAATCCCGGCGCTACGGCATTTACGCGGATATTGCGTGAAGCAAGTTCTTTTGCAAGAGATTTTGTAAAGCCTATCATGCCGGCTTTTGCGGCTGAATAGTTTGCCTGCCCTGCGTTTCCGTAAACACCTGAAACTGAAGCCATATTTACAATAGCACCGCTTCTTTGTTTAATCATAATTTTTGAAACAGGGTTTGTTACAAAATATGCCGAATTTAAATTTGTATTGATAACGGCAAGCCATTCTTCTTCTTTCATTCTCATAAAAAGGTTGTCTCTTGTAATGCCTGCGTTATTTACAAGAACATCAATTCTGCCGAATTCTTTAATAATTTCCTCAATTGCACCGTCTACAGCTTCTTTATTTGAAACGTCGAATTTTTTTGCAACGGCATTTTGTCCTAAATCTTTAATTTCAGATACCGTTTTGTTTGCAGCTTCTTCGTTTCCTGCATAGTTTATAACGATATCGTATCCTGCTTTAGCCAATTCTAAAGCGCATGCTTTTCCTATTCCTCTTGAGCCGCCCGTAACCAGGGCTACTTTTTTATCATCCGTCATTTTAATTTCTCCTATACATTTACGGCAGTAAGTTCGTTTACCGTGCTTATTAATGAATCTTTATCAAAAACGTTATATGTTTTTACATCGGGCGGGCAGATTTTTCTGTTTAAACCTGATAATACTTTGCCGTTACCCAGTTCAATAAAAGTATCAACGCCAAGTTCAAGCAATTTTTGTATTGATTGGGTCCAATAAACCGATGAACTTATCTGCTCAGGCATTTTTGCCTTAAAATCATCGGCTTTTGTTGTAAGTTCGGCATCAACATTTGTTACAACGGGAATATATGCATCGTTAATTTGAAGCGTGTTTACAAATGTTTTAAATTCATCGCTTGCACTCTGCATTAATTTAGAGTGAAATCCGCCTGAAACGGCAAGCGGAACAACTCTTTTTGCTCCTGCTTCCTTTATAAGTTCGTTTGCATAATTAACAGCTTCAAGTTCGCCTGTTATAACTATCTGATTTGGTTCATTATAGTTTGCAATGCTTACAAGCCCTTTAGATGAAGCCTTTTCAAGACATTCTTTGATTTTATCTTCGCTTAAGCCTAAAATGGCGCTCATTCCGCCCTGTGCAGAGCTTTCGCAAGCTTTTTGCATTAAATCCGCTCTTTTTTGAATGGCAAGCAGGGTATTATCTAAATCCATAACGCCTGCCGTGTAAAGAGCCGAATATTCGCCCAAAGAATGCCCCAAAGCGTAATCGGGCTTAATCGAGCCGTTTGAAGCTTCTTTTAGCGCTTCAAGCGCCGCAATTGATACGGTTAGAAGACAGCTTTGTGTGTTTACCGTTTGTTTTAAAACATCATCGGGACCTCCAAAGCAAATTTTTGAAACAGATTTATTTAAAACGGAATCTGCTTTATTGAATACTTTTTTTGCGGATTCAAAATTTTCAAATAAACTAAGCCCCATGCCTGTAGTTTGTGCACCTTGACCAGGGAATATGAAAGCAATTTTATTCATTAATTTTCTCCTTTTAAAATTTAATCGGAATTATTTAAGGCCTTCTCTAAGGCGTATAACGGCAGAACCCCACGCCATGCCTGCGCCGAATGCGCAAAGAATCGCAACAGAAGGGGTTTTAATCTTGCCTGATTGAATACCCTCTGTCAAAGCAATAGGAACGGAAGCAGCTGATGTGTTTCCGTATTTATCAATATTTACAATAACCTTATCATCACTGAATTCAAGGCGGTTCTGTAATCCTTCTATAATTCTGAGGTTTGCCTGATGCGGTACGAGATAATCAACATCTTTAGGTTCCAATCCTGCATCTTCAAGACATTTCATGATAGATTCCGGCATGGTTTGAACCACGAATTTATAAACTTCTTTGCCGTTCATTGTGATTTTTTTGCAGCCTTCCGTTGCAGGTTCCACAAGCGGGCAGTTATCACCCGTTAAATTCATTGTAATAAATTTACCCATAGAGCCGTTTGCATTGACATTTAATGCAAGAATGTCATCAACACCGTCTTTTGACTCGCCGATTAAAAGCGCCCCTGCACCGTCACCGAACAGTACACAGCTTCCTCTGTCCGTCCAGTCAAGAAATTTTGAATTTGTATCCGTTGCAACGAGAAGCACATTTTTATATTTTCCTGTCGCAATCATAGAGCGGCCGATTTCAAGCGCATAAATCATTCCTGTGCAGGCAACCGTTATATCAAATGCTATTGCATTTTTGGCGCCTATGGCATCTTGAATGACACATGCGGTTGAAGGATAGATGTTATAAGGGTTTGAGCTTGCAACGATAATTGCATCAACGTCAATTCCTTCGATGCCTGATTTTTTCATAGCATCAAGTGCGGCATTTACTCCAAAAAATGTGGAATTTTCATTACCGTTTGCAATATGTCTTTGTTTTATACCCGTTCTTGTCGAAATCCACTCGTCTGATGTGTCTAAAATTTTTGTTAAATCATCATTTGTGATAATCGTTTCGGGTACTGACATCCCGAGGGCGAGTATTTGTACGGGTTTATAATTCATCTTTTATTCCTCTATTCAAAAAATTCTGATATTTTTTTGTTTACGCCTGTTTCCACGGCTTCTTTTGCAACACGGACAGCGTTTTTAATAGCGTAAGCCGTGCTTCTTCCATGGGCAATAACTGTTATACCCTTAACACCCAAAAGCAATGCTCCGCCGAATTCTTCATAATTAATTCTTTTGTATATGCGTTTCATAAAAGGTTTTGCAAGTAAGCCTATTATTTTTGAGATTATATTTGAATTAAATTCTTCTTTAATCATTTCAAAAAGCATTAATGAAGAGCCTTCAACTATTTTTAATGCAACGTTTCCGACAAAACCGTCGCAAACTACAACATCGCAATCTCCGTGAAATACTTCTTTTCCTTCAATATTGCCTATAAAATTAATCTGACCGTTTTCTTTAAGCTCTTGAAGCATTCTGTGTGCGGTTTGAACAAGCTCGTTGCCTTTTCCCGCTTCTTCACCTATGTTTAAAATTCCGACAGTCGGGTTTTGTCTGCCGTACACATTTTTTACAAATGTTGAGCCCATAATTGCAAACTGGCAAAGCATTTCAGGAGTACTGCTGCTGTTTGCACCCGCATCAATTAAGCATATGGGGTGTTTCATTGCGGGCAAAGTAACACAGATTGCTGGTCTTTCAATACCTTTTAATCTGCCTAAGCCAAAAAGGCTTGATGCCATGGCTGCCCCCGTTGAACCTGCTGCAACAACAGCATCGGAGCTTCCTTGAGCAACCGCATCAACGGAAAGAACAATTGAAGATTTCTTTTTCTTTCTGATAGCCTGACCTACAGCTTCGCCCATTTCGATAACTTCGTCGGCATGGGTAATTTTTATATCAAGCTTTGAAAAATCAACTTTAATATTATGAGAAAAATATCCGCCGCGTTTTGATTTTATGCCGGCTTTTTGAATTTTATCAAGCTCTCTTTTGATTTCATCTTCTTTTCCGACAAGCTCAATCGGCACATTATAATCAAGGGCAGCCCAAATGGCGCCTTTAACTATTTCTTCAGGTGCATGGTCTCCGCCCATAGCATCTATAGCTATTCTTGTCATAATACTAAATTCCTCAAAAAGTCCTACCCTGTTAAATTTGAAAGGCAGGCAACTTGTTACCTGCCTTTTTGTTTAATTATTCTTCGCTTTTAGCTTCTGTTTCAGCTTCAGCTTTTTTGGTTTTTCTTGTTCTTTTTGGTTTTTCTTCGGCTGTTTCAGCTTTAGTTTCTTCAACTTTAGCTTCCGTTTCTTCTTTTGCCTTTTTGGATTTTTTAACTTCTTTAGCTTCTTCAACTTTAGATTCAAGCATAGCCTGACCTTTAGCGCTTGCTACTTTGCCTTTGTATGTTCCGCATTCGGGGCAAACTGTATGAGTTAATACAACGGCTCCGCAATTTTTGCATG
>CAJULX010000048.1 GCA_910587245.1 Candidatus Gastranaerophilales bacterium
TCTAGAGGCGGCAATTGCCGCCTCACAACCTGCATGTCCTGCACCAACCACTATAACATCATAATTGAACAATTTATGTGGTTTTCCTTTTATTTAAGAGCGTTTAAAACATCAAGAGTGCAGTCAACTCCGCCTGTTACTCTTGAATCTTTTTTAATAATAATATCAAGTTTTTTTGCAACTCTTACTTTTTCTGCAGCAGCTACAACTTTTGCCGTTAAATCGTTTTCATATCTTGTTCTTGTTGCAACGTAATCCTGTTGTTTAGCTTTTAATTGCTTCATTGATTCTGTGCCGATTGCTTTCTTTTCAGCGTCTGTTTTTGCGGCAAGAATTTTTTTATCCTGCGCTGTAGTATATGCTTTAATTGCTTCTACTTTTCTGTCTAAATCTGCTGTATATTTTTTTGCAAGAGCATAATCAGTTGAAACTTTTCCGTAATCAACATAGCCGATAGCCGCAAATGAAGCATTCATACCAACCATTGATACTAAAGCCAAAAGTACTGTTATAACTGCTTTTTTCATAATGTTTTTCTCCTTTTTAATCTATAAAAGCCTATAGTATTATCTTTGCACCTTCCTGCACAACAGGAAGAGTATATATTTGTGCATTTACATTTATATTATTCCAGGCGGCGGTCACAATTTCTTTTATTTCCTCATTCTTTGTACCGTTTTGAATAACCGCAACCGAAGGACCTGCACCCGCCAGAACGCACCCCAAAACACCGTCAACATGTTTTAATTCGTTCATTATCTGCGTTAAACCGGGCACAAGTTTTGTCCTGTAGGGCTGATGCAATCTGTCTCTTAAAGATAATTTCAAAAGTTCTTCATCCTTTGTACGGACAGCTTCAACAAACATGCCGCAATGTCTTAAATTATATACAGCATCTTTCATCGGAACATTTTCAGGAAGAACACTTCTTGAAATACCTGTTGAAAGCTCATAATCAGGAATACAAATTGTAACCACCCAATCATCAGGCCATGGTAATTTTCTTGTAACAACCGAACCGTCTTCTTCCCAATCGGATAATACAACCCCGCCTAAAATTGCAGGTGCAATATTATCAGGATGTCCTTCAATTTCTGTCGCAATAGATAATAAAACAGCAGTATCTGCAGGACGTCCCAAAAGCTCGTTTGCCGCAATCAATCCGCCTGTTATAACAGAGGCGGATGATCCCATGCCGCGTGCTATCGGGATTCCTGTTTTAATTGATATTTTTAATTCATTGGGACTTTGTCCGATATAGTTATACAAAAGTTCAATTGCCTTATAAACAATATTATTCTTGTCTTTTGGGATATTGTTTAAACCGTCTTCTTCATTATTTTCATCTAAAATATTAATTTCAATTCCAGAACCGGGTAATACCGTTTCTTCAATAGTAACGGTATTATAAACAGGCAGTGCAAGTCCTAAACAATCAAAACCACACCCGAGATTAGCTATAGTTGCAGGTACTTGAGCCGATACTTTCATCAAAAACCCCTTATCTTACCTGCACCGGCATAATTAAACATATATAATTATTATCTTCTTCATTATTTTCAGCCTCCGGCTTAAATATTGAAGCTGAAAGATTTGTGCACATTTCTATTTTAACGTTTTTAGAATCCATATTTTTTAAACTGTCTAAAACATATTTATAATTAAATGCTATTAAAAGATTTTCATAATTATATTCTATATCGAGAAAATCCTTTCCTGAACCTGATTCAGGAGTATCCGTGCTTATTTCAAGGCTGTTGTTTTCAAAATTAAATTTCATAATATTTGTACGCTCGTTTACCATAACCGAAACAAGCTCGATTGCCTGAATCAATTGTTCCCTGTCAATTGTAACCGTTTTTTCGTTTGATGTGGGGATTAACTGCTGATATTTCGGATACGTTCCTTCAATTAACCTTGATTGGAAAGTTACATTTTCAAATTCAAAAACAATTTTGTTTTTCTTTAATATAAATTTAACACTTTCATCTTTCAACATTGAAATTATTCTTGAAACTTCAACAAGCGTGCGGGATGGAGATATAAACATTACTTCTTCATCTTTTGAATCAATATCTTTTCTTGCGCGTGTAAGGCGATTGCCGTCCGTTGCAACCATTTCCAGAACATTTGAATTTATATTAAAACAAACCCCTGAAAGCACACTGCCTGTTTCATTTTGAGCTGTTGAGAAAGCTGTCTGTTTAATTCCTTTATTTAAAAGCCCTGTTTTTATTTTAAATTCTTTACATTCTTCACCTTCTTGAGCTTCATCAAATACTTTAGGATATTCATTTGCATTTATTCCTATAAGTTCAAATTTTGATTTGCCGCATGAGATTGTTACAACATTTGTTTCATTATCCAGTTTTAAAACAATCGGTTTATTTGGAAGTTTATTAACTATTTCTTCAAGAGTTTTGGCAGATAGTGTAATTTTTCCTTCACTTACAACTTCCGCATTCAGTTTAAAACTTATCCCGAGGTTTAAATCTGTTGCGATAAATACAACCCTGTCATTTGATATGGTTTCAATTAATATATTTGATAAAACAGGCTGTACCCCTTTTGATGAAGTGATATTTTTTACAACTTTGATACCGTTTAGAAAATCTTCCTTGTTTAAAACAATTTCCATTGAATCTTCCTTTTTTGTTTTTTAAACTTTATATCCCGATTTTTATATTATATAAAATAATTATATTATAAAAATTTAATAATATATAATAAGCATTTAAAATTTGTGCAAAACCATTATAAACCCTTGATATTATTGAATTTTAACATGTGTAAAACTTGTGTAAATTTTTAAACAGCTTTTGACAGTGTTATACAAATAATCTTTTTTATATTATTTTCCTGCAGGGTTTTTATAATTTCATCAAGAGTAGAACCTGTTGTAATAATATCGTCAATTATAACAAAAGTTTTATCTTGAAAATCCTTGTATTTCTTTAGATTAATACCGAAAACCCCTTCAACATTTTTTCTTCTTTTTAATTTATTAATTTTATACTGCGGAGTTGTATTTTTAATTTTTATTAAAAAATCGTTTAAAATCTTAATATTTTCTCCTCTTGAAATGCGGATTTCTGCAAACCTTTTTACAATCTCATAAACGTTATTATATCCGCGCTCTTTTATATTTCTTTTTGCAGTGGGAACAGGTATAAATACCATATTTTGGAATTTTTTAACATTGCCTGATTTTTTCTGTTCAAAACTTAGAATCTTGTTGTAATATTCTGATAAAAATTCTGCTAAAACCTTTGCTGTGGAAAGATTGTGGTGAAATTTTAATTTATGGATTAATTCTTTAATAACCCCTTTATAAATACAGGCGGAATAGATTTCAACACCCCTTAATAAACCTTGTGGAAAACCTGATAAAATTTCAACATCTTTTGCACAGGTTTTGCACAGAATTTTATTATCTTTTGAACAGCCGCAAACACAGCAATTTTCTTTATAAATTAAGGCTAAAAACCTTTCAAATACATATATTGAAAGGTTTTTTAAACGCCCGAATAAATTATTAAATTTTTCCATATTTATTTCAAACTAAATAGTTAATATTGTTTATTTACCCACAATCCCCGTTAAAGGTGAAGAAGCGCTTGCATACTGTTTTACGGGGATTCTTCCCGCTTCATAAGCAGCGCGGCCTGCCATAACTCCGTATTTAAAAGCTTCCGCCATTTTAACAGGGTCTTTAGCTTTTGCTATAGCTGTATTTATAAGACAAAAATCCGCACCTTTTTCCATAACGGCGGAAGCATCCGAAGGAACACCGATTCCTGCATCCACCACAACAGGGATATTTGATTGTTCAATTATAATTTTTATATTTTCCATGGTTACAACACCCTGTCCTGAGCCGATTGGGGAAGCTAAAGGCATAACGGTTGCACATCCGATTTCTTCCAGTCTTTTTGCAAGAATAGGGTCAGCATTGATATAAGGAAGAACTACAAACCCTTCATCTACAAGTATTTTTGCCGCATTTAAAGTTTCAATAGGGTCAGGAAGCAAAAATTTAGGGTCGGGAATAACTTCAAGTTTTATCCAGTTATTTATGCCCATAGCCCTTGATAAATGCGCAATGCGGATAGCTTCTTCCGCTGTGGCGCACCCTGCGGTGTTGGGTAAAATCCAATACTTATTTAAATCAATGTTATCCATTAGGCCTGCATGACCTTGAGATTTTTCTTCAACCCTTCTTATTGCAACGGTTACAATCTCCGCCCCGCTTGCCGCATGGGCTTTTTTCATTGTTTCAAAATCATCAAATTTTCCCGTGCCAACCATTAATCTGGTTGAAAATTCACGGTCTGCAATCTTTATTGTCATAATTTTTCTCCTAAAAAATCAAGAAACTTTTATTATATAATAATTTTATGACAAAAACAGATAAAAATACTATAGAAAAATTTGATAATAAACAAATAAATGAACAACAAATACCTGAATATACAAAATTGGAAGATTTTGATTATTTTCTTCCGGAAGAATTAATTGCGCAATTTCCGTTAAAAAAGCGCGATAATTCAAGAATGATGGTAATTTCAAGGGAAAAAAAGAGCGTTGAAAATAAACATTTCTTTGATTTTGTGAATTACCTTAAAGAAGGGGATGTTTTGGTATTAAATAATACCAAAGTTATCCCTGCAAGGCTCATCGGGCGGAAAGAAACAGGCGCAAGCATTGAAATATTTCTGCTTCACCCTGCATCTGAAAATTCACAAGACAGTGAAAATGAGTCAAAAGCCTTATGGTATGCGCTTATTAAAAACCTAAAACGCCTAAAACCCAATGATATTATACATATTTCAGATGAATTTTCCGTAAAGCTTATAGAAAAAGGGGTTTCTACGCAATCCGGACCGGATGAAAACCTTGTAGAACTTATATTTAAAGGTGATACGCTCTCGAACGTGCTTGAAAAATACGGTGAAATTCCCTTGCCGCCTTACATACAGCGAAAAAATATTCAGGAAGATAAAGAAACTTATCAAACCGTTTTTGCAAAAATATCGGGGAGTGTTGCAGCACCTACGGCAGGGCTTCATTTTACGCCTGAAATACTTGATATTATAAGAAAAAAAGGTGTAAAAATAGCCTATATTACGCTCAACGTCGGGCTTGGAACATTTTTACCCGTAAAAGAAAATAATATTTTAGACCACAAAATGCACACGGAAAGTTTTGAAATTTCAGAAAATGCCGCGCAGATAATAAATGAAGCAAAAGCGCAAGGTAAAAATATTGTGGCAGTGGGAACAACCGTTACAAGAACGCTTGAGGCCGTATATAAGAAATACGGTAAAATTATACCCGTAAAAGATGAAACCGATATTTTTATTTATCCGCCATATAAATTTAAAGTTATAGATAAACTTTTAACAAATTTCCACCTGCCCAAATCTACGCTTATAATGCTGGTTTGCGCGCTTGCAGGATATGATTTTACGCTTTCCTGTTATAAAAAAGCCGTTGAAGAAAAATACAGATTTTTCTCCTACGGCGATTGTATGTTTATAGATTTTTAATATTAGTTAATATAATTATTCAAACCACTCAGGATGTGTATTTTGAAGGGTGCTTTCTTTTATCTCATCACTGACTTTACTGTCAATATCTTCAAGCCAGCTTTCACGATTACCAGCAGATATTTCTTCAGATGTCTGCTTGTTTAATTCCTGTCGCTGTTCAGAAATATCAACCATTTTCTTCTCTGCGGCTTGTTTTTGTTCAGCTAATTCTTGTTTTCTTT
Organism: Candidatus Gastranaerophilales bacterium; assembly: GCA_910587245.1. Taxonomy (GTDB): domain Bacteria; phylum Cyanobacteriota; class Vampirovibrionia; order Gastranaerophilales; family Gastranaerophilaceae; genus MGBC122484. The sequence continues at coordinate 5,774 of CAJULX010000048.1, forward strand.
CGGAAATCTCCTGCCAGGCGGAAGGTTTTTTGCCAAACAAGTTTTTAACACCATCTATAAAACCTTTTCCAAAACTTTTTAAAGTTTCGCCAAAACCTATTTTACCGTCATCTTTTCCGTCATTAAATTCAAGCTCAACCTGCTCGTTCTCGTTTGACTCGGGTAAATCTTTATTTTCCGTATTTTGGTTTTTATTTTCAACAGATTTTTTTAAAGCCTCTGTTCCGATTTCCGCAGCAGCTTGTGCGGCAGATGAAACACCAATACCCGAAATATTCATTTCAGCCATTTTTAACTTCCTTTCTTTTATCCTAAAAACTTATATAGTAAACATTTGTCTTGCAAAAGAAAAAACTCAAATAAAATTTATAAAATGTTGAATATCGCAGTATTAATTTTAGCTTGTAAACTCGTTATAACTTTCTCTAAGATGTTTTTCTTCTAATGCGTTGAGTTGTATTTGAGCGGATTCAAATAATTCTTCTTTAGATATTTCATAATCAGTATTTTTATCCAGAGCATCTTCACTGAAATCAACAACAACCTGTTCATTTTCACTGGATAAGTTTTTTAAGTCTTCTATATGAATCTGTTTTTTTTTCAGCAACTTTCCTTATTGTTTCAGCAAATTGTTTTATTTTCTCAGTTTCTATTTTTCCCGCAGTTGAAATATTTGCACCTGGAATATTTAAATCGGTCATTTTAACTTCCTTTCTTTTATCCTAAAAGATATTTATAAGGAAGTTTTCGGCTGTATAAAGCTAAAACTTAAACAAGAATAATTAAAGTGTTACATAACTTCACATTTAAAAATAAAATTACATTCCTATATAGTTTTTTAAATTCCCGCTCAGGTTCTGGTTTTTGCAGAGTTTTTTAAGTTTGGAAATTGCGCGGGTTTCAATCTGACGGATTCTTTCCCTCGAAACACCGTATCTGGTGCCGATTTCATCCAGAGTTTTTTTCTGCCCGTTGTCATCAAGCCCGTAGCGCATAATTAAAACATCTTTTTCTTTCTGATTAAGCTGATTTAACATTTTATGTACATCATCAAGCAGATTTTCCTGTGTAACCTTGGTATCAGGGGTTAGGTGGCTTTCATCCACTATAAAATCCGCAATTTTTGAAGAATCATCTTTTTGATTAGCAGGAGTTTCAATACTGATAGTGCTTTGCGCCGATTTCATAAGTGCTGATAATTTTGACAGAGGCATATTAATTTTTGCCGCAATTTCTTCTTTTGTAGGAACCCTGTTTAATTCGGTCGAAAGCTCTATAGAAGCACGTTTGATTTTTCCGAGAGTTTCAATCATATGTACGGGAAGCCTTATCATCCTTGATTTATCGGCAATTCCCCTTGTAATGGATTGTTGAATCCACCAGGTTGCATATGTTGAAAATTTGTAACCTTTTGTGTAGTCAAATTTTTCGGCAGCTTTCATTAAGCCCATATTTCCTTCCTGAATTAAATCTAGGAAAGAAAGCCCTCTTCCTATATATTTTTTAGCAATGCTTACAACAAGCCTTAAATTTGAACTTATAAGAGTTTCTTTAGCTTTTTGGGAATTTTTTTCTTTAATTTCCCTTGCCACAGCCATTTCTTCATCATAAGAAAGCAGCGGAATTTTTCCTATCTGCTGTAAATACATTTTAACGGAATCATCCGCTATAACGCTTTTATAGTCTACTTTTTCAGCTTTATTAACATCTAAAA
>CAJULX010000049.1 GCA_910587245.1 Candidatus Gastranaerophilales bacterium
ATAGTTTCTCTTGCGCCGGAAGTTATTTAATATAAAAGGAACAAATGAAAATGGCAAAGTCAGAAGAAAAGAAAATTCATACAAAAGTGGGTGACAGAGTAATTGTTACCTCCGGACGCGATAAAGGCAAAGTGGGCAACGTTAAAGAAGTTGATACCAAAAAAGGCGAAGTACTTGTTGAAGGTGTTAACATGGTAACAAAAGCTCAAAAAGCTAACCCTATGGCAGGAATTCAAGGCGGACTCGTTAAAAAAGAAGCTTTTATGGATTCAAGCAAAGTTATGGTTTACTGCCCCTCTTGCGAAAAAGCTACAAGAGTAAAACATGAAATTAAAGACGGCAAAAAAATTCGCGTTTGCAAAAAATGCAGCGAATCATTAGATGTATAATTTAAGAGCATAAGCATTGAAATTTGACAGGCTCGCCGAACTTATTCAATAGAGCAGAATTTCAAAGGCTAGAAAGGTAAAAATAAAATGTCAGCTCAAAAAACAACTGATTTAAAAGCAAAATATCAAGATCAAATCAGAAAACAATTAAAAGAAGAATTTAAATTAACAAATGAAATGCAAATTCCAAGATTGCATAAAATTGTTATCAATATGGGTGTGGGCGAAGCTTCGCACAATTCAAAACTGGCTGAAGCAATTGTAGCTCAATTAACAAAAATTGCAGGTCAAAAAGCTTTGGTTACAAAAGCTAAAAAATCAATCGCATCATACAAATTAAGAGAAGGTATGCCGGTTGGTTCAATGGTAACGCTCAGAGGCGAGAGAATGTATGATTTCTTCCAGAAGCTCGTTTGCGTTGTACTTCCCAGAATTCGTGACTTTAGAGGGGTATCAGGCAAGAGCTTTGATGGCAGAGGAAACTATACTTTTGGTTTGAAAGAACAAGCTTTATTCCCTGAAATTCACTACGAAGAAGTGGATATTGTTAAGGGTATGAATATTTCTATAATTACAACGGCGCCCAATGATGAAATGGCAAAAAGCCTGCTTGCTCATTTAGGTATGCCCTTTAAAAAACATTAATCAAAGGAGAATGTAAATAATGGCTAAAAAAGCAATGATAAACAAAGAAGCAACTCGTGAAATGCTTGCCGCTAAAGGAAAATATCCTACAGTAAGACTTCACAACAGATGCTCTATCTGCGGCAGACCCCACGGGTTCCACAGAGATTTCGGCCTTTGCAGAATTCACTTAAGAGAATTTGCACACAGAGGTTTATTGCCGGGCGTTACAAAAGCTTCTTGGTAAGAAATTTAAAATATATTAAAATGCACACCTTGTTTTAATGGTGTGCATTTTGTTGTTTTATAAAGAAAAATTAACTTTTTTAATAAAAGTTTGCAATGTTTTTTTGTTTTATATATTATTATCTTTGCGCGGGTTTATCCTGTGCAATAGATATTACTAAACTACAAGGCTGAACGATATTTTCGGGTCTTGCAAGTAGAAAGGAAAATTAAATATGACAGTTACAGATCCTATCGCAGATTTGCTCACAAGAATCAGAAACGCTAACACCGTTCGTCATTCAAATGTTGAGATTCCTGCTTCAAATTTAAAGGTTGAACTTGTTAAACTTCTTCGTGAAGAAGGCTTCATTGCAGGTTATACCGTTAAAGAAAAAGACAACTTTAAAGTTATTGATGTTGAATTAAAATACAATAACAATAAACCTGTTATTACAGGCTTAAAAAGAGTATCAACACCGGGTTTGAGAACTTATTCAAAAGCTAAAAACCTGCCCAGAGTATTTGACGGTTTAGGAATTGCCGTTGTTTCAACAAGCAAAGGCTTATTGACAGATAAAACCGCAAGAAAAGAAAATATCGGCGGTGAAGTTCTTTGCTACGTTTGGTAGTATAGGTTTTGCGTTTTAAAGCGCATCTTAAATAAATGGGTTGATTTGGTGTTTCTTTATGTGCTTTATGCGGTGCATAAAAGAAACCCGAAGCGTTCCCGCTTAATACACAAGTGCGTGGCGTGGTGTTTCAGACGAAAATTTAATTGTTGTTTCCGTCTTGCACACCGGCTCACGCGAAGCAAAAGGAGAAAACAAAATGTCAAGAATCGGTAAATTACCTGTTGAAATCCCATCAGGGGTGGAAGTAAAGGTAGAAAACAATGTAGTAACCGCAAAAGGCCCCAAAGGCACAGAATCTGTTGAAATCAGACATGAAATTGAAGTTAAGGTTGACGGAAATCATGTAATTTTAACAAGAAAAAATGATGACAGAAAATCACGTTCATTACATGGTCTTTCAAGAACTCTTGTTCAAAACGTTATAACAGGCGTTAAAGACGGTTTTGAAAAGAAACTTGAAATCCAGGGTGTTGGTTACAGAGCTCAAATGCAAGGTACATCAATTAATTTACAATTAGGTTATTCACACCCGATTGTAATTGAACCGCCTAAAGGTATTACAATTGCTGTTGAAGCTAACACAAAAATCACCGTTACAGGTACAAATAAACAGGCTGTAGGCGATATTGCAGCGCTTATTCGTTCTAAACGTGCACCTGAAGTATACAAAGGCAAGGGTGTAAGATATGAAGGTGAATACGTAAGACGTAAAGCCGGTAAAGCAGGTAAAAAGTAATAAGTAACAAATAGTTAAATTGCCCGTTTGAATCCCGCTTGTAATTAAAGACGGGGTTTGGGTGAAAGGAAATAAAAATGATTAAATTAGTAAACAGAAAAGAACAAACAAGAAAAAGACACAGAAGAGTAAGAACAAAAATTTCAGGCACTGCAAGCTGCCCCCGTTTGGCGGTTTACAGAAGCATTAAACATATTTATGCTCAATTAATTGATGATGTAAACAGCGTAACTCTTGCTGCCTCTTCATCTGATGCAAAAGATTTAAGAGATAAATTATCTCATGGCGGAAATATTGATGCTGCTAAGGTTGTTGGTGAAGATATCGCTAAAAAAGCTCTTGCAAAGGATATTAAAGAATGCGTTTTTGACAGAGGCGGATTTTTATTCCATGGCAGAATTCAAGCTTTAGCTGATGCCGCAAGAGAAGCAGGTCTTGATTTCTAGTTTGAAGTCTTATTATAAAACATAAAATTCTAAAACGCTCTTTTTCCTTGCGAGAAGGGCGTTTTAGATATGTATTGCACAATAAAATTTTTCTTATAGAATAACAGTATGGGAAACGTGAGAAGTAGAAGAGCAAAGAATAATAAAAAAAAGAAAAAGGGAAATATTTTTCTCTATCTTTTGATGATGGCGGCATCTGCAGTACTTGCTGCGGTTGCGGCTTTTAATCTTTATCTTGCTTCGCTTCCTCCAATCAGCAATTTTGAAGATATTAAACCGAATCCCGTTACTTCAATTTATTCTTCAGACGGAGAAAATATTAAAACATTTACGGTGTTCAGGTTTGAAAAAGTTTCCATCAAAGACATTCCGAATAATTTAAAATATGCAATTATTGCAACCGAAGATAAAAATTTCTATCACCACAGGGGTTTTGATACCATCGGTTTATTGAGATCCGTTATTGTAAACTTAAAATCAGGTTCCGCAAAGCAGGGTGCAAGCACTATAACGCAGCAGCTTGCAAGGATTTTATTCTTATCAAATGAAAGAACCTTTGACAGGAAAATTAAAGAATTAATCATTGCACACAGAATTGAAAAAACTATTTCAAAAGATGAAATTCTTGAAATGTATTTGAATTCCGTTTATTTAGGCTCAGGTACATATGGTGTTTTATCTGCTTCAAAAACTTATTTTAATAAAAACTTAAATGAATTAACCCTTGCGGAAGCAGCCTTAATTGCAGGGCTTCCTCAGGCACCCAGTGTTTATTCGCCTTTACAGAATCCGAAAAAATCTATAGAAAGACGTAATCAGGTTCTGAAAAGACTTTATAAAACAGGATATATTACGCGCGAACAGTATGAAAAATCCGTTAAAGAAGAATTAAATTTGAGTAAAAAATCAAGAATGTATTCTTTCAACAAGGCGCCGTATTTTATTGATTTTGTTTTAAAAGAACTTGAATATATCGGCTTTCGTGAAGAAGATATATCACAGGGCGGCTTAAAAATTTATACCACGCTTGATTTCAGGGCGCAGGAGGCTGCGGATAACGCTATAAATAATCGTCTTGCTGCGGCAAAATTAACGGGTGATAAAACCCAGATGGCTTTGTTTTCATTCTCTCCTACAACGGGTAAGATTTTTGCTTATATAGGCGGAAAAAACTATGAAAAAAGTCAGTATGACAGAATTTTAAATGCTGTAAGACCCCCGGGGTCTTCATTTAAACCTTTTGTTTACGCAACGGCACTACAGCAGGGTGTTAAGGTTAATGACATTGTAAGTGACACCCCTGTTTCTTTTGGAAGATGGTCACCCAGAAACTATGGCGGAAAATACAGAGGGGCTATGCCCGTGTGGCAGGCGCTTGCTGTGTCTTCAAACGTAGTTGCGGTTAAAATGATTGAAAAAGTAGGTGTGCCGAATGTTATTGCAACTGCAAGAGAGATGGGCATTACAACACATTTGCAATCGGATATGACAATTGCGCTCGGGTCAAACGGCGTTAAATTATATGATATGGTAATAGCGTACGGTGCTTTTGCAAACGGCGGTTTCAGGGTAAGACCTTATGCGGTTGAAAGAGTTGAAAATTCCCGCGGGGTTGTTGTTTATGAAAACCCCGGGCCAAAGAATGTTAAGGTTATAAGCTATGATACGGCTGCAGGAATGACATTTATGCTTCAAAAGGTAGTTGAAGTAGGAACGGGCCGTGCTGCAAATATCGGACGTGCGGTTGCGGGGAAAACAGGCACCACGGATGATTACAGAGATGCATGGTTTGTAGGTTATACGCCTGATGTTGTAACGGGTGTTTGGCTTGGAAACGATAATAATTCAAAATTACCCGGTATCACGGGCGGCTTAATGCCTGCGCAGGTTTGGGCGGATTATATGAAAGTTGCGCTTCAAAACTATCCAAATTCCGTATTTGATTATCCTAAACCCGATACCTCAGGCGGCGGTGCTGTTGTAATAACAGAGGAGCCGACCGAAAAAATGGAAGATGATGATACCGAGATAAATCTTGGCGATGATATGCCGTCATTGCTTCCCGAAGCTTCAAAATCAGACAAAAAACAGGATGAAGAAACGGAAAAAGAGAAAAAGCGCAAAGAAAAAGATAAAGACAAGGATAAGGACAAAGACAAGGATAAAGATAAAATAATGCAGCCCGCGCCTCCGGTTCCCGTTACTCCGAATAAACCTTTTAATACGGATGCTCCGGCACCTTCCGCGCCGAGTCCTTCAGTTGGTTCAAATGACGTACCTTTGCCGAATTAATTAAGGTTATTGCATTAAAATTTCATCTGCAATTTTTTCAAAATTATTATCATTTTCTTTGATTATATCAAGGATTTTAATGCTGCCGAATTTTTCGATTAATTCGGGAGCTGTGATTATTGCAGGGTCATTTGTATTTTTGGGGTAATTTGAAATTACAACCCCGAGAATTTTAATATTTAAGGTGCGAAGTGCGTTTAATGTTAAAAGTATATGGTTTATTGTGCCGAGGTTTGGCCTTGCGACCACAATAACAGGCAGATTTAATTTTTTGATAACATCCGATACCATAGAATTTTCGTTAACTGGAACAAATAATCCGCCTGAGCCTTCTGTTACAACGATATCGCATTCTTTTGCAAGGCTTTTATAATCCTGTTCAATTTTATCAAGGCTTATTTCCACGCCGTCGATTTTTGCCGAAATTGAAGGGGTGCAGGGAGTATTTGTAATGTATGAATTTTTTAAAATAAGATTATTTTGATTTTTTATGCCTTTTTTTACATTATCCGCATCGGATAAAATATCGGGCACGATACCGCTTTGAAGCGGTTTAAAATAGCCTGTTTTTTTACCTCTTTTTAGTAATTCCTGTACAATCCCTCTGCAAACATAGGTTTTGCCGACATCCGTATCTGTCGATGTTATAAAAATATTCATAAAAAATTCTCCTTATACCTTGTGATTTTACTCCCCAAAAGATGATATGTAAATTAAATAAAGAAAACGGGCGCAAAGGTTACAAATTGCGCCCTATTGAAAAGTTGTTCATCTAAAAATTTTATTATGTGACTGTTTTGCCTGCATGAATGAAGCCGTGAAATCAGTTATTCCATTCAATCACCACCATGCCGTTTGCGCCTTTACCGCCCGTATATGCAGTATTATCTTTTACGGCTCCTCCTCCGCCACCGCCTCCGACTTTGCCTGCATTTTTACCTGCGCCTGTCGATGAAGCTCCGTTACAGTTGCCGTTCGGCATATTGCCCCCGCAGCCTCCAAGACCCATTAGGGTATCAAACAACGGGCATATTTCTTCCGTGATTGTTCCGCCCATGCCGCCGTAATCATCTGTACCGTTTTCACCTTTTATCGAATTTTCTATATAATTCGGGCTTTTATCTCCCGTGATATCGCCGTTTTCATCTTTGCCGTCATAGTTTCCGCCCATGCCATGAACCGATGTTCCCGGGTATCCGCCTTCACCGCCTTTTGCAACGGCTTTTTTACCTTCATTTGTTGTAACAAAGGAATCTCCGCCGTTATTGCCTTTTTGTCCGAGCTGCCCGTTATTTATAACTGTATCCTTTGGTTCCCCGCCTTTGCCTACGGTTATTTGTATTTTTGTGCCCGGGGTTACCCATACGCTGTTTTCCGTCACTATTTGTCCTGAAGCCCCGCCCCCGCCGTTTGATCCTCCCCATTCAACATAGATATATCCGTTAGCTCCCCTACCACCGTATCCGGGTGTTCCGCCGTCATTAATTACACCGCCTCCACCGCCTCCGCCTGCTCCATAACTTGTATTGGGTGCATCATATCCATCAGTCTGTGCTCCTGATT
>CAJULX010000050.1 GCA_910587245.1 Candidatus Gastranaerophilales bacterium
GCGCAAATTCTTTTTCCGTTTACCATTGTTACTTCTTCTTCATCCCGAAGTTCAATTATAATGTCACTTCCGGACTTTATTGATAAATCTATTGTAGATTTCGGCGCCGCAACATAAAACGGTATATTGTAGTATTTGGCGGCAATTGCGACCGTTGATGTACCGATTTTATTTGCGGTATCGCCGTTTGCAGCAATTCTGTCCGCTCCCACAACCACAACATCTATCATTTTATTTCTCATAAAATAACTGCACATGCCGTCTGTAATAAGGGTTACGGGGATATTATCACGCACGAGTTCAAAGGTTGTAATTTTTGCACCCTGTCCTCTCGGGCGGGTTTCATCCGCAAAAACCTGAATGGTTTTATCTTTTGCAAATGCACTTCTTATGACACCGAGGGCGGTTCCGTATCCTACGGTAGCCAGAGCCCCTGCGTTGCAATGAGTTAAGATGCCTGCACCTTTTGGAATGACCTGCGCACCGTAATCTCCGATACTTTTATTTATTTTAATATCGTTATTTTCAAGCTTGATTGCATGCTCAATTAAGTTCACGCAAACATCTCTTAAATCAAGGTTTTTAGACTTTTCAACAATTTTTTTCTGTTCCCCTATTGCCCATGAGAGGTTTACTGCGGTCGGACGCGAGGAGTTAAGGTAATCAAAGCCTTTTTCAAGTTCTTTAAAAAATTCCGTTTTTTGGTTTTCGGTGACATTTAGCGGAATATTTTTCTGCCATATGTTGTCTAAAACCTCTCTTGGAGCTATTTTTGAGAGAAGCTCGAGCGCAAAAAGCGCGCAGCCATGGGCTCCTGCTATACCGATAGCGGGTGCACCGCGCACTATCATTGTTTTTATTGCGTCAAACATCGAATTCAGGGTTTTTATTTCCGTTTTTTCGTACGCATAAGGAATTTTTGTCTGGTCAACCATTAAAGAATAGCCGCCTGATTGTGTTTTAATCCATTCTATAGTTTTTTCTTCATATTGTAATTCTTGTGTCATACGCGTTTTACTCCTCCTGTATTTTGGAATTTCAAGCTATTCCTTATTTTTCGATGTTTTTCGCCGTATAGAAATATTTGCGTTTTTTAACAAATTTTACCCGAAAAACAGGCAAAATACGCATAAAAATAAGCCCTATGTTACAATTGTTAAGTTAATTTTTATTAAAACTGTTTATTAAAAAGCTCGTCAACAGGCCCCCTACGGCGTTTGTTGCAAAGAAAATCAACATAACGGAAATTATGAGCACCGAGGCGAGGAAAAAATTTAAAAAATCTATTCCATAGGTATAGTAAGTTTTTATAAATAATTTTAAAAACAGTACAAACGGTGCGAAAATAATCAAAAACGAGCCGCAGCATATACTTCCCGCTGCCCCTCCAAGAAGCGTAATATCTTTTGTATCAAGGGTTTTCAGGGTATTCGGGTTTAATTTTTCTAAAGCTGTCAGTACGATTATACCTGACAGGAAAGGCAGTAAAAACAGGCTTATAACAGGCATTAAAGCCGGTATAAGGGCGATAATTGCAAGTCCTGCGCCCGATATTGAACTATAAATTGCTGTTTTTTTTAATATTTCTATATTTAAAGCCATTTTTACCCTCTAAAATATTGTGTTTCTTGCATGGCAAATACCTATTGCTATTGAATCTACGGTATCATCCAGCTTTGTGTTTTTATTTAATGTAATAAATTTTTCAACCATTGTGCGTACTTCGGATTTATCTGCCCTGCCGTGGCCTGTTAAAACCTGTTTTACGGTAAGAGGTGTGTATTCTGCGGTTTTAATTCCTGATTTTTCAAGTGCCGCAAGGATTACGCCGCGTGCTTCCGCTACGGGGATTATTGTTTTCTGGTTTTTAAAGAAAAACAGCTGTTCAATTGCGGCTTCATCGGGTTTATATATGTTACAGATTTGCAACATATCTTCATAAAGTTCAACAAGCCTCTTTGATACGGTATCAGATTTATTTGTTTGAATACTGCCTGAATTCAGCAATTCATAGCCGTTTTCATCCGCTTCAATTATGCTGTATCCTGTGATGCCTATCCCCGGGTCAATTCCTAAAATCCTCATGCCACCCATTATACCACGGGTTTTAAAACTTGATATATTTCCGCTCTGAAATTTTGCAAAATAAAATGCGATTTGTAAACAAACCGCATAAGTCAAGAAAGGAATGGTTAGACTATTAACATTTATAATTATTACATAAATTATATTGCTATGCAAATTACTTAATAAATTTTTACGTTTCTACATATAGTTGTGTAGTATGGGATTTGTTGAGTATTAAGCAGTTCTTTGGAAGCTTGAAACTGTGTAAAATATGCTTTAAAATAAGAATATGGATTGTGTTTTTGATAAAAATTCTTTAATTATTGACGGTAAAAGAACATTTATAAAAAGCGGCTCTTTGCACTATTTTCATACTTTCGGCAAAAAAGAGTGGCAGGACAGGCTCTCTAAAATGAAAGCGGGCGGTTATAACGCCGTTGATCTTTATTTTTGCTGGAGTTTTCATTCTCCAAAACCTGATTTTTATGATTTTTCCGATTATAAAAATATTCGCGAATTGCTTTCAATAGCGCGTGATTTAGGGCTTTTTATAATAGCGCGCCCCGGTCCTTATATTAATGCCGAATTATCCGGCGGGGGTATTCCCTACTGGCTTTTTAAGGATAAAACCGCAGTTATCAGGAACAGAAAAAACGGAGATTATATTTATTCACCATCCTTTATGAATGCGCTAAAAGATTGGTATAATGCACTTTTACCTGTTATTAAAGATTTTGATAACGTTATTTTAATTCAGGTTGAAAATGAGTATTCGACAAACGGCGGGGAGACTGAATATATTGAAGAATTGGCGCAGATGGTGCGCGAAGCGGGGATAAAAGCGCCGATTTTTCATAATGATGCTTATATAGCGGGTATGTACAGTGATGTTGTGGATGTTTATGCATGTGATGTTTATCCTTTTATAAATCCTGCAAATTCTTGGAAAGACAGTACTTTTGCTTTTGATACACTTGATAACCTTGAAGAAATTGTAAGAGATTTTAACAATTCTTCACCGCTTTTTATAGCCGAATTGCAGGCGGGGTGGTATGATAAGTGGCTCGGGTGCGGGTATGAAAATATAAGGGAAAATTTAGGATTTAACCATATAAATATTATGACAAAAACCGCAATAGCAAACGGGGTAACGGTTTTCAATCATTATATGGCGGCAGGCGGTACAAATATTCTTGATCTGGCTGCGGATGAGGTTTATACAAGTTACGATTTTGCGGCGCCCATCAGTGAATTCGGGGCTATTCGGGATAATTTCAAAAAAGCAAAAGAAATTAATTATTTCCTTGATTCGTTTAATTTGTGCGAAACAGAACCTGCAGATGCAGCTTTCGGGGCGGATTTTGAGGTGCCTGAAAATTGTTTTGCAAAGGTGCGGCAGGATAAAATTAATAACTGTAAATGGAAGTTTTTAAGAAATTTAAATCGTCTTGAAACATATATAGACGGGGTTTGCACAGATGCGTACGATATGAAAATTCTGCCCTGCGGCTTAAAATTAAAAGCGGCTGAAATTGTATCATCTGGTTTGGAAATCTTTACAAAACTTGAAGACGGGGATTTTGAAACCGTATTTTTAATATCGGATGTTAAAAACGACATAAAAATAAAAGATGCAAACGGTGTTGAAACCGTGATTTCAGGAAACAGGGCGGATTTTGAAACCTTTGAATTTAAAGCGCCTTGCGCTTCTTGCGCGGCAGGTGAAAAAGTTACAAAATTTATATTTATTAGAAGAAAAATCTCGAATGATTGCTGGAAAATCGGTAATAAATTGATTTTTGGTGCAAGTTTTGTATATCCCGACGGTAAAATTTTTGCAAATACTTTAAGGAAAATTAAATTTTATACCGTAAAAGACGGTTTTAGCGAATGCCTTTTTGAGCCTGAACTTGATAAGAAAAAAATTAAGCTTACGGATTTTGAAGTTTACTTTGCTGCGCCTGAAATTGAGCAGGAATATGATTATTCGGATTGGAAAAGCGTTGTTCATAATGATGATTTTACACTCTGCGATTCATTTTGTTCTGATGTGTATTCCGAATTTGTCTGGTATAAAGGGCGGATTTCAAAGGAAAATACCGAAATTTCAATTTCCGCGCGGCATATTTTTGCAATTTATATCAACGGCAGAGAATTATTAAACAGAAACAGCTATAAATACGATAATTTGTGTCAGGTGGATGAGCATTTATCCGTTTTAATTCCGTCTGAATTTTTACAATATGATGAAAATGAAATTACGGTTCTTGTGCAGAATTTGGGCTTTGATAAAGGTTTTACCAATGATATCGGCACCCCGAGGGGGTTAATATATTTTAAAACGGATAAAAATGAGAAAATTGATTGGAAAATAAGGGGCAGAATTACACTGGATAAACGCCCTGCAGCCGATAATCAGGCACCGTACCTTGCTGTTTTAGAAAATAAATTTACAATTCCTGATATTTATTTATCAAAAGGGGTCATGGCGCCTTTTGTTTTAAATATGAATAAAACGCCTTTCAGGCGTGCAACAATATTTTTAAACGATACAAAAATCGGCCGTTTTATAAGAAACAATTCGCCGCAGGAAAAATTTTATCTGCCTCCGCATTTTCTAAAAAAAGAATCGGAGGGTGAAAATGTGCTGAAAATTGTTGTCTGGGAAAAAGGGCACAGGATACGCTCCGTTTATGATTATAAAAATTATCTTGAAAATGTGGTTTTAACGGTTGAAAATTACAAAGTATGGGAAGCTTTAAATTAAAGTTTTCTTATAATGCAGCCGATAATACAAGTGTAGTATTTTCTATCCGCAATGTGTAAAAAGGAGATAAAGTTATGGCTGTGCTTCCTGATTTTTTAATTAAACGCGTTTATAAAAAAGGCTCTTTAAGAAAGACTGATAAAGGAATTGAGTTTGATTTAAAAAATGTTCTGGGACCTGGTGTAATATCAGGCTTAGAGAGCATACAGATTAACGATTATACTTTTAAAAAAGATGTCATAAGCTTTGTAACAGGCGGGGTTGAACTTCTTGCAACAAAGGTGAATGAAATGAATCCTATTCAATTCAGGCTTAATCAGGAAGGAACAATGAAGCTTTCAGAAAGCGTAAATTGCTTGAAAGAAGGCTTAAATCAAATTATTTTAGAAATAATGAATCCTGAAGCGGGAAAATTAAAAATAACCTTTACCGATGCAATGTAGCCTGTAATTATTTAAAATATTCTATACAAAAAGATTTAATTTCTTCATATTTTTTATCAAGATTTTTGTATTTTTCGTTAATATCAATGTGTCCCGTGATTTTAGTTTTCGGAAATTCCATATAATCATCAAACCATCTTTCAAGATATTTTTTGTAATTTCCCGGTACGGGCAGTTTGATGTCTTCAAAAATATGCCCGCCGAGCGGAAAAATATCTTCAAATTGGAAAACACACGGTGTTTCAAATAAAACTTCAGGACCGCGGAAAAGTGTCGGGTTGCTAAAATCAGCCGCAGGCGGGCAATTGCAGGGGGGAGTATTTACGATTTTAAGGGTTAACTCTTTAAGCAGGTCTTCAGGAAAAGGAATTTCTCCTTTAAAAACTTTGTCTGCACTGCATTTTGTCCAGAGTTCTTTGTTACATTTGTTAACTTTTTTATATAATTCAAGCTCAGCTTCTTTACCTTCTATTTTTGTATAATATTTATCAAACGGCCATATATCAATTTGAAACGGCGAGTCTTTAAAAATAATTCTTGTTACTTTATTGTAAAAACCTTTGCCGTAATTGATTTCAAATTTATCCGAAGGCAGAGCTTTTTTAAATATTTCACCTATTTTATTATAATCTTCGCGGAGCATTGCAACGTCTATATCATCATCCCACGGGATGAAGCCGTTGTGGCGCACCGAACCGAGCAGGCTTCCGCCGTCAAGCCAGTAAGTAAGGTTATTTTCTTTGCATATAAAATCAAAAAGTTTTAAAAATTCCAAATCTCCAAGCTGGAGAGTTCTAAGGTCCCCTCTTGCTTTTGGGGCTTTTGTAATATCTACCGTAATTTTAAACAGACTTTTAAGATATTCATTTTCTTCTTTTAAATATTCAACATCATGGTATATTTTGTTTATATTTAATATTCTTTTAACAGCATTTAATATTTTGTTTAAAAGCATGGAAGCTCCTTTGTTTTGCTTATAAAAGCCATTTATTTTATGCATTTTATTATATCAAAATATGCAGGGGTTGCAAAAAAAACATATTAATTGTAAAATGTATCTGCTTAATTAAAGTTATTATGGTTTAAGGATTAAGTAATGAAAAAATTATTTGAATTTGTTCGACGTATTTTATTTAATGAAAACAAGGAATGCTTTGCC
>CAJULX010000051.1 GCA_910587245.1 Candidatus Gastranaerophilales bacterium
TTCAAACACTTGATGTTACTCCGGATTTAGCGAAAGCGCAAAACGCCGAAGCAGGCGCAAGCAAATTCTGCCCCGGATGCGGTCATGGTATGATTCTAAAAACATTAGCTCATACTATTGACGATTTAAACCTCCAGGAAAAAGCGGTTTTTGGCTGTGATATCGGCTGCTCGCTACTTTCTTGGAACTATATGAATGTTGATTCTGTTCAAACTCACCACGGAAGAACAACACCCGTTATTTACGGTGTTACCCGTGCTAATCCCGGTACTGTCGGTATTGCTTATATGGGTGACGGCGGCGGTCTTGCTATCGGCTCACAGCACCTTGTAAACGCTGCGGTTCGTGCCGAAAATATGCTTATCGTACTTGCTAACAATACAAACTACGGTATGACAGGCGGACAGATGGCACCTACTACAATGCCCGGTCAAAAAACAGAAACAACTCCTTACGGACGTGACTGCGAAGTTACGGGTAAACCTGCACGCGGTGCCGAAATGGTTGCTTCAATTGTTGATCCTGAAAAGGGTTATGTTGCAAGAGCTTCTGTTTCAAACTTAAGAAGCCTTAAAAAGACATTTACAAAAGCCCTTAAAAACGTTGAAAAAGGCGGATTTTCATTTGTTGAAGTTCTTTCTATCTGCCCTCTCAACTGGAGAACTAATAACGAAGGCACTTGGGACAGACTAAAAACTATGGAATCATTCTTTGAAGTTAAAGAGTTTGTTTCAAGAGAAGGATTGGAGTAAAAATTATGGCAAGAACAAGAATAGTATTAGCCGGTGAAGGCGGACAAGGTGTTCAATCTATCGCAAAAATCCTTGTTGAAGCAGGATATGAAGCCGGTAAAGAAATTTTATACATCCCGAATTTCGGTGTGGAACAAAGAGGCGGTGTTTCAATTGCTTTTTGTCAGGTTGCTGATGAAAAAATCGGTGAACCGAGATTTTCAAAAGGTGACATTGTAATTATGTTATCAGACAGAGCAATCGACAGATGTTCAGATTACGCCAATGAAAACTCAACCGTAATCTACGATTCATCAGTTTGCTCTAAAAAGCCGACATGCGCTGCAAAAGAAATTATTGCGGTTGAAGCAAACAGAATTGCAAACGAACAATTAAGCGCAAGAGTATTTAATATCATTGTTTTAGGCGTATTGCTTGCTGCAACTAACGTTTTAAAACTTGATGATATTAAAAATGCTATGGAAATGGCACTCGGTAAAAAATTCGATGCTAAACCCGAACTTCGCGAACTTAACTATAAAGCGCTTGAAATGGGTATGAATATGATACAGAAAGCAGGTGTATAAATGGCAGCAGTTGAACATAAAGGCTTTAAAGTAGAAAATGTAGCCAAAGGAAAAGCAGACTGGTATTGTTTTACCGATTTATGCAAAGGCTGTGGTCTTTGTATCGTAAAATGCCCTAAAAAATGCTTAAATTGGTCTAAAGAAGTTGGTATCTATCAAACTCCCGCGGTTGAACCAAATCCGGAAGAATGTATTGCTTGCGGTACCTGTGCTTTAGTTTGCCCTGACAGCGCTATTAAAGTAAATAAGAAATAAGCTTTTAAAGGTTTTTTAAAACCAAAGGCTGATTTTATAAAACTTTAAAATAAAAATTCCTCTCTTGAAAAACAGGGAGGAATTTTTTATAAATTATTTTTAATGACTGCAAATTCTATCTTGCCGTTGCAAAAAGTGCTGCCATCCTTTTGAAAAAGCCTATTCTGACAGGTTTATTGTTTTCGGCTTCTTCAATTTCATTATCAGCAAGTAAAGGGTCATCTTTGTCTGTATCTTCAATGCATTCAAGTTCATCAGCTTCTGCCGTGCTTTCGGTGTGCATTTCTTCTTCAGGTACCGGAGGGTCTGAAAGTTCCTTTAACAGTTTGTATACATTTTCATTCTTGCCGTTTTCAAACGCAGGCAGATATGTAAGTTCTTCTACATCAAAAGCGGGATCAGACAGCATCATAAGGTCTAATAAGTTTTCCCTGAAGCTCTTTTTGGGTCTTGTATATCTGTCTTTTCCTTCGATTTTTTCCATTCTGCTAAGAATAGCTTCATATCTTTCTTCATCATCCATAAGACAGCAATGAACCGATGCCCTGTCTTCTTCAGGAAGCCCGTAATAAAATTGTATAAATTTATTTACCGTGTTTTGGGTAATCGGGCTTCTATAGGGCTCATCCGCTTCGTTTTCACTCTTTTTATCTTTAGCTGTAATTTCAACAACATCACCGATTTCATCATTTTTCTTTACGGGTTGATTTTTTAATTCATCCCGGGATGAACTGTTTTTTGTAAATGTGTTGTAATAATTGGTATTAAAACCTATTCTCATATTCCATTCCCTGTGATTTTTCACCTAAGCATTTAAAAAACTGCAAAAATAATAAAAATAATTTTTATTCTTCAATTAATTCTGCTTTTATTTGTTCGGCAAATTCCTGTTTTTCAGCCTCTTTTTTATCATTGTGTCCTTTAACAAGAAGCCCTATGCCCCCGCCTGCCGCCGCAGCAAGTCCTGTTGCAACTATGGTTCTTAAAGCAGCTATTCCTAAAACGGATGCTATCATTGCAGCTTTTGCCTTTTTGCCCCCGCCGCAATATTCAGCGGCAATATTTGCCTCTTTGTTTAATGTTTTAAAAAAGCCGTCTCCTGTTACTTTTTTTAATTCATGTGAATTTATTAAAAAGCCTGCTCCCGTTAATCCGAGTGATAAACCAGCCCCGATTTTTGCACCTTTTGTAACAGGGTCTTTTTTATTGGTTTTATTAGTATTTACGCTTTCAACTTTTAATGACATTTTATTTCCTCAATCATATATTATTTTTTTGTATCTATATAAAAACCGAAAAGAAAATTTTTTGCTATCTTTTTCTTATTATAAAATAAAACATCCCTTTATTTTAAGGGATGTTTTAGTAAATTTTCAGTGTTAATTATTCTTTATTTTCTAATTCTGCTTTTATTTGTTCGGTAAGTTCCTGTTTTTCAGCCTCTTTTTTATCGTTGTGTCCTTTAACAAGAAGCCCTATGCCCCCGCCTGCCGCTGCGGCAAGCCCTGTATGAAATGCAGCTGCAATACCTGCGCCGATTGCAAACATAGCGACCATTGCGGCTTTATATTTTTTATTTCCTGCATATTCTTTTGCGGTATCTGCAATTGTTTCATCAATACTTTCGCTTATATTTTTTAAGATTCCCTTACCGGTTTCTTTTTTTAACGCATGTGAATTAATGAGTATATCAGCGCCTTTAATTCCTAAAGCAAGCCCCGCGCCGATTTTTGCACCTTTTGTAACAGGGTCGTTCTTTTTTGTTTGATAAGTATTTGTTGTTTCTATTCTGCCTGCTCGCATTTTCTATATTTCCTTTAAGTTAGTCTGTATTGTTTTATATCTGTCATTATAAACCATGTAAAAAAATAAAATTGCTATTATAAAACTTATATTAATAAAAAACATCCCTTTGTTTTTTAAGGGATGTTTTAAGTTAATTCTTCTTTTATCCTTTTTTACGCGTTGAATGCTGATACAATTGGTGCATTCATATTATTATTGCTTAGTGTTTTGTTAATGTACATAAACGTCCATGTAAACATAATAATTGTCATAATCAGCAAACCGGCAAGAAGAAAATTTACCACTTTTGCTTCGCTCATAAAATCTCCATCTTTAAGTTTTTAACCGAAAAAGGCCGTGTGTCGAGAGAAATGCCTCTTTAAGTTTGAACCATAAGTAAACATTGTTGTTTCGGGTTTATTTATTTACCCTAAACCGAATTCTCTGTTGCATCCTTCTGGAAGATGATGTGCTCTTGAAATGTCGGTATCATTTCCAAATAAGTTTTGTCCGCTGTAAGCCGCGGTTCCTGCTGTTTCGTTTAAATCTCTTTCTTTAGCCGGTGCTATACTGCTTGATGATGAAACACCTGATACGCTGAATGGATTGCTCATTTTACTACTCCTTTGTTCTTACAAAATAAGTTAATTCTGAAATGCTCCTCACTTATATAAAAACTATATACTTTATGCAATTTCAGCATATACTTTTTTTGTTACATTCCTTAACAAAGTTTAATGTCTTAAACGGATAACCCCTTTGATTAAAGGCTTTTTACAACCATTTCACAATTTTTACAATCAAATTCAAGCCCGTATTTTGCGCCTGCTTCATCTTTTAAAAATAATCCTTCTTTATATTTCGGGTTATTTTTTAAACACATATTAAGCATGTGTCTTATACAGTGTTTTGTCCGCATTAATTCTTTCCCTTTGGCTGATATGCCCGATTCAAAAGAGTATTCCTTTACCCTGCATCCGCATTTATTATAAAATTTTTCCGCTTTTTTATTGTGTACATTTAGTCTGTAATCACCGCTTCCTGCAGGGAATTTTGCCGTTTTTATTTTTTCTTGTGTTTCAGGTTTGTATTCTTCAATTCTTTTTTGCGTAAGTTTTTCCAAAATCTCGCGCCGCAGTTCATTCAGCCTTGAAATGGGAAGAAAATATATCTTATCCGATAAAAATTCTACCTGTCCTGTATAAAAAATTGAATCTCCCGTTTTATTAAAAGCGTTTATCCAGCTTTTTTCAGCGGTTTCAATATTTTTTGCCTCTTCCGTATTTACAAATTCCGCCGCAGCACAGGTCTTGGTTTCATCAATTGCTTCTATACGTCCGTCAAAAATTTTGAAATCAACCCTCAGTTTCCTTTTTATTTCGGCGGTTTTTAATGCATTTTCAAAATAAGCATCCCTGTTTCTGTATATTTCCGCCTCATTTGAAATTTTTGGCATAATATTCGGGAAAATTTTTTCACCCTCTGTTTTATTTACAAGAAAACCGCTCAGCGCCCCGTTTTTATCCGTATAGCAAAGTCCGTCCTGCGGATTTATTATGATTTTGTCTTTTTGTTTTAATGTAAAATAATTTTTTCCTGTTTCCTTTACTGTGCCGAGAAATTCACCCTTTGAATTCGGTGTATCGGGGTTGCAGATGTTTTCTTTTCGTCCGTTTAAAAAATATGTGCAAAAATCCCTGTTAAAACTCTTTTTCAAATCAGGCTCAAAACAGGAAAATATTTTGCCGAAGCTCAAGCGCTTAAAGCCTTCGCCGGAGCGCCTTTCAATAATTTTATCAAGAAGATTTCTATAATATAAAACCGTATTTTTTATATAGTTAACATCTTTCAATCTTCCTTCAATTTTAAAAGATGTCACCCCCGCATCAATAAGTTCTTCCAGCTTGGATGATGCCATAAAATCTTTCATGCTTAAAAGATATTTGTCTTTCAAGATGACTTTTCCGCTTTTATCAAGCAGGCTGTATTTTTTTCTGCAAGCCTGCGCACATTCGCCTCTGTTTGCCGAGCGCCCGCCTATTTTATGGCTCAAATAGCACTGTCCTGAATATGAAACGCAAAGCGCCCCGTGGATAAATGTTTCTATTTCAATATCCGTATTTTGTGAGATTTCTTTTATTTTATCAATACTTAATTCTCTTGCAAGAATTACCCTTTTTATGCCGGTATTTTCAAAAAACTTCACTTTTTGTGCGTTTCTTATATCGCACTGTGTGCTTGCAATAAGTTTAATATCAGGTAAATTTCCTTCATTGGCTTCGTTTAATATACCAAAATCCTGAATAATAATCCCGTCAGCCTTTATTTTATGCAGTTCTTTAATAAGTTTAACCGCGCCTTTCAGCTCTTCATCATCCAGTATTGTATTTAATGTAATATATATTTTTACACCGAATTTGTGCGCGTAATTTATAATATCTTCAATATCGGAAAGTGAATTCCCTGCGTTTTTCCTTGCTCCGTAGAACTTTGCACCGATATAAACACTGTCTGCCCCGCAATCTATCGCAGCCATGGCGCATTCCTTGTTTTGCGCGGGTGCCAGTAATTCAAGATATTTTATCTTTTTCATATTGTTATTATAAAGTTTTTTAACAAAAAAGTTACAAAACTTACGCTTTCTTTGGTTAAATTACAAAACTTGCACAATATAGAGTTTCTAATTAAAATAAAATTATGTCAATTTTAG
>CAJULX010000052.1 GCA_910587245.1 Candidatus Gastranaerophilales bacterium
GAGCTGTTCTTAACCTTATACAGGGTAAAGGGGGTAACGGTGGGAATGGGTTTGTAATCCTTGAATACAAATCTACAACGCTGGATTAGATAGTGTCAGGCATTGCCTGACCTGTAAATCCAAAACAATTTTACGATAAACAACTTTTCATTCGGGCGCGTTTTGTAACCTTTGCGTCCGTTTTTTTATGCTTATTTAAATTACCATGTTTTACAGGTAAATAAAATTCCCTTTATAAAAAGAAAGCCGGTAATAAGCCGGATTCTGTTTCAAAATAATCATCTGTCTAATGCGTTCCCTTATACGGCTCCTAAAAAGGAAGGAAAAGGCACCATAACCGTAAAATCGAACTTGCATCCTGCCGGGGTTTACCTTGCCCCTATCCCTTACGGGATAAGGCGGTGGGCTCTTACTCCGCCGTTGCACAATCACTCGAGCAGGGTACGGTCTTCATAACAGTCCGCCGCTTCATCAGCGCCGTGCTGTTATTTGCATACCTGTGCCCTCGTTTTGCTTATCGGACGCGGCGCATCACGATTCGCCTTACTCGGGTATTCTTCATTTCTGTGGCACTGTCCTCACGCTCACACGCACCTGACTTTCTCAGGCGGCACGCCTTTTGGGATGTCCGGACTTTCCTCACAAAGCAAAACTTTGCGCGATTATCCTCCGACTTTCTTTCTTAATAATTATACAAAAAAATCAAAATTTGTTAAAATGTTTAATTATGATAGATACACATTCACATATCGATATGCTTCAAAACCCTGAAGCGGAAATTGAAGAAGCACTCAATAACGGAGTTAAAAAAATAATTATACCGGGTGTTGAACCCGATACATTTGATACAATCACGGAATATATCGATAAATATGATTGCATATACGGAACAATCGGGGTTCATCCTTCGGAAGCTCAAAAATTTAACGATGAAGCAGCAAAAAAAATGACTCTTCTTGCACAGCATCCTAAAATGGTCGGTATCGGCGAAATTGGGCTTGATTATTATTGGGATAAAACATTTGTTGATGTTCAAAAACGCGTTTTTAAAACCCAGCTTGAAATTGCAAAATCGCTTAATCTGCCCGTGGTAATTCATGACAGGGAAGCGCATCTTGATACTTTTGAAATTTTAAAAGATTACGATATGAAAAATGTTATTCTTCACTGTTTTTCAGGAAGCGTTGAATTTGCAAAACAATGTATAAATTCAGGCTGGCTTTTAGGAATTGGCGGAGTTGTAACCTTTAAAAACGCAAGAAAAATGAAGGATGTTGTAAAAGAAATTCCTATTGAAAGCCTTGTGCTTGAAACCGATGCACCTTATCTCACCCCGCACCCTTTCAGGGGAGAAGAAAATGCGCCGAAATATTTAAATTTAATTGCGAAAGAAATTGCAAATTTAAAGGATTTAACCCCTGAATTTGTAATAAATCAAACAACAAAAAATGCCGAAAAGATTTTTAATTTTAATAAGGAAGAATAAATGTCTACACAAAGTACACCTAATGAACAAAATATACAGATAAAAATTTCACTTTTAATATTTTTAAAAGGCTCTGTAGCCCCCATAGTTCTTTATGTTGAAAACCCTCAGGCAATATATGCCAATCTGCAGACTGTAATGCAGGCTCAGGAAGCACCGAAATTAATAGAACTTGAAGCGCTCGGTCCGATTAAAAAAGTATGCCTTGTATCCTCAGAAATTTCAGGTATTTCGCTTCAGGAAGAACAGTATATGGTAAAACCTTAAGGTGCCTTAAGGAATATATTTTATGAAAAAGAGGTTGGATTTAATTTTATTTGAACACGGTTTTTTTGATTCTAAAAATTCCGCACAGGTGAATATTCTTGCGGGAAACGTGAAAATAAACGATGCCGTGGTTTCAAAAGCAGGCGAACTGTACGATGAAGATAAGCTTTTTCATCCGGAACACCCGATGAAGCTTGAGATTAAAACAATTCCTTACGTTTCACGAGGAGGCTTAAAGCTGAAAGGTGCCGTTGATGAATTTAAAATAAATTTAAAAGATAAAATCTGTATCGATATAGGCGCTTCTACAGGCGGTTTCACGGATTGCATGCTTCAAGAAGGTGCAAAATATGTCTATGCTGTTGATGTAGGCTACGGGCAGATTGCATGGAAATTACGTTCAAATGAAAAAGTAAAAGTTATAGAAAAAGTAAACGTTAAAAATTGTACATTTGAAGAAATTTTTGATTGTGAAACTTTGCCTGATAATGAATTACCTGAATTTTTATCAATGGATTTATCTTTTATTTCAATAAAAAAAGTGCTTGAAAACGTTTTAAAATTTGTAAATAAAAATGCCGAGATGGTGCTTTTAATAAAACCACAGTTTGAAGCTGAAAAAAATGAAATTCAAAAAGGCGGTGTGGTAAAAGATACAAAGGTTCATAAAAAAATTATTGAAGATATAAAAAACTATGCTTCATCTTTTTCCCTTGAAACCCTTGGAGTAACAACATCTCCCATACAGGGCGCAAAACAGGGAAATACGGAATATCTTATATACTTAAGGAGAATTTAATGACACTTGTTGAAACTTTAAATCTAATAAGCTCCACAATGGATACACTGATTGATTTTGTTATAAACGATGAAGCATTATCTAAAGATTTTGAAAAATATCTTGAAATAAATAATTTTAATATTGAAAGACAAACCGATCTAAATGATTGTCTTATAGGATATATTTTAGATGAAAGAACACAAGATAATATAAGAGTTCTGGATTATTTCAGCCAAAAAAACCCGGGCTGCGATAACAAAATAATTGCTTCTTTTAAAAACAGCTTTAAATCGGTATTCAAAATAAATAAAATCTTAAAAAACGCATATTCTGCAACATGCCTTGCAAATGAAGCTGATTTTGAACTTATTCCGCTTGTAAAAATGACAAATCTGCGTCAGGTAGGGCTTTATGATTTTATAAAAGCCAGAATGATTGAATTTGAAAATACCTTCTACCTTCTTGAAATTTTTGATTGTTTCGGACAATTCAGGGAATACAATGCAAACGCGGAAACCGTTAAATGTCTTATAAAATATCCTGAATCACAGACTATGTATAACGATAAAAAATTAAAAGAACTGCAAAAATCGACAGCATTTTTTAATGAAAAATTTATACAAACCTTCGATTGCGATGAAATCATAACTTCAAATACACTTGCGGATGAATTTTTAAAAGATTTTAACAATCTGCTTGAAAATAACAGCACCGATATTTCAAAAGAAAAATATAAAGCGGATATAGAATATAAATATTTTGAATTAAATAATAACAAAGAAGAAGACTTTATAAAAAATGCTGCAGGAGGATTCAGCGCTTCTGAAATGCCTTATGATACAGGATTTTTTATGGATGAAACCTCAGGGCTTTATATAATTCCTTTCCTTGGCACATTTAATGAAATAATGAAATCAAATTCTCTTGAAAGCGTTGAAAATGCAAATGAATGTATTAAATACATTATAACTTCCGATAAAGTTTCACCTAATTTAATTATAAAAAAAGAAAAGGAATTTAAAAACTTTATTCCTTTAATCAATAAGGTCTTTGATAAAGATTTTAAGGAAGTTAGAGAAATTATCTCATTTTTTAAGGCTGATTGGACAATGCATAATAAATTTTCACCCGCAATTGTTCTTTATAATTCAAAAACTTTTGAAAAATTAACAGGTATGGAAAATCGCAGCGAAAATCCATATGAAAACACAGGCAGAAATGAACTTTGCCCGTGCGGAAGCGGTAAAAAATATAAAAACTGCTGTTTAAAATAAAAATAAATAAATTTGCACATTTATTAAAATGCTATAGAATAGGGTAATATTTATAAAGGAGAAAACAATATGTCAGATGAAAACAAAAAATGTACAAAGAAAAAACTGATTACAATCCTTGCAGTTATAGCAATTGTACTGTCAAGCGCATCTTTAATACTGGATGGAATTTTAATACATAAATTAAATGCAAAAGGTGTTTTGCAAGAGCCTGTCGTAATTTCAAAACAATACGATAAAGGCCAGTCTATGGAAAAAGCCCTGAAAAAAGAGAAACCTGTTATTGTATGGTTTTACACGGACTGGTGCGGTTTTTGCCAGAGATTTGCACCAACATTCGGCAAAATTACAAAAGATAAAAAAATCAAAAATAACTTTGCAGTTGCATACGTAAATGCCGAACTTCCCGAAAACGGAGATTTAATGGCAGAATATGAAGTTCAAGGCTTCCCTACAATTTATCTTTTAAACCCGAAAACAAAAGTAAAAACACAAATCGGCAATGAAAAACTGTTTACCCCTGATGCCAAAGAAAATCTCATAGAAGAATTTATGACATTTGCAAGGCAAAACCCGATAAAAACGGAAGAAGAAACAAAATAAAATTTAAAATAAAAAATTAATCCTCTTTGATAGTATTCAAAGGGGATTTTTTTATAAAAAAAAGGACCCTTAATAAAAAGAGTCCAAACTGTCTGGAATTAAGAATAGCTGGAAGTATGAAAAAGATTTAATTATATATAACAACACATATGAAAGGTTCACAATTAGCCATTCGGGTAAATTAGAAATTTTACAATATTTCAGAATAAAAAATAAAGTGTACATTTAACAATATAAGTAAAACTTCATGTACAGTTATTTGAAAAATATGCCTAAAATGCAGTTATATTAAGAATAAAAAAATTTATTTACAGGGGTTGACAAATATTTTTTTTAGGTACATAATACAAGTATACAAAATAAAGTGTTAGACAAACACTAAAAAGCAAAGAAAAACCAAGGATAGAAAATAAAAATGTTAAGAGTAAATTCTATATCAAATGTAAATAATACACTAAAAAACAATATAAGCTTTAGAGCCGGTGTTCAGACAAACTACGGTGTTCAGGAAAAAACACATAATCTTGTTGACCAAGGGATTTTAACAGGATTTGTAGGTATTGTTAAAGAATCATTATTCGGTTCTAAAGAAAATGAAATCAATTCAAGAGCCGAAAGTATTAAAGAAGGCGTGAATGAAACAAAAAAATTAGATATGGTTGCTTAGTTTATTAAGCAAAAAGCATTATCAACACCTAACAACACAATCCCGAAGCATAACACAACACAACAAAAACCGGTCCCATTATTAATGGGGCCTTTTAATTTACGCGAATCAAGCGAATTTAGCCAGACTTGGCTTAATGAGCGAAGATAAGCGCAAAGGTGTGTGAAACAACGGTGCAGCGGCGATGAGCCGGTGAACTGTTGTGAAAACCGTACCACGTTTGTAAAAATATCCTCTAAAAAGTTTACTAAATTTTATAATTTTAATAGTTGAAATAATTTATTTTTTATTTATAATAGTCTTATCAACTTAAAAAGAAAGGGTTGCAAAATGCCTGAAAACGAATTACCAAAAAATATGGGAAAGAAAATAGCAGATGCACTCAAAAAACAAAATGAAGGTTTAGAAGCTGATACAACAGCAGAAGCTGTTGTTACGGAAGAATATAATACTGCTGAAAATAATGATTTTAATTCGGCAGAAAATAACGATTTTGGAAGCTCAATGGCTTTTGAATCAGATTTTGATAATTCAAATTATTCAGCTCCCGTATTTAATGTGGATTCTGAAGAAGTTGATGAAAATCCTGAATTAAAGCTTACAATTGATTCTGAAGATGATTCTGAAGAATTTGAAATGCCAAATAATATTAACGTTTTAAAACGTTTAATTTCTCAGCTTCCTTCAGGTGTACCCAGACAAACAGGTG
>CAJULX010000053.1 GCA_910587245.1 Candidatus Gastranaerophilales bacterium
CTTTCTTGTTGTTTGGTGCCATTTTGTTTTTCTCCTTTCGTGGTCAGGCGGGCGCATTGTTTTTTGAAGCACCCTTCCACAGTTTATTTATATTAAACTTTCTGTATTTGTTTGTATTCAAGTTCTACAGGGGTTTCACGTCCAAAGATTGAAACCATAGCTCTCAATTTAGACTTATCAGGATAAACTTCCGTAATATCGCCGATAAATTCTGCAAAAGGCCCTGAAACAATTCTAACCTTATCACCCACTTTGACATCAAGTTCAATTTTAGGTGCGGTTGTCTGGCCTCTGTGGATAATCTTTTTAATCTCGGAATCCTTGGCAGGGATAGGTTTTTTAGAAGAACCTACGAATTTTGTAACCCCTGCAGTGTGTCTTACAACATACCAGGAATCATCATCCATAATCATTTCAACTAAAACATATCCGGGGAAAATCTTTTCTTCTCTTTCGGATTTTTTACCGCCTTTTACCTGAGTAATAGTTTTTTGAGGAACTTCAATTCTAAAGATTTTTTCACCCATGTTCATATACTCAACACGTTTTTCAAGGTTAACTTTAACCTTGTTTTCGTGTCCTGAGTATGTATGAACCACATACCATCTTTTTTTAGGTTCTTTATGAGATTTAAAATCAGGCTTTTCTTCTTTAGCACTGATTTCAACATCTTCAATTTCGGGGGTTAAATTATCTTTTTCATCAAACATTTCGTTATCTTTCATCTATTCAATCCTTTTTAATTACCTTAGAGGAATTAACCCTAAAAGCCCTTTAAAGATGATGTCCATTAAGTAAACAGCAATCGTAAAGGCAGTTACAACAAAAAGAACAATGCCTGTTTCTACTATTATCTGGTGTTTTTCAGGCCATGTAACTTTGCCCCATTCAGCTTTTACGCCTTTAAAATAATTTTTAAGACCGTCCGTAAGGGTTAATTTATCGTCTTTCTTTGATTTTACATTAGGATTTGCCATTTGTTTTCCTTTTATTTTTTAAGAAATATTTACACAATTCGCGCCCTGAAGGACTCGAACCCTCGACATCCGGTTTTGGAGACCGACGTTCTACCAACTGAACTAAGGACGCAAAAGTTGTGTCAATCTTGTCCGGAATTATTACGGTCTTCGCAATGTGAGTTCGTTTCACTACCGCGCACCGCAAAATCCGTTATTTTGTTTCTTTATGAACGGTGTGTCTGTTGCATCTTGAGCAGAATTTTTTAAGTTCCATTCTTTCTTTATTGGTCTTTTTGTTTTTTGTGGTTGTATAGTTTCTTTCCTTGCAGTCTTCGCAAGCAAGAACAACCATTTTATCGTTTTTACCTTTAATTCCCATTTTGTTTCTCCTTTTTTAGGAATTATACTACCTAATTGATTTTGGCTTTTTCATTAATAGTCTAAGCCATTAAAAAATGCCCTTCTGTTGGACATTTCTCATTTCAAAATATTTATTGTTTTGAATAATTCAATTGTAACAGGAACAAAATATTTGTAAAGGGCTAAAAACCATGATATAACAAGAAAATTGCATTAAAAAACCCTTCTTATATTCAAAGAAGGGTTTAAAATATTTACAAAACTTAAAAATTACATTCCGTAAGTTCTTGAAGCGGCTCCCGTTTGAATACCGAGCATTCTCTTTAATTCTTCGGGGTGCTGTGATTTTGATATTGCATCCTGCTGGTCAATCAGGTTCATTTTGAATAAGTCGCGGAGCGCCATATCAAGAGTCTGCATGCCGGCGCCTGCGCCTGTTTGAATAGCAGAGTAAATTTGAGCTGATTTTTGTTCTCTGATTAAGTTTGCAATAGCATTATTTACAATCATAATTTCCTGAGCCATTACACGGCCTTTTTTAGTAAAGCCATCTTCCGATAATTTAGGAAGCAATGTTTGAGAGAATACCGCAACCAAACTTGTTGATAACTGCAATCTTATTTGCTGCTGCTGGCCTTGCGGGAATACGTCTATGATACGGTCAATTGTCTGTGAAGCGGATGAGGTATGCAATGTACCTAAAACTAAGTGGCCTGTTTCTGCCGCAGTTAAGGCAAGTGACATTGTTTCAAGGTCTCTCATCTCACCGATTAGAATAATATCGGGGTCTTCACGAAGTGCTGATTTCAGGGCATTTGCGGTCGAACGTGTATCCTGTCCCAATTCCCTCTGGTGAACGATGGATTTTTTAGAGGGGTGAATAAATTCTATCGGGTCTTCAATCGTCAGAATGTGTTCAGTTCTTGTTGAATTGATATAGTCAATCATAGCGGCAAGGGTAGTTGATTTACCTGAACCTGTAGGCCCTGTTACCAAAATTAAACCTCTGGGTTTATTTGCAACTTTTTTTACGACATCGGATAAACCTAATTCTTCAAATGTCGGGGGTTCAGAATTAATCGTTCTGAATGCCGCGGCGTAGCTTCCTTTATCTTTATAAACGTTTACCCTGAAACGACCGACACCGTGAAGCCCGTAGCCAAAGTCCAATTCCCAGTTTTGTTCAAGTGTACGTCTTTGTTCGTTTGTTAAAATCGGGAATACAAGCGTTTCAATGTCATCGCTTGTTAAAACCGGAAGGCTTGTTCTTATAAGTTCGCCGTCTATACGGATAACGGGAGGCAAATCGGCAGAAATATGCAAGTCAGATGCATTTTTTTGTACCGTAAGCTCTAAAATTTCTTCAATTAACATAAGTTACAATTGCTCCAAAATAAGATAATATATTAATAATATTACATTTTGACCGTAAAAAAGTAAATACCTCATTAAAGAAAATCCTATAAATAATGCAAAAAGAAATATAGAAAATGCAAAATGAAAACGCCCTTAAGAAATATTAAGGGCATGCTGAATTAAACAATATTTTTTCCATCTCTCACCGCTTTGGTGTCCTAAGTTGTTTTGAAGGGGTGAAAATTTTTACCAACGTATTGATATCTATCTGTCGAATTTAAATATAACAAATAAATACTAATATGTCAATATCAATATTTTGGTATTAAAAAATGAATATAAATGAACTTGTTGCAAAAAGAATTTTTGAATTAAAACAAAGAGAAGGGCTGACAGTTGAAAAACTGGCGTGGCATGGCGGGTTATCCAAAAGTTGTGTAAGTTATGCGCTTAAAGGTACTTTTGATACAAAAATCAGCACTATTAACGGTATCTGTGCTTCTTTAAAAATCTCTCCCGCGGAATTTTTCAGCACATTTACAGAAATTCCCGAAGTGGAAGAAAAATAGGCTTAATTGCTTGCAATAGCCTGCGGCGGCGTATTTTCGTTTATTACTATAGCGTTTGAAATTGCTATGCCCTCTTTATATGCAGGGGTATTTTCAATTTTTCCGTTAACATACATAACGCTTGAACCTCCGCCGTCAAGATTCATTGCATATACGCATTCTAAATCCTTCATAAGCCTTGACATTTCCCAGAGCGTCATCCCGACAGAGGCTTCTTCTCTGCCGTCTACGGTCACTATAATAAGTTCGTTATTTTGAGTATAGCCGATTGCCGTGCGCGGATTTTTACCGTTTATTGCGCCGAATTTCTGTTCTGCAATATCAACAAACATTTCACCGTTTTTTATAAGGTAAGGGCCGCCGCCTATTATGTGTTCGGAATTTTCAAAGGCCTCGGTAAATTTTATATCCATTTTAATTTTCTTATCCCCTAAAAGGATTTCAAGTTTCTGTTTCGGCCCGACTATTGCAAAACCGCCTTTCGGGATTTCAATTGAACCGTAATTATGGCTTATAACTTCACCGTCTTTTATAGCGATTGACATACCGTATTTTGGCGCGGGGGGTGTAAATTTGCCCCATTTATCCGTATAAACAAGGGTGTAAGTTGAAAGCATTCTCGGCTGATTGATATTATCAGCTTTGATTTCGGTTTTTTTAGCTTTTATTGTAATATCAATCGCGCTTTTATCCATTGAAAATGTGTTATCGGGGTTTATTCCAAGAGCCACTCTATTATAGATAGGGCCAGTTAAAACATTCTTATTAATTACAAGAGTGCCGAGAGGAACACCTGTCTGCGGTTTAAAATATCCGCCGTTAATTGCCACAATTGAATTTTCAACATTTGCAATATTTCTGATGCTTGCTTTTGTATTTAAATAATTGGCATTTGCGGTTTTCGGCTTTATTTCAAGTTTTGAATTTGCTTTTTTATTTATTTCAACAATGTTTATTTTAACGGGACGGTTATTTATCCATTTTGTGGTTTTAACGTGGATAATACCGCGCGCGGGGTGAGAAACAAGTTTTCCTTTATATTTAAAATCCGTGTGGGTTTTCCACCTGTAATATTCGTTTTCTTCAATCTGCTCTTTTGATAAAGAAGGAGTCTTTGCCTTAAAAGAAAGGGTCTGAGAGGGATTTGTCAGAGCAGGAGCGCCTTCGGATGCAAAAATCGGGTGTGCCTGACCTAAAGTCAAATAGCATACACCCGATATTACGGTTATTCCTATAGTGGTAAGCGCTGCGGATACAACTTCTTTAAGAAAAGACGGCGGAAGCTTACAATGAAGCTTCGGGCAGAGCCTTTCAGGGATTTTTAGCCTGAAAGGTGTAATTCCGCCCTCAATATGAGGACTTATACACGCTAATTTCAGGGAGCGCATCTTTTCTTCTCCGTTGCTTTAGTAATTCAGATAATTTGGGGATGACAGTCTTAAATTCCACAGTTTTTGGCGGTTTCTCGGCTTTTAATTATTTTTGCCGGCGGTTTAGTACAAAAACTTCTCTACTACTATTGTAACATACTTTTAAAAACTCCGCAACCCCTTTATTGATAGTATTTTTCACACTTAATGAGTATTTTTTGAACAAGCGTTTTAAATGTGGTCTTGAATTTGTATACAAATTCAAGTATAATATAAATATGAATGAGAAAATATTCACGGCAGAGTATACAAATGAAGCACTGGAACAGCTTCAAAATTTACAGGATGTCGAATTCAGAAAAATTTCAAAAGCTATTTATATTTTTGAATATACAGGAACAAAATATAAAAATATAAATGATTTAGGAAATGGTTTATTTGAATTAAAACCTGACAACGTTAGAGCCTATTTTAAGTATGCAAAAGATAGGATTATAATTGTGGGTCTGGTGGTTTTAAAGAAAACCCAAAAAGCACCGAAAAAATATATTGAACAAGCACATAAAAATATTGAAAAATATTTACACGAAAATAAGGAGTTAATCCTATGAGAAATAAAATAACAACCGAAGAATTAATTAAGCAACGTTTCTTAAAAGAAGAAGCTGATAAAATCCTTGATGAAGCAAAACAAGAAATTGAAGAAATTAAATGGGGCGGGGCACGCAAGGGTGCCGGCAGAAAGCCTAAAACCGGAAATGTTCTTGAATTTCAAATCAGAGTTTCAAAAAAAGAAAAAGAGTTTATCAACTATGCAAGAAATCATAATATAAATTATGACGATTTAATGCAGGGATAAAATTTATTAAATTTTTATGATTTTCGGGCTTTAAATTCAAATTAAAATAATGTATAATTATAAAAGCTGCTGAAAGGAAAGGATGAAAAATTAGCGGCTTTTAAGACGAGAAGACAAGTTTAGAAACGGAGAAACTTATTTATGCACATCCATGTAAACGGA
>CAJULX010000054.1 GCA_910587245.1 Candidatus Gastranaerophilales bacterium
GAGCTGTTCTTAACCTTATACAGGGTAAAGGGGGTAACGGTGGGAATGGGTTTGTGATACTTGAATACAAGAGTACGACGTTGGATTAGATAGTGTCAGGCATTGCCTGACCTGTAAATCCAAAACAACTTTTCGATAAACAATTTTCTTTAGGGTGTTGATTTTGTAACCTTTCAGCACCCGTTTTTTTATCATTATAACGTATCTTTTGTATTTTATACAGCTGTCTTTGTAAAATCGCTATCATTACTGTGATGGCGATTTGCTTTTCTGTCATACTGAATTTAAGTAATACCGTCATGCTGAACTTGTTTCAGCATCTACCCATCTTTCCAATCAAGAGATAAATCCCTAAAATCAGGATTGGTTTCTTTTATCAAGTTTATTTTCCATTTTCTATGCCAGTTTTTTAACTGTTTTTCTCTTTCTATGGCAGTTTTAATTGACTCTGTGATTTCAAAATATACAAGTTTATTGACATTATATTTGCTTGTAAAGCCTTCTATTGTTTTATTCTTATGCTCCCATATTCTTTTCTTTAAATCACTTGTAACACCAATATATAAAACAGTTTCATCATAATTTGTCAAAATATAAACAGCGCAGATTTTGTTCATAGAGCAATTATACCATGTAATAGTGATTAGATGCTGAAACAAGTTCAGCATGACGGTATTAGCTTAGTTTATCATGGCGAGAAGCGGTATTTTAGAAATCATATCTTTATCGTGTTATTTCCCTGATTCATTTGCAAAAATTAATTCGGTGGTACACTTGAAAATATTTATGATGAAAGGTTATAAATTTATGAAAGAAAGCAAGACTCTTAAAACTTTAATGTCGGAGTTTTTATTAATGCAGTCAAAGCTTGAACATGAGGTAAGTGCACTTGAATCCTTAATAAAAATTGCAAAAAATCAGGCGGAAAACGAGGATAGCGAATTAACCCATCTTATGGATGCACTGCAAAACAAGGTTGAAAATATAAGAAATACTGTGTTTGAAATGGCGGAAAATTAAATGGCGCCCCGATAGCCGTTTGTAATAACGGTCTACCACAATGCTTTCGGCATATGGCGGCGATAAAACCACACCGGAACCCCGTCATATTGATATTCGGGAAAATCATTTACAAATTTTTCATCCGCACCTATTGCAACAATCGGAATACGGGTTTCAAGCGATACTTCTTTTAATTTTTCATATCCTTTTATAATATCTTCTTTTGTGGTTTCATCGGCAAAATGGGTGTTTGAAATAAAGCCTGAAAACTTTTTCCAGGGCTGTTTATTTAAGCCTGAAGAAAACTCAATGTATTCTAAAATACTTGCCTTGTCGCGTGTTTCAAACTTTGATGTGTTTACGACAAGATAAATTCTTAAATCGTTTTCTTTTTCAATGCCGTTTAAAATATCAAGTATATCAAGCCCTGAGGCTCCATACCCTACATCTATTATAATATCGCCGTTTTTTGAAAGGCAGTTTATCTGTTCTGCGGTAACGTAGCTTCCTGCTTCTCCGAGACCGAAATAATCCGTCTGTGCTATAACGCTTATTCCCTGTTCTTTTAATTCGCCTATAATCGGGCGAAGGCAATATGCAGGCTCTACCGTATCCAAATCAACAAGGGTGATATCTTTGCCGCGGTTTGCAAACTGTAATGCTCTGTTTAAAGCGCTTTCGCTTTTTCCGCTGGCATAAGCGCCCGTGAAAACTTCAACCGTTCTTGACAATGTTTTATCGTTAGTATCCAAGCGCCTGTTCCTCGTTTTCTAAATGGAATTTCATTTTGGTTTCAAAGTCCTTAATTTCTTCTGATGCGGCAGGCAGAATTGATTTAAAAACTCCTATAAGTTGAGGGTCAAACTGTGTTCCTGCCTTTTCTTCAATTAATTTAAGCGCTTCTTCGCTCTGCAGTCCTTGCCTGTATGCTCTGTTTGAAACCATACTGTCGTAAGCATCCGCTATTGAAATAATCCTTGAACCTAAAGGAATTTCTTCTCCTTTTTTGCCGTAAGGGTAGCCGTTGCCGTCATAGTGTTCATGGTGATATTTAATTATTTCAATAACATCGTACAGCTGTTTAATATCTTCTAAAATTTTCACGGAATGCTGAACGTGTTTTTTAATTTCTTCAAATTCTTCATCGGTGAGTCTTTGTGTTTTATTTAAAATATCCTCTGCAACGCCTATCATTCCTATATCATGCAAAAGTCCCGCAAGCTCTATAATGCCTGCCTGTGTTTTATCAAGGTTTAAAAATTCAACCATTTTGGCTGAATAAAATGCAACTCTGCGGCTTCTGCCCAGTGTGAAAGAATCTTTTGCATCAAGTGCTTCGATAATGGCTTTAATTGTGCCCGAGAATAATTCTTTTAAATCTTTAATTAAAGTTTCGTTATCAAGTTTTAATTGATAATATTCAAGGCTTGCTTCAACAATATGTGCAAGTTCATCAGGTGAATAGGGTTTTTTAATGTAGCGGTAAATTCTTGCATAGTTAATGGCATCAATTAAAATTTTAACGTCCGAATAAGCTGTAACAAGAAGCCTTATGGCGTTCGGGTGGGTTTGAGACGATAATTTTAAAAATTCAACCCCGTCCATCCCCGGCATTTTATGGTCTGAAATTATACATTGAAAATCGTTTGTTTTTAAAAGCTCTAAAGCCTCTGCAGGGCTTTCGGCCTTCATTATGTCATATTTTCCGCGCAGCGTTCTGTATAAAAGCTGGAGGTTATCCGGTTCATCATCCACTATCAGTATTTTATATTTTGCCATTTTTTACTTTCTTTTTAGGAAGATTTATTTGTTTTTATTAGGGTGGTTAATGGGCAGTACTATTGTAAATACGGCTCCCTGTCCTATTTCGCTTTCCACATTAATTGTTCCGAAATGGTTTTCTATAACTCTGTATGTTATAGACATTCCAAGACCTGTTCCCTGTCCTACAGGTTTTGTGGTAAAGAAAGGATCAAATACTTTTGATAAATGTTCTTTTTTAATACCTTTTCCTGTATCTTTAAATTTAATTTCAACAGAATCATTAAGTTTTCTAACATCAATGTAAACATCGCCGTTACCTTCTATTGCAGCAGCAGCGTTATCAAGAATATTCATAAACACCTGATTCAGCTGCCCGCCGTAAGCTTCAATCTTCGGCAGGTTTTCTTCATAATTTTTATGAACGGTAATTCTGTTTTTATATTTGTTATTTAAAATATTTAATGTTGTATCTATTTCTTTGGGGATATCAAACTGGGTCATTACCATTTCTTCCATCCTTGAGAAATTCTTTAAATCAAGAATAATGTTTTTGGTTCTCTCCGTTCCTTCAATGCAGGAGCGGATTAATTCTTTAATATCATCTTTTAGAAAATCTATATCTATATCGTTTTTAATTTTTTCAATCTCAACCCTTTTATCAGGCGCAAGGGAAGCTTCATTTTCAATATATTTGTCAATTAATTCAAACATATCCTTATTGTATTTATCTAAAATCATAATGTTTCCGTAGATAAAATTAATAGGATTGTTTATTTCATGGGCAATACCCGCAACAAGTTCGCCAAGAGAGCGCATTTTTTCCGAATGCACCATCATAGCCTGTGCTTCTTTTAAATCATTATTGGCTTTTTCAAGCTCCAGAGTTCTTTCCTGTACCTTTTGTTCCAGTGAAGAATACAATTCTAAAAGCTGAGCCGCCATATTATTATATGCTTGAACAAGTTCGTTAATTTCGCCGAATTTTGTTTCTTTTAATCTGTAGTTAAAATTTCCTCCTGCAAACTCTTTAACGCCCTGTGTAAGTCTGATAAGAGGGCTGTTTATTATTCTGCTCATCATAGCGCTTGCAAGAAGACCGAAAAACAACAGTATGAATACAAAAATCTTCATATTTTCAAACATAATATGAATGTTATTATTTTGTACTTTACCCTGCGCAAGTCCTATTGTTATAGTGTAATGATCCGTTGTACCCTGAATTTCCTGAACATTTTTACAGTTGGGGTCTCTATCTAATATTCGTGCTGCTTCAAGAACATGTTTATTTAATATGCTTGAATCGCTTGCCCAGGTTATTTTGTTTGTATTGTTGTCAACTGCGTATGCGTAAGATAGCAAATCATTGGATTTAAGGGTGGTGACAGCTTTGTTTATTTTTGTGAAATTTTTGCTGCCGTTATCGTAAGAATCGGCATAAAGCTGGAATACAAGGGATGATATAACGTAATTAACACTTTTTATGCTGTTACTGTAGTCGGAGGATATGTTTTTTACGAATCTTAAAACATATCCCATTGTTAGAATAACAATAACGGCAATCAATATGCTTGTTAAAAATGCAAAATAAGAGCTTATTTTAACCTCTTTTTTAAATAATACGGATTTATTTTCTTTATCCATCTTGATTTTAACTCCAAGCATATTCTTATAAAATTTATGTATTATTTTAAGTTTTCAGCCTCGGTTAAGCTTCTGAAAGAGTATTGAACAAGTGCTATTCTATCAATACTTTCAATGGTTTTAAACTTTCCGGAGATTGAATAAGCGGTTTTTCCGTTATAATCAATTTGCTGAATTCTTATAGGCTGTATGGTACAGCGGATGGTTAAATTATTAGATAAACTAATATTGATATTATACTCTAAATGCTCTTCAAGAGATACACTTGAAATAAATTTCAACCCTCCGGCGGAGATATCATCAGTTTGCAAAACGGCATCTTTATAATCTTCAAAAGATAATTCACCCTTAAAATCTACCCTTGAATATTCTCTTCTTTGAATATTTTTATATGTTTCGGGCATTTTTACGGTGATATTTTTGCCGTTTTTTTCCGTAATATTTGTTACAAAATATATAAGCCCTTCATTATTTGAGCCGAAA
>CAJULX010000055.1 GCA_910587245.1 Candidatus Gastranaerophilales bacterium
AGGCAGATTAAAGGAATTATATTTTGAAGAAGGAGATTATGTTAAAAAAGGGCAGGTTTTGGCAAGGCTTGAAAAAGACACATACAGTGCGGATTTAAGCGAAGCAAAAGCAAAAATGGCGCAGACACTTGCTGTTAAATTAAATACAAATGACATATATAAAAGAAATCTTGCGCTTTGTGCCGATGAAACCGTTTCAAAGGAAGAGTGTAAAAACATTTTGACAAATAAAAATAAGGCTGCGGCAGATTATGACTTTGCGGCAGCACAGTTTCAAAATGCAAAAATAGCACTTTCCGATACCGAATTAATTGCGCCGAATGACGGGATAATTTTAACAAGAATAAACGAAAAAGGAACCATTCTTGCAGCGGGGGTGCCTGTTTACAGCATGTCTTTATTTAAACCTTTATGGGCAAGGGCTTATATTAAAGAGGAGGATTTAGGACGGATAAAATTCGGGCAGAAGGCTTACATATCATCCGATTCTACACGGGGGCGAGAATTTAAGGCGCATATCGGGTTTATTTCACCCGTTGCGGAATTTACCCCGAAAACGGTTGAAACGGTATCATTAAGAACGGATTTAGTCTACC
This sequence comes from Candidatus Gastranaerophilales bacterium, assembly GCA_910587245.1. Taxonomy (GTDB): domain Bacteria; phylum Cyanobacteriota; class Vampirovibrionia; order Gastranaerophilales; family Gastranaerophilaceae; genus MGBC122484. Next base: position 597 of record CAJULX010000055.1, read on the forward strand.
GTTTAAGAGTGATTGTGGATGAATACGGGGAAGATACTCTGTATTTAAGGCAGGGCATGCCCGTAAATATAAGAATCCCGCTTGATGAGGGTAAAAATGGTATCAGATGATATTATTTACGTTAAAAATCTTTTTAAAACCTTTAAGGGAGAAAAAGCGCCCGCATTAAACGATATTGATTTTATTCTAAAGAAAAGACAGATGGCGGCTTTAATAGGGCCTGACGGAGCCGGAAAGACCACGTTTCTTCGTATTCTCTGCGGGCTTTTAAAACCCGATAATTCAAAAGAAGGTACTGAGGTTTTAATTAACGGGATTTCGCCCTTTGATAATGAAAATAATTTAATGCAGGTGAAAAAAATAATCGGGTATATGCCTCAAAAATTCGGGCTTTATGAAGATTTAACGGTTATAGAAAATTTAAACTTATTTGTATCATTAAACGGCAGTAAAGAGAATTTGAACGGAAAAACAAAGGAGAATAAGGAGCTCATTGATACTCTGCTTGATTTTGCGGGACTTATTGATTTTAAAACAAGGCTTGCGGGGAATTTATCAGGCGGTATGAAGCAGAAACTGGGGCTTTGCTGCACTTTGATTACAAAACCCGAGCTTTTATTGCTTGATGAACCGTCTGTTGGGGTTGATCCGGTTTCAAGGCTTGAACTTATGGAGATAGTTAAAAAACTTGTGACAGAAAACGGCATATCTGTTATCTGGTCTACATCCTATCTTGATGAGGCGGAAAATTTTGAGCGGGTGTTTTTGTTATCCGAAGGGAAGAAAATTTATGACGGAAGCCCGAAAATTCAAACAGGAGAAGCTTTTGAAGACTTTGTAATAAATAAAATAAAGGAAAACCGTGCAAATACCTTAAAGGAAGCTGCTATAGAGCAGATAACAAACGGATTTTCGGATGCAATTCCCAAAGATTTTATAACAATTTATGCTGAAGGGCTTACAAAAATTTACGGTAAAGGTAAAAAGCAGTTTGTTGCGGCGGATAATGTTAATTTATCAATTAAAAAAGGAGAAATTTTCGGGCTTTTGGGACCAAACGGAGCAGGAAAATCTACAACATTTAAAATGCTTTGCGGGCTTATCAGGGCAACAAAAGGCAAGAGCAGCATTATGGGGGTGCGGATGGATGAAAACCCGAGCCTTGCAAGGAGCTATCTCGGGTATATGGCGCAGAAATTCTCGCTATTCGGAGATTTAAGCGTGGTACAGAATTTAAATTTTTTTGCAGGGGTGTACGGGCTGCCGATTATGGATGGAAAACGCAGAATTGCAGCACTTCTTGAAGTTTTTGATTTAAAAAAATATAAAAATTATGATGCAAAAAATCTGCCTTTAGGGTACAAACAGCGGCTTGCTCTATCATGCGCCATTGTACATAATCCGCCCGTTTTGTTTTTGGATGAGCCGACATCAGGGGTTGATCCTTTATCAAGGCGGGAATTTTGGAATCAGATAAATTTTCTGGCTAAAAACGGCACTACGGTTTTAATCACAACACACTTTATGGATGAAGCGCAGTTTTGCAGCAGAATAAGCATGATTTTTAAAGGAAAAACTCTTGTGACCGATACGCCCGATAATCTTAAAAAACTTGCGGCAAGCGAAAGTAACCCCAAGCCTACAATGCAGGATGCTTTTATTGAGCTTATTTTAAGGGAAAGGGAAAATAGTGCCACAGTACCTGATAACGGGGGTGCAGGATGAGAAAAGAAGCCGTGGCCGCACTTGTAAAAAAAGAAATTTTCCAGATTAAGCGCGATTTTTCAAGCATTTTGATTGCATTTTTACTTCCTGTTATTTTGTTGTTTTTATTCGGGTTCGGGATAAATTTTGATACAAATACGGTAAAAATCGGGGTGATTCTTGAAGATAAAACACCTGTCACCGTTGAAATACTGGATACAATGCGGCATTCCAGATATCTTGACGTTAAAGTTTATAGTTCAAGAGGCGAGGCTGCATATGCGCTTGAAGCAGGCAGCATAAAGGGTTTTGCCGTTATAAGAAGTAATTTTACGAAAAATTTCAGAACGCAGGATGCGGATACAAAAGCTGAAATTCAGGTAATAACCGACGGTTCGGAGCCAAATGTTGCAAAGTTTGTATCAGCCTATGTTGCGGGTGCGTTATCCGTTTATAAAGGTATTAAAATGATTGAAAATCCTGATTTAAGGGCGCACAGCGGGGGTAAAATTAATATTATTCAAAGGTTCTGGTACAATCCTTCGCTAAAAAGTTCTTATTTTATCCTGCCGGGGTCTTTAGCTATTATTATGACCATGATAGGAACGGTGCTTACAGCGCTTGTCATTGCGCGGGAATGGGAAAGAGGCACTATGGAAGCTATTTTAACCACAAATGTTACCAAGGGTGAATTTTTATTATCAAAATATATTGCCTACTTTTTGCTTTCCATGGTGTCGATTTTATTTTCTTTGTTCTTAATTATATTTGTTTTCAGGGTGCCTTTTTACGGTTCATATCTTGCATTTATGATAGTTTCGGCGTTTTTTATGCTCGGGGCTCTGGGGTTCGGGTTTCTTGTTTCAACGGTTTCAAAAGACCAGTTTGTGGCAAGCCAGATTGCGGGAGTTGTAGGATTTATGCCTGCCATGATGCTCTCGGGGCTTATTTATGAAATTAATTCCATGCCGTGGTTTTTAAGGGCTTTAACCTGTTTTATTCCTGCAAGATATTATGTTTCAAGTATTTCAAGCCTTTTTCTATCAGGTACGATTTTAAAAACTATTGTTTTAAATTCGATAATACTCGGTGCTTTTGCACTTTTGATGTTTATTATTTTATATAAAATTACCCCTGAAAGTCTTGAGGAACAGGTATAATGGCGGGAGCAAATTTTCAAAGGCTGATTTCATTAATTATTAAAGAGTTTCACTCGGTTTGGAGGGATAAAAAAAGCCGCGCGCTTCTATTTTTGCCGCCCGTGATACAGTTGTTTTTATTTTCCCATGCCGCAACTTTAGATATAGATAATATTTCCGTAGCTGTTTTAAATGAAGATTCTACACCTGTTTCAAGAGAATTTTTAAACAAGGTTTCAGGTTCAAAATACTTTAGAAAGATTTACTATGTAAAGAATTTGAAGGAATTAAAAGATGAACTTGATACAGAGCATGTTCGGGGTGGGATTTATATTAAAAATGATTTTACAAAAAAATATTTAAACGGGCAAAATCCCGAGGTAGAGGTGATTTTAGACGGCAGACATACAAACGGTTCTCAAATTATAGGAAATTATTTGACGGAAATTGCAGAGAGTTTTCAGGTTTCTAAAGGCGGTATACGGAATAATGCAGGAAGCGGTGAAATTGCTTTGATTGTAAGGAATTGGTATAATCCGAATCTTTATTACCACTGGTTTATTATATCCTCTCTTGTCGGTATTTTATCCATGTCGATGGTGCTGCTTTTATCCGCGCTTTCTCTTGCAAGAGAAAAGGAGTCGGGCACATTTGATGAATTGCTTGTAACACCTTTAAAGCCATATGAGATTGTAGCGGGAAAACTTATTATACCGTTATTTTTCGGGGTGATTGATGCTGCTTTGATTTTACTTGCGGCGAAGTTTATTTTTCACCTTCCGATGGAAGGAAATATTTTTCTTTATTTCTTTGCACTTATATGGTTTCTTATATCTATTTCGGGTGTCGGGCTTTTTATTTCTTCTTTTGCAAAAACACAGCAGCAAGCCATGCTTTTAGTGTTTGTTTTTATGTTTCCTGCCATGATTTTATCGGGATACAGTGCTCCTGTTGAAAATATTACACCGCAATTCCTGCAAAATCTTACCGTTGTTAATCCTTTAAGGTTTTTTCTTGTAATTTCAAAGGGTATAATATTAAAAAATATTAACTTTTATTTATGTGTGTTAAACTTAATCCCCATATTTTTTATCTCGATTTTTACGCTTTTTATTGCAAATTATTCTTTTAAAAACAGGCTCGAATAATTTTATAATCTGCACAGGAGCGGAATTTACGGGATTTTTTATTTTCTGTTAAGTTTTGTAAAAGTATATACTTTATAGATATTTCGGGATTTTTTTAAACTTATCAGTGGATTTTTATTTTAACCATGTTTATTTTTCACAAAAAATGTACTATAATTAAAAACATAATTTGCCTAGTGCGAAAAGTAATTAGATGTAAATATGAAAGGTAAAAATCGATG
>CAJULX010000056.1 GCA_910587245.1 Candidatus Gastranaerophilales bacterium
AGCCAAAACCGCCCTGATACACGCACACGTCCATATCCAGCCCGTGCGGAACTTCAAGAAATTTTTTTTGACTTTTTAATAACCTGTATTCCATTGTGTAAGCTGCCTTTCCACTTTTTTATACGTCTGAAACGCTGTCTTTAATATATAATTGAATGTTTTCAACTCCAAGATTGCCTAATGCAAGCTTAAAACACTCTTCCCAGTTGATTTTTGAAGAAACGCTTTCAACTCCTGCAAAGCCTGTGAGCAGATTTACAAGCTCTTTTTCCTTGCTTTTGCGCTCAAGGCTTGCTTTTCTATCGCTATATCTGTAAATATAATCTCCGAAACGTACGTCATCAGTGATTTCTAACATCTTTAATTCGCCTGCGGCGCGACATAGCAGGCTTTCGGTTCCAAATTTAAAATTAGCAATAGTATCGGCGGTCTTTTTTACAACGGGAAGAATGATTTTGCGGTTTATAACATCCAAAAGCAGGTTGATACGTGCACTTTGACCTGTAGCGGTCATGTTTAATTCAGTCGCTGTACGGTTTTGAGCTTCAAGCTCTCCGCCCATTGTGTTAAAAACGCCTGTGGCACTTTCGATTGAGCTTTTAAAATACCTTATAAAGTCCCAGCCGCATAGTGCCTGACTGAAATTCAACGGTGCAGGCATTTGCGGCAGCAGCGCAGAATCATATTCTATGATTTTACCGGGTTTCACGTTTTGTTCACCGCGAAAAGCCCCTTTCGGCGCAAGATACGGCGGATTTACAATTAATGAATAAGCCTTTAATTGAGTATTTAAAATGTCGTTAGCTGCCTTGTTAAGGTCGATTGCGGCGCGCAGAGGGCTTATACCCCGCCCCGTAAAAGGGTTTTCAATGATATTTGCGTATATAAAAGGCGAATTTAAATACGGATTGTCTTCAAAACGAATAACAAAGCGGTTTTGAGCAATTACAACAAGCTGATTTTTAATTATATTCCCGTCTTCCGTTTTAATATCACCCCAATATTCAAGTATATCAAGCTTTTTAAGCTCCTTATCAGCGCCCGAAGAAGCCCAATTGTAAAGTTCATCTTTAATAAGATTTGTTAAGCAATTATTGTTTTTATCCTCAAAAACCTCGTGTGGCAAGGCTTTATACCTGAAAATTTTTGCCGCATTTTCAAAATCCGCCTTCACATCAAAAACGAAATCTTCAGGCGCTATCCGCCTTAAAACGGGTCCGTCGTAAACCAGCTTGTCATCTGCAATAAAGGCGATTTTATCCCCCTCCGTGACGGCCTTTCTGATTTTTTTGTAAATCTTTTTCCAGCCAATAAAAACAATGCTTTCGCCGCATTCGACAAGGTCATTTACAATGGAATCAAGCTTATCGGTCATTTTCATATTTTCAAGCGCCGAAACAAGCATTATTTTCTGCTTTTTAGCGTTTTCAGAATATTTTAAATCGCCCGGGAAAACGTCAAACAAGCCCTCGGGGTGTGATGAAAGGCTTTCAAGTATGTGTGCTTTAAGGGTTTGCGCCTGTTCATAAATATCAGGCAGCATAAAACCGTGTTCACCCGCAGATGTATTGTAAATATGGGATTTTACGGTGTTTATATCGGCTAATTGTCCGCTGCGTTCAGAATTTAAGCGTTCATAAAGCTTAGAAATCTTATCGGGCAAGGCATTTAGCATTTCATCATTAAATTTTTGCATATGTCTCCTTTATATTTTATTTGGGTCTAAACCCTTGATATTTGTTACTATTTCGGGGTTTTGCAATGTATTTTCAAGCGGGTTTGCAGCGCTTCGCGAAATTTCAAGCCCTGTCTGCTTTACAATACCGTCAAGCGCCCTTAAAGCAGCCCCTGCATCGTTCGGCTTGCCGTTATCATCCAAAGAAAGCGCCCAGTCAAGGATTTTCAGGTATCCTGCAACAATATACCCTCTGCAAATTTCCAGATGCCCCGCTTTCCTTTCACAGAGGGCTTTCAGCTCTTTTTCCGCTGCGGGATTTTTTAAATAATTTCGTATATTCGCAACCGCCGTCTGCTTTTTATACCCTGCGGCGAGCGCAGAGGCTTTTAAGTCAAGAGTATTTGAGTATTCCTCAAGAAATTTCCGCTGTTTTTGCTTGTTTTCAGTGTCTTTCATGTTTTTTGCCCCGTATTTGCTTAATATTTCTTAACAAAGTGTTCTTAAATTTCGCCGATATGGTATGATAAAAATGTTGTTAATGCTTCGGCTAGTATGCGAATGGGGCGATTTTTGCCCCCTTTTATTTGCCCCGAATTGTTTATTTTCCCTAAAACGCTTACCATAAGCGTGTTTTAGCCTAAAATCCGTTTTGAAGCCGGATTTTTTAAAAAAAGGGGTGTAAAATAAGAATTAAGATATTTGAAGAATTACACCCCGAATTATAGCTATTTGAAATGTAATGATAATAGATATTATGTAAGGTTATATCCTGAATAAAAAAAGGTAAAAACCTTACAATAAGCCATTTTGAAGCTGATAATTTATCACCGGTTCATTTTTTATGAACTCCGCCGTGCTCATCTTTGCAATTTCATCACGTGAAAATAGCTTTTCAGGCGCCTTTTGAACTCCCGAACCGCGCATAGAACCCGTCATAAGGCGTTCTTTAGCAATTTCATTATCCATATTCAGCCTGTCAAGCGGAATTTGCGTATTATTGCCGCGTGCAAGAGCATTTTTTTCAAGCTCAAGCACCACGGCTTCGATATTTTTCAAATCCGCCTCATCAAGCTCCACGCCTGAATTTTGAAGGTAGTTAAGCAGGCATTTGCGCGCCTTTAAAAATTCGCTTTGCGAAAAATCAAACGTCTCCGGGGCGCCTCCCTGATACGCCGAAAAAGCCTTGTTATTACTGAATGTTGCCGCTATATTCCGCTTAATTGATTCTCCCGTGCTGTTATCGATAATCTTCAATAAAACAAGGCTGTCAACGTATTTCAGGTGGTCATCAAGGTTTAAATTGCAATTGTGGCCTTGATTTTGCCCTGATTGTAAAGTATTAATAAAATTATTCATAAAATATGCTCCTTATGCAATGCTCGCTTTAATTACAGCCAGTGCAGAGGGGTTTAAAGTCAATGCACCAAAGGTATACAGCCCTCTTACAATTGATGAAAACGAGCTCTGCGCCCTGATAGTCTCAATTTTCTTAATATGTGAAGCATAGGTGATTGCGGCTTTTGTACCTGCTAAAATCGTGTAGCCGTTTGAGTTTTTACCTACGTTGTTGCTTACAAATACTTCCAAACCTGCAATTTTGCCTATTGAACCATTGGAAACGGTTGTGTTACCAAGATTTGCAACGCCCGTAAATTCATCACAAAGAAGCAATAACTCTTCTACATCAGGGTGAATTACAACCCAGCCTTGCTTTTCAGACGTAATCGCACCTGAAGATTTTAAAATTTTTGCAAGGGAAACAAATTTTGAATAAATTGTAGCTGTATCAAGCGCCACAAGCTCGCTTTCGCTTCCAAGCACATTGGCCGCGGCGACGTTTTCAAATTCGTTAAATAAATAGGTGTCAATTGCAGTTTCCACGGCGGTTTTCGCCTTATCAACAATCGTATCGAGAATGTTAATATTCGTCTGCGCCTGGTTGATATCCGGCACGCTAAAGCCGAAATACACGCTCTGGTCGAGTTTCAGGGTTCTTTTATCGCTCTGTGCCGCGCCGTATGAATCAATTGAGCCTGTATACTTTCCTGTTGTGACCTCAAGCGGCGTTATAATGTTAATCTGGCTTGTGCCTTTGTCTGCATCGCCCTGATAATCACGATTTACGCATTGAAGCATTACGCAGTTTTTATCAAGCCCGGCGTTTAATTTCTGGCTCCAGACTTCCCTTTTAAAGGCCTCGTAGTCTGTCTTTACGGTTTCATCAGTCATAAATTTTCCTTTCGTTGTTTTAAAAAATAGTACAAATATATGAGAAAAGGGGTAAAATGCTTGTTATAAAGGGGTTTTAAGGTTTTCTTGCAGCGTTTTCGGATTAAAGATGCTCCAAATTTCAAGATTTTTTGCCTCATTATTAACTATAGTCTCGTTTTTCAGGGTTGCTTCATGCTCAAAACCCAGCTTGGTAAGGAAATTCGGCATATAAAAATTGTCTGAAAAACATTCCGCCTTGATTTTAGCGATATCTAGCGTACTAAAAGCGTGTAATATAAGCTTTTTTGCCCCGATTAATGCAGGCAGGCCGCGTGCGGATTTTTTGAAACAAATGGTCGCAGATACTGAATGTATCTTGTTTTTAGCGGGGATAATATCGTAAAAATAGCAAAAACCAAGGGTTTCGCCCGTTTCAACTCTGTAAAAGACCCAAAAATATGGAATATAGGCTTGTATAATCTCGAAAACCCGCTGTATATACGGTTTATCGCTTTTAAAATATTCATCGTCAAAAAGTTTGCGGCGATATTCAATCATCAAATCAAAAATCGTCTGAAACACATTAAAATCAAGGGTATTCAGCCTATTTTCGCTAAGATTATAAAAATCGATTGTAAACATATTGATAAATCCTCGAAAATTTTGTATAATAAAATCGCTATTTTAAAGGAGTTTGCGATGGACGACAAAGAATTAATTTTGGGGCAATATCAGGCGTACAGCCTTGCTAAGGAAAAATATATCGACAGACACTTCCAAACCAACCGTTTTT
>CAJULX010000057.1 GCA_910587245.1 Candidatus Gastranaerophilales bacterium
TTTTATTTTTTGCGTGGTTTTTTGTATCTTTTAATTTATTTTCAAAAAAGGGCGTATTTGAAATTTCTTTTAACTTTTCAATAATACTTAAAATTCTGTCCAAAAGAGGGGGCAAAATTAATTTTTGCAGAGGGGGACAATTCTTTATACCTTCAATTAAAGCTCTGCCGACATTAGGATTGATATCCATAATGCCGTTTAAAATCGTTTCTATGCTTTTTTCATCAAAAAAATATTCTGCGGTTTCAGGTTTTGTTAAAAATTCCGAAATTTTAAGCGCTGCAGCTTCTCTTATTCTGCCGTCACAGCCCGTTAAATTATTAATCAAAAGATTTGCTTCAAATTCTTCTTCAATATCATCCAGAGTCATTATTGCAACAGGTTTTTCAAACTCATCCCCAAATTCAAGCAGATGAAAAATTTCAGACTTTGTATAAGGCTTTTGTATAATTTCAAGTGCGCGTTCTATTGAATTATTTATTAAACTTTCATCCATATCGTTGTTTACAATTTATTGAAAAATATTATACTTAATTCTAGCATAACATTCTGGATAAAAAGTGAATTTAAAAATTTCCCCCTTTAACTATAATGTTTTAAAAATCGGCGGTTTATTATGCCTGTTTTTTGCTTAAAGAAAGGATGATAAAATGACTAAAATATTAAATCTGTTTAACAGAATTTTTGGTTTTAATAAAGTAAATGAAGGATATATAGGGCTTACAAGCTTTGAAGCGCCTGTGCCCGACAGAATAAAAAGACCGGAATTGCCCGAAGACGATGAACCCGTTTCAAGAACAAGTTTTACGGGGATGTTAAGAAGAGTGTAAATTATTAAGAGCACAGGTTTGTTTGCATTGCATATTTTATTGTGCAATGCAAAATTTTACCCCTGCATTAAATCATCATAGTTAATATTATGCGCCCTTGCATAATCAATAAATTGCTTTTCTTTTTCCGTTAATCTTTTTGTAAATTTTAAAACCTTGCTTTCATCAACCGGCTTTCTGCCGCTGTTTTTGCGAGCACCGCCCCATTTGTATTTTTTAACTTCACGCTCGACATAAGCGTGTAATTCTTTTTGTTCTTCGGGGGTTAAAAGTTCTTTTATTAATTCATCATTTGTTTTCATTTTTTCATAAAAATTTGATTCCTTATATATTTTTTTTTAATATTTGCCATTGCTTCAATTTTATATTTTTCTGGAGCTTTTTGAGTTTTTTTCAACACTATAAGCCCAATTATGATTATATGGTTTTCATGGTACATAAAATAAATTCTTACTTTATCGCACACTTAATTTCAAATAAACCATCTTTGTTTAACGGCCTGCTGTTAATGCCATTTTTGCCTAGATGCTCAAACAATGCTACAGTACGCAAAGTTCTTTTTAAATTTATGGGAGTTGTCGGAAGAAAATTTTGAAACTTAAAAACTTATTTTAAAAACCCTAAAAGCGGGATGTTTGGCATAACAAAGTGAATCCAGAGAGCACATGCAATACCGAGCAATGAGCCCATAAACACTTCAAAAGGAGTGTGCCCCAATAATTCTTTTAAAACCTCGTACGGTTTTGTTTCATTTGTATGTTCAATAATTTCGCTTACAAGTCTGTTTAAAGTAGCGGCAGTTTTTCCCGCAGCGCGCCTTAAGCCTGCCGCATCCTGCAACACAACAAGGGCAAAACCCAGAGCTATCGCAAAAGATACGGAAGAAAACCCTTCAACAAGCCCTACGGCGGTAGAAAGGCTGATAACCCCCGCAGAATGAGAACTCGGCATACCGCCAGTGGTTGTAAATATTTTAAAATTCATTTTTTTATGAGTTAAAAAGTAAAAAATAACTTTCAAAATTTGTGCAAAACAAGCACTTGCAAGGCCGGTAAATATAACCTCGTATCCTGTATTGTAGAATATAACTCCCGTATTTTCCAATTTAATCCCCGTTAATTTTCAAGTGATTTTATTATTTTTTCAAAAACATCGGATTTTAAGCCGTTTGAATTAAGTATATCATAACAATCAGCAATTGCATTGTTTAATTTTTCTTTCGCGCTCTCAAGCCCGAAAATCGTTACATAGGTAGATTTATTAGAATTTTCATCCTTACCCACCGTTTTTCCCATAATTTCCGTTGTGGAGGTAAAATCAAGGATATCATCTTTAATCTGAAATGCAAGACCGAATTTATCCCCGAAATTTTTTATAATTTCAAGCTGATTTTCATCCGCTCCGCCTATGATGGCGCCTAAAAGAAGCGAAGCCTTAAAAAGTGCCCCCGTCTTATATTTATGTATAAATTTTAAATGTTCGATTGAAATTTTTTCTTTTGAATTTTCCGCTTCAATATCTGCCGTCTGCCCTCCCACAATACCAAAGGCGCCTGCTGCAATAAAATATTCATGCAGCAGCTTAACAATTTTTTCAGGCTGAACGGTTTTCGGTGTTTTTTCAATGATTATCTGCGGGGCAAAAGAAATTAAAGCGTCCCCTGCAAGGGTGGCTATCGCTTCACCGTAAACCTTGTGATTAGAGGGTTTTCCGCGTCTTAAATCATCATTATCCATGCAGGGAAGGTCATCATGGATTAAGCTTTGAGCATGGAGCATTTCAAGCGCACAGGAGGCGGGAATTGCAGCCTCATAACCGTCTGAAAACATTTTGCAGGCTTCAAGACATAAAATCCCTCTCAGTCTTTTTCCGCCAAGGCATGTTGTGTATTTCATAGATTCTATAACATCTTTAAAAAGTTTATACTCAGGATTTTTAAGCCTTTCATCAAAATATTCTTCCAGTTTTTTTTCGATTATTTCTTTGTATTCTTTAATCATTATAATTCTCCGTATCTTGAGCCGTATGGTGCTCCAATATTAAGTTTTTTGTATTTTGTTTAAGTTTTTTTCTTGAGTGAGCGCGTTTTTTACTGCTTATTTTTACAAATTCTTTGTTGTTGTTTATTTTTGAAGATGTTTCAAGCTTTGTGCCTTCATAGGTTACCTTGGTTTTATAAAGTTTTGTTTCTTTTAAGAATTCAATATAGCTTTCATACCTTGAAATATCAATATTATCAAGATTTTTAATAATATTACAGTCTTCGCCAGTTTCAATCAAATGCAGACAGTCTCTATATTTGCACCCGTCTTTTAAAGATTTTATTTCATCAAAATAATTTCCTAAATCCTTCGGCAGAATAAAATCAAAAACAAGCCTTGAAAATCCGGGTGTGTCAATAATTCTAAAATCTGAAAATTCTAAAAGCTCACAGTGGCGTGTTGTATGGGTTCCTCTTTTTAATCTGTCCGATACGGTTTTAGTTTTCAGGTTAAATTCAGGGTTCAGAGCATTTAATAATGAGCTTTTGCCGACGCCGGACTGCCCCGTCAGCGCTATGGTTTTGCCTTTAATGCACCTTTTTAAAGAAGGAAGCCCGTCTTTCTTAATTGCGGATGTAAAGACTATTTTGTACCCTAAAGGCTTATAAATTTTTGAAATTCTTTCTTTTATTTCATTTAATTTTTCGGCTTCCGCAAGGTCATCTTTATTAAAACAAAGCAAAGCTTCAATATTGTAATATTTAAGAAATGTTAAATATCTGTTTAATTGAACAAAATCTAAATCAGGTTCAAATATTGAAGATACAACAATCATTAAATCAAGATTTGCAACACTCGGGCGGGGTATAAAATTTTTCCTCTCCAAAATTTTAACAATAGCACCCTGCTGCTCTCTTGCAGATTTGCAATCTTCCGTCCCTTGAATTTCAAACTCGACAAAATCACCTGTTACAGGTTTATTTTTCTGTTTTTTTAACACTTCGCGCAGTTTGCACTCAACCGTATCCGCCATCTTGCCATTATCACAATACGGCATTACATAATAAAAATCAGAATGAATTTTGTAAACGGTTCCTATCATATTT
>CAJULX010000058.1 GCA_910587245.1 Candidatus Gastranaerophilales bacterium
TACAGCCTTGCTAAGGAAAAATATATCGACAGACACTTCCAAACCAACCGTTTTTATATGGTTTTGAGCTTTGTGCTGCTGTTTGTGTGCTATTTATTTATAGCTTTGACCCCTGCATACGTACCAATCCTTGTTACGGGCGCGTTTGGGATGGTCGTATCGGTGCTATGGTGGTTAAACATTGATTCTTACCAGTTTTGGATTAAGATTAAATATTCAAAAGTGCTGGAATATTTAGAAACTAAATTGCCTGAAAGACCTTATAATAAAGAGTTTGAGGAATTTAAAGAAGCCAAAAGACAGAAAAAAGCTATGGTTTTTGCCGATTTTCAAAAAGGATTAACCGCTTTGCTTTTCGTAGCTTTCCTTTTGACTTTTTCGTATTTCTTAATCCAATTCTTATCTGCTCCTAAAGGCATATAAAACAAGGGTTTTCAAGGGTTAAAATCCGAAAAAGCCGACAATCAGGCTAAGATAAACTTATAAAAGGTCCGCATTCATTTGTTTGCGGGCTTTTTTGTAATAAATTCCCTAAAGCACCTATATACATTGTATTCCAGAAACCGAATTTCGGATAAGCAGGATTTGCTTTGGTTTTCAGGCAGGTACCATACACCAAAACGTGTTCTGCAAAAGGCATAGGAAGCACAGAAATGTCTTCTTTTTCGCTCAATTTTTCCTTAAATTCCCCGTCAGAGCCGAGCGCATAATCCGTGCTTTCGTGTAAAATCCTGCAGGTGCCTTTTTTGCAGCCCTTCTCGAAAATTATCGAGCCGTCCGAAACAGAATAAAATTTCCCGCAAAGCTTACCTGAAAGGAGTTCTTGCACCTTTTGAGTATATAAAAGGCGCTCATTGTCTTTGTATACAGCCTTAATATTACCTTTAAACGGCAATTTATAAACGTTTTCGCCTTCCTTGACATCCAAAACACAGTTTTTTTCAAGAAAAGGCCACTGATAGGAAGCCAAAACCTCGCTGTTTACGCGGTTTATAAGGTCTAAAATTTTTGTGTGCTCGGATTTGTAAATTGTCTCAAAAGTCGTGACAGGCCTGTAATTTAGCTCTAAAAGCACCTTGTTAAAAATTTCAAAATAGTTCATTCTTCTTCCTCAACATAATCTTTTATAACAATCGGGCGAATATCCCCCGCAGTGAGACTTTCGGCGTATTCAAGATAAAATTCTTCATCCCCCGTAAATCCTCCCAAAGGACAAGCAGAGCCTGCACTTTGGGGGTTTTTATCGTGGGGAAAATCTTTTTTAAAATTATTCGTCATAAATAATTCCTTTAAACTCAAAACCAATAATAGTAAGGTCTTGCCCCGGTTTTTCTCCCATAAAATGAAGCTGTATAGACTTATTGGTATCAAAAATATCAAATTGTATGCTCTCCTGAACGATTTCAGACCATATGCCGCCAAAATTATCATCCGCCCAATATGTATCCGCAAGAGAACCGTTCATATCATCCCACACAAGGGTTTCAGGGGAATAAATGCTGATACGTTCGGGCAGAGTTGCGCTGTCGCTCATATAATCGTTGCTAAGCGAGATATAGAAATCGTTTTCGGAATTTCCGCCGCAGACAATTTCAAATCCATCAATAATTTTATTCACGGTGGGTTTTGAAAAATTAAAAAACGGGGTTGAAACGCTGAATTTGATTGTTTTTCCGCTAAAGGTATTTCCTTTATTTTCAACAAAAATCCTGCCGCCTCCTTCAGGCGTCACGGTGTAAATTTCGCCGCAAACCGTTGCCGCGTCCGTTATATCAAAGGGAATAACCCTTGTAAACCAGCAATCAAGCTCCCAATCGTAAATCCAGACCTCTTTTTTCAGCAATTCGCCCATTATAGGGGGGAAAATCCAAATTTGATTTTTCAATTCCAGCGAAAGCATTTTAACCTCGCTAAGCCGCCCTATATCAAGCCTTCTAAAGAAATCGGCAATGTTTTTTGCGCGATTTTGGCTCATTACAATCTGCGACAATTCACCCGCAAGCGACAGGCTAAAAAGCCCGCAGCCATTGAAAAAATACTGCCTGTTATTGCATGTTAAAACGCTCCCCGGACCCGTTGCGCCCTTATCCGCAAATTTAGTGATAACAAAGGTTTCGGGGTCATTTCCGCTTAAAAGAAAAACTTCAAATTCTTTGTAAATTGCAAGTGAACCTCCATATTCGCACAGCGCAACGATTTTAGCCGTACTTGAATGAAAATTTGAGATATATCCTGCATCATGGGCTGTTGTCCAGTCGTTATACGTTCCTAGCGCGGAATAGTAAAGGGTACTTTCACTTGAAATCCACAATCTGCCTGCGTATTGACAAACTGAAGTTGCGGCAATCAGCTCCCCGCGCGGATTTTTAAAATTCAAAAAATCAACCTGCAGTTTATTCGCAGGATTAAAATAAATTCCGTCAAGCGCCTCATTTTCATAGGTTTCAGGCAAAATCACAAGCCCGTCCAAAAAATATTCAAAAACAAACCTTGAAATTTCGCAGTCAAAATCATAAATGAGATTCAGCCCGCCCGTGGAGTCCGTAAAGTGAAAAATTCGCCCGTCAGAAAGCGCGAGAACGAAATTTTTTGACCCTTTAGGATACTCGGTAATCCCTGCGGGTACAAAGTCCTTTGAAACGGCTTCTGGCTCCGCTTGTTTGAAATTTGCCCGTATTGTCCTTATACTAAGGCTTTTAGGGATAATTTGCTTTGGTTTTATTTTGGCAGAAATATCAAAAACGGTTTGATTGCCCTTTTGCCTTGTTATGCCTTGATTTTTGTATGGTTCAACATTGTAACCGTCCGCCCAGTAAACTTTTTTAGTGTCTGCACCAAGCATAATCGGCGTCAATTGCGTGTTTAAACCGCCCTGTAAATTGTAATAAAAATTTCCCATCAATTATCCCTTCAGCATTTTTCCTTTTTTGAAACACGCTTTTTTCCTTGCACTGCGTGTCTTTCCACAATTTCAATTTCCGAATTCATATAAAGCCAAATCGCCGCAACACGGTTGTTTGTATGGTTTTTAGTATAAATTCGGGCTAGATGATTTTGCACCGTGCGCACCGAAAGCCCCATTTTATCCGCAATATGTCTGTCTTTCAGGCCTCTTGCCGCAAGCGACAAAATTTGTTCCTGTTTACTCGTTAATTCCATTTCTGTCCCCACTTCTAATATGTGTTCAAAAGAGCGCTGCTGCTGAGTTTAACCCGTTTTGAACTTATTTTTTGATACAAAGCTTAAAAACAAGGGGGCGATATCGCCCCAAAACCGGGTAGTGTGTACGTTGTGCTTAGTTTGTAAAAGTTTTGAAAAACAAAATTCAAAAAACGCCAAAAGCTTTGCTGCAAGTGCAAAAAAGCTCATAGCAACTGAAGAAATTCCGTAAATAAAATCCGATTCAATCAATTGTTGCATAGTTTTATTTTCTTGTTTAATTCAGCTCAAGAGAACTGTTTTTTGACTACCAGACGCCTAAATTCCAGACACCGTCTGTTTTTTCCAAACTATATTTTTACTATACCAAAATAAATTTTTTTGTACAGAGAGTAAAATTACTCAAGTAAAATTTC
>CAJULX010000059.1 GCA_910587245.1 Candidatus Gastranaerophilales bacterium
CTATACCAAAATAAATTTTTTTGTACAGAGAGTAAAATTACTCAAGTAAAATTTCTGAAAAATTGGCGGAAAGTCTTATTTTTATTGCTATTTAACGATTTTGAAATTTCATTATACATAAAATCTTTACATTACTTTACAAAACTTTTCAAGAAATTCCAAGAGCCTGTAATCTTCTGTTTAAAAATGTTTTCAGGATTTTCCAAAAGCAAAAATGACTTTTTCCTGCGTTTTTATAATGCGGCATTATTCAAATTTAATTTATCATTTGAATTTTGATTTGAAGCCGCAGAATCTTGTTTTTTATTTAAAATCTGCTTAAACTCACTAAATTCGTACTTTTGCACAAGAAATTCGGCTACTTTTGACTTTTCAAGCCAAAATTTCGGAATATTTTCAAGCCACTTAAGCGCTTCTTCTCTGCTAAAATTCTGTGGATTAGCACTCATTGCGCTAATTTTCTCTCTTTCTTCCAAAATCTTTCTCGTTTCTTCAACACCCGGTGTTCGCTTGTTGGGCAAATCTTTCTGCATGTTTTGTCTTCCAAAATCCTTACCGTTTTTGGGATTCCCCCCCTCTTTTCCAAAAGAAAAAATTGCTTTTTGTTCTTTTTTTTCTTTTTTATTTGTTAGGCGGACATTTTGACCCCCTTCTTTTAAGACATTTTGACCTGTCGCACCGGACATTTTGACCAGTTCAAAAAATTTTGGCCCGAACACGTAATGATTCACTCTTTTTGTCTCATAATCAATCAAGCCGTGAGTTTTCAGTTCTTTAACCGCCCTTTGTGCAGATTTTTCGCTAATTCCGAGCTTTGCTGCCACGGTTTGCTGAGATGGAAACATGGTCTTATTTTGCGGGTTGTAATGACTGCAAAGTGCCCACAGAAAGAGTTTTGCGGATGGTGTAAGATCGCATTCCGCCAAAATTCCGCCCGCATACAAAATCTTTGTAAGCTCAAATTGACTTATATTAAGTCTTATAACCTTATTTTCGCTTGCAGATTCTTCTGTAATTTTTCGATTAATTCTGTTCATAAGTCTCCTTAATGCTTGCTGTAAAAGCCTTTTAGCGTTTTACAAAATGTAAATTCCCGTAATATCAGCAAAAAAGACCTGAAACGAGGCGTTATCGATATTTTCAGCACAAAATTTGCTTGCAAAATCAAACATTTGTGCTATAATAACTAAAGTAGTGTGAGTGCTTCGTTTGAGGCACTTTTTCTTTTTTAACTGCTGTCTAATTGTTAAAATGCGTATTTAAACGTGCATAATTTCCTGATATCCTTAAGCTATCCTAAAAAAGCGTATTCCTCCTTTTTATTGCCTGCCGCGGGGTTTTCCCGAAACGGCCGTTTTCCGTAATTCCCTTTAAGGGTTTAACTATATTACTTTACGTCTCTTCACATTATATTCTTTCAAATGGTATTCCATGTTACAATCTTTGTCAAGGGGGCACAAACAATTTCTTAACCGCAATTTCCGCCAAATTTTTAGAAATTTTAGGAATTATTTAGAAAATATAGGAATATAAAATGGACGAATTAAAACTTACAATACAGGAAGCGCAGGAAATGCTTTTATTAAGCCAGTCTTCGGTATATTCCTGGATAGACAAGGGCAAGCTTCAATCTGCGGAAACTCCGGGCGGAAAGGTTATTATAATTTCCAGAAAAGAAGCGGAAGAAATCAGAAATTTTAATTTAAAATCCCGCCGAAATAAGGTTGCAAAGCAGACTTTGCAAAAAACTTCCTCTGAATCTGCTTCTTCCGATACTCCTGTAATTAACGCGGAAATTCTTGAAAACGATACCCAGGATGATTCTTTAAAAAGCACTCAGAATGTTACTTTACGGCTTATTTCCAGGATTGAAGAGCTTGCGCTTGATGCGGGCCGTTTTAAACAGCTGGAAATTCTTAGAAATGAAGAGAAAGAAAATGTAAAATTCTGGCAGGAAAAATATCACGAATTAAATCTTGAATTAAAGAAAAAAGAATCGGAGCTAAACTCGCTTAAATTGGAGCTTCAAGCCCTCAAAAACAAGCAGTCCCGCGGAACATTATTAAGTTTCTTTAAGAAAGATTAATATCCGCAACATTTGAATATCCTGAAATTCCTTGTTATTATTGGCTGTTTGTCAAAAAGAAATTATAAATTTTATCGATTTTTTCTTTAATTTCATTTATCTGTTCTTTCAGATCCGGCACCGTTCCGCTGGCTGCAAAGCGCTTTTCCGCCTCAAACAAAATCTCTCTGTGTTTTTTTTCAAGCTCTGCAGGTGTAACAAAAATTTTTAATTGTATAAAATAAAGCAAACCGGCATTATTAGCGGCGAATACTGTATCAATGCTTCATAATTTTCCACTACTTTTTATTCCTTTCCACTAAAATTATCTAAAAATATATGAATTTTTATGAACTTTTTCTCCAAAGCCCTCAAAAAACCATGCTTTTACCCAAAATTCCATGCCAGAATACAATTCCATGCCGTGAAATTTTTACCTACACAATCGGGAAATAGTACTCAACGAGGTAACTTGCGGCATCAAACGGGTGGCCCAGAAATTTTGTTTCGGGATTCTGGCGAATTGTGGTATATGCCGGTAAATCCAGCATTGATGTGCCTTCTCTGTATTTTAAATTTTCAATGTTGTATAACAGTTTTTGGCATTTAGGGTCAATAAATAGTCTGCGCCTGCCGTTCTGGCTTTTAATCATACAATTGAAAGCGCTTATTCTGTTTTTAACAGGCGGGTTAAATCCCCTGATTTCAATGTCTACAAGCCTGAAGCCCATGTTTGAAAAGCAGCGTTTCATTAGAATATAATTCGTGTATTCGCTTGTGCAAGAACGATTATCTCCAGATGCATCCCCGTTAATTATTATTCTGCCTCGGTGCCCGCCGTATCTGCGCCCGAATTCCTCGCAAGCAAGCACTGTTGTAGTATTTTCAAGTACGATTTCGTCTAAAAAGTAGGCTCTTTCTGCATCTTTATACCCTAAAACCCAGCACATCGGGTCTACATTGAAATCACAGCTTATATGGAGGGGTAAATCCCGCTTGTAGAGTATTTCTTTAAGATTTTCATCACTGAAATTTTTTATGACAAGATTATTTGCAGAATCGTCAAATTGCCCTAAAACATTG
>CAJULX010000060.1 GCA_910587245.1 Candidatus Gastranaerophilales bacterium
AATTATATAAAGCAGCTGTCTGGTGCGGGTTTTCACCATATCTTAAATCTTTAATTTTATTAAGATGAAAACTTTTGCACTCATTTGGGTTTTCTTCATCAAAGAATCTTTTTGAAAGTTCCTCCGAAATTATACAATCGTATTTTGAAGTTAGGCTGAATGCTTTTACTGCAAGCTTTTCTCTCGTTTTTATATCAATATTTTCTAAATCAATATCGTAATCTTCAAAATCGGAAATTACGGTGATATTTTGGTAATTTTTTGCACCCGCACGAAGAAGCGCAACGCCGCCTATATCTATATTTTTAATCAAAGTTTCAATTTCAACGTCTTTATTTTTATAATTTTCAAAAGGATACAAATTTACGCATACTAAATCAAACGTCCCTATTTCATCTTTTATAAGGTTTTCGCGTTCTTTTAAATCGGCAAGAATTCCTGCAAAAATTTTCGGGTGCAGGGATTTTACTTTTCCGCCTATAAGTTCCCTAAATCCCGTAATATCAGCACTTTCTGCTGCTTGAATGCCGTTTTGTGTAAGTAAATCATATGTTCCGCCCGTAGATATTATTTCATATCCTGCCTTTATTAATTTATTTGCAAAATCAACAATTCCTGTTTTGTTGAAAACGCTTATATATGCTCTTTTTTTCATAAAAATAATCCTCTCCGCATTTTATTGTATAACAAAAATAAAAATGGCACCTGTTTTATAGTGGGTGCCATTTTTATATATTTTTTTATTAATAAATCAATCCTTCTGGTTTGCACCGTATCCGTACCAATCGCAAATGCCGTCCTTGCAAAATTCGCGTTCAAGTTCTGCCATAATTGCTTTATGTGTCATCTCAAATGTTATCGGCGTAATTGAAATCCTGTTAGCACGCACAGCGCTTATATCCGTACCGTCTTCTTCGTGTTTTGTGGTTAACTCCCCTGCCATCCAGTAATATACCTTGCCTCTGGGGTCAACCCTTTTTTCGTATTCATCCGTAAACATTTTTGAGCCGAGTTTTGTAATCTCAACTCCTGCAATATCAGCTTCTTCAAGCGCAGGGGTATTTACATTTAAAATTGTTTTTTCGGGGAATTTAATTTTTTCGATTTTCGGTAAGAATTTTGCTATAAAATCGGCCGTAACATCAAAATACACAGGGTCGCAGCTCATACTGGCAAGGCTTACCGCCATACTCGGATAATTAAGCATAGCGCCTTCCATAGCGCAGCTTACGGTACCTGAATATAAAATATCTATTCCTAAATTCGGACCGTGGTTAATTCCTGAAATAACCAAATCAGGCTTTTCTCCTTCATTCATAAGTTCAATCAGCCCCAGTTTAACACAGTCCCCGGGGGTTCCTGATGTCACCCATACTCTTTTTGCGCCGAATTTCGATTCAAGTTCTTCAACTCTGATAGGCGTATGCAGTGTTAAGGAATGTCCTGCAGCGCTTCTTTCCCTGTCAGGTGCTACCACGTATACGTCATGTTCTTTGCTAAGTCTTGTCATCAGGGCTTTAATGCCTAAAGCCGTTATCCCGTCATCATTTGAAATTAAAATCTTCATATTGCTTTCCTAAAAATTCTACTCTTCTTCATTTTTTGTTTCTTTATTATAACATATTTTTTAACACAACTTTTATTGCCATTTTATTTCATATATTATAAAATAATTCTGTACTCGGATTTTTTATAAAGGATTTTTATATGGCAAGAATAATCAGACCCGTTTGGGCTATCAGATGTCAAAATTCAAGCTGCAGAGAACTTTTTGAAGTTGTTACATTAAGCGATAACAAACAGCAGGAAGTTGTATGTCCTAAATGCGGCGAACATTATATTTATCCGCCGAATCAGGATGACGAAGTGCAGGAATAGTTTGAATTCCGCACATTTTTTCGGGCAAAATGATAAGCGATATTTTACTTTCAGCGATTATTTATACAAAACTTTTAACAAAAAAGTATATAAAATAACGCTGGATGCAGGTTTTTCCTGCCCGAACAGGGATGGCACCTTATCAAGCGGAGGGTGCATTTTTTGTGATGACTCCGGAAGCTTTTCTATGGCACACTCTTCCCGTCTTTCCATCAAGGAACAGGTAAAAACCGCGATTGAAAATTTACCCAAAAGGTTTAAAGCTGAGGCGTTTTTAGCCTATTTTCAGGCTTTTTCAAATACCTATGCAGATATTAAAACGCTGAAAAATACTTATGACGACGCTTTTTGCGATCCGCGCGTAGTAGGAATTTCAATAGGTACACGTCCTGATTGCCTTGACTCTGAAAAACTCGATTTAATTGCATCTTATAAAAATCCGTGGCTTGAATTAGGCTTACAATCTGCTCATGATAGAACTTTAAAGCTTATTAACCGTGGCCATAATTATAAAACCTTTGAAAACGCCTATCTTCTGGCAAAACAAAAGGGTATAAAAGTTTGTGTGCATATTATTTTGGGCTTGCCTGAAGAAACCCCGCAGGATATGCTGAAAACCGCAAGAATTCTTTCAAACCTTGGAGTTGACGGTATAAAGCTGCACGCGCTTACCGTGCTTGAAAATACCCCTCTTGCAAAGATGTATGCAGAAAATCCTATCCCGCTTTTATCTGAGGATGAATACTGTTCGCTTGTCTGTGATATTATTGAAATTATGCCCCCTGAAACAACAATCCATCGTGTCGGAGGAAGCGGCCTTTCAACAAGCCTTATAGCTCCTCTTTGGGCAAGAAATAAATTTGAAACAATGAATAAAATTGACCGCATTCTCTGGGAACGTAATACTTTTCAGGGTATAAAATTTAATCCCGATTATCCAAATATATAATTATTGTCAAAAGAAAAAGGGCGCGAAGGTTACAAAACGCGCCCTAGAAAAGTTGTTCATCGTTAAAATTGTTTTATTTCACTATTGCACACTCTTATACTCCAATATCACAAACCCATCTCCTCCTT
>CAJULX010000061.1 GCA_910587245.1 Candidatus Gastranaerophilales bacterium
GAAGCAAACCGGGAAGATTGCAGTAAATCGGAACACGCACAATATAATCACTAAGACGCATACCCACACGCCCCTCAAAGCTGTGGACTTCAGCTTTCGCCCCAAAAGAAAGGACAAGCTTGGTTTTTCCCTATCGCATGAAGGGAATGGAAAGGAAAAGAGGTTGCTACAACACAGATATTCATTTATGCCTTAATTACCCTTTATCAATAACAGACAGTCAAGTCAAGGATTTACCGCTTTAGCGGCGTTTACGTCCTTGACTTGGCTGTTTGGCGTTGATAGTCTGTGAAAGGCATAAAGAAGAATTTGCCGTGCTTGTGTTTCTGCCTGCTGAAGGTTTGACGCAAAATTTATATATTCTTTTTGCATTTTCATTAAACTTAACATTTCTAAAAACTATTGACAAGCAAAAAAAATTTCCATATAATTTTTTTGTAAAATTTTGAGTGGACTTTTCCGGATTGATATGTCATCTTTTTGCCACACAGTTATCAGTTTGATAACTGTGTGGCTTTTTGTTGTTATAATTCGGAAAATGTTTATCAAATTTTGGAGGATATATGATGGCTGAAAATAAAATGGCAGTTATGCCAGTTGGAAAGCTGATTTTTGAAATGTCATTACCGCCACTATTTTCCATGTTTCTTCAATATTCATACAATTTGTTAGACAGTGCTTTTGTCGCCCGGTTAAGTGAGAACGCATTAACGGCTGTTTCTCTGTCTTTTCCAATCACAACATTAATGAATGCGGTATCTATTTGGATTGGGGTTGGTATCAATGTCCTAATTGCGGGACATCTTGGAAAACGTGAACAAGAGGAAGCAAATAAAACGTTTACTCTTGGACTGATTCTTTCCTTTTTGGTTGGCATTATTTTAAATATAACGGTATTACTAATTATATCCCCATACTTCAAATCGTTTACTGAAAATAACGATATTTATACTTTGTGTATGGAGTATATGGGTGTTTGTTCTTTTATGCAGATACCAAACATGGTTCATATCGTTATTCAAAAAATGATACAGGCAACTGGAAACATGATTGAACCCATGTTGTTTCAACTGACGGGTGTTATAACCAATTTCATTTTTGACCCGCTTCTTATTTTTGGAATAGGTTTTTTCCCGGCAATGGGTATTAAAGGAGCTTCTACGGCAACAGTTTTGGGATATTCTGTTTCAATGGTTTTGGCATTTATTATGTTTTTAAAAGCAAAACATAAAATAGCACTTAAAACAGTTGGATTTCGGTTTGAATGGAGCATTGTACAAAAAATAATTATTTTAGGTCTGCCTTCTTTTATTATGAATGCCCTAAACGCTTTTACCGTAACGATTGTAAATCTGTTTTTAGTCGCATATTCAGATACGAGCATTGCTTTTTTTGGAGCATATTTTAAAATACAGCAGTTAATTATTATGACTATTAATGGATTAATACAAGGCTGTTTGCCCATTATGCGATTTAATTATGGAGCAGGAAATTTAAAAAGGCTTCAATCAGTTTTTCGATACAGTACAATTTTAGTAACTTCTCTAATGATGTTTGGGACATTAATTATCATGCTGTTTCCGACACAGATTTTGAGTTTGTTTATGGCTTCGGAAAAAATGCGTTCTTATGGGATTATTGCAATGCGGATTATGGCAGCAGGTTATTTGTTTTGTGGGCTTTCTACAATGATTTCGACTTATATGCAAGCGATTGAAAGAGTGTTGTCAAGCATTATGATACAAATATTTAGACAGATGTTTTTTTGATACCTATTATGTGGATTTTAGAAAAAGCATTACTAATCAATGGTATATGGATTGCATTTCCAGTTACTGAATTATTGACGTTTGTTGCAGCAGTCATTCTATTTATGAGATTGAGATTTCAAAATAATAATAAAGATATAGTTGGAGGTAAATAAAAATGTACAAGGAAGATACATCTTTTACAATTAAAACGGGGGTTGAAAATATGTCCCCAAAAGAGGTAGTAAATCTTTTAAGGCAAACTGTATGGGCGAAAGACCGAAAAAAAGAGGCTATCATCAAATCATTAAATAATTCAATCTGCTACGGTGCATTTACAAAAAACAGACAACAAGTTGGATTTGCCAGAGTGATTACTGATTATGCAACGCATTTTTACATTTGTGATGTAGTTGTTAAAAAAGAATTTCGTAATAAAGGTATAGGCAGGCAGCTTCTTAAAACAATTACGGAAAATGAAGATTTAAAACCATTGTTAGGAATGCTGATAACCGAAAATGCAGAAAAATTTTATGAGCCTTTTGGTTTTACAAAAAATCCTATTTGCTTTATGACGAACAAATAAATACACGTTTTTTTATGTTCGCAAATTAAGGGAGGAGTTAAAATGGACGAAAAATTTATGAAAGAAAAACCTGTATTGTCGTTAATTTTATCAATGTCACTTCCTATGGTACTCTCAATGTTGGTAAATTCTTTATATAACATTGTCGATAGCTTTTTTGTAGCCCAAATTAGTGAGGACGCTATGACGGCATTGTCATTAGTCTTTCCTGTTCAGAATTTTATCAATGCTGTTGCTATTGGCTTTGCCATAGGAATTAACGCAGCAATAGCTTTTTATTTGGGTACAGAAGAATATTCAAGGGCAAATATGGCAGCTACACAAGGCATGGTATTTGCTATTATACATAGTATA
>CAJULX010000062.1 GCA_910587245.1 Candidatus Gastranaerophilales bacterium
GGTATGTAATCAAAGTATAAAATCAAATGACGGATTGAATACAACACTTGGACCTATAAGACCGGGATGCGGAGGAAGCAGTATAACGGCTCCTTTGTATGATTCAATATGTATTCCTTATTCTACATCGGCAACACCCCATGGAGGTATAGGACAGTATGGTGCAGGGGGAGGGGGAGGATCTGTACTTAACCAAACACAGGGTAAAGGGGGTAAAGGAGGAGACGGGTTTGTGATATTGGAGTATAAGAGTACGATGTAGGGGGATACAGGGTTCTGTCATTGCGAAGGAGTGAAACGACTGCGGCAATCCAGAAAAATAAAGAAATAATTGAGGACACTGGATTGCTTCGCTTCCGTTGGTCACTCGCAATGACAGAACCAATTCAAAAACCAAAAAGTAATTAATAAATAAAAATTTTGATAAACAACTTATTTTCGGGATATTCGTAAAATTTTTCTTTCGATTATCCCTTTTTTTATTTAATATTAAGATACCATTTCTTGCAGTAGTTTTTCAACCTGTAATATTTCATCAAAATTTTTAAACTTCAGTGCGCTGTAAATTCTTTTTTTCTTAATTACTGTCTTAACGCAGTTATAATCAGCGCAAACATACATACTTCTTCCTAAAATTTTAGAACTTGGATTTATATAAAGTTTTCCGTCAAATAATGTAATTTTTATGAGGCTGTTTCTGTCTAAAATTTTTCCGCAGCCCTGACATTTTCTTTTTATATCTTTTAGCATATTTCCTGTTTTTTGCAAAAATACTATACAAATTGTATTTACGGGCGATTTATCTTATAATATTATAAAAATAAGAAATGCCAATGAAAGAAATGACCGAAAATAACTACAGCCAATTAGAAAGTGCAGTGCACGCACTTAACAGGATGTTTGAAATAAACGCTATTGCAAGTCAGGCAGTTGATATTGAAGATTTAATCGTCAAAATGTCTGATGCAATAAGCAATGCTTTAAATAATAATCAAATTTCCTTTTATTTATTTGAAAATGCTGTATTTAAAAGCGTTATAACAAATCAAAACGCAAGAGTGGATGAGTATTTTGAATATGAAAACGAAGCGTTCTGGTCTGTGATGAGCAAGGGCAAAATTGTTAAAACAACAAATGAAGCCCATAAACAGATTTTTAGTTCTTTCTGGCAGAATAACGGCCTTTCAAACCTTGAAGTACAATATATCAGGGTATTTTTTGATAAAGATAAAAATGTACCTGTCTGCATTTGTTTTATCGGTAAAGATAACAACGGCAGAGATGAAATCAGCGGAGAAGAATTGAGCTTTTTAGAGCGGGCTTTTGATTTTATGGAGCCTGTAGTTGTGAAATTGCTTCACAGAAAAGAACAGGACGATAAAATTGTAGAATTGCAAAAATCTCTTTACAATATTTCAATTCTTTACAATATATCTCAGGCGGTAAATTTCATTGATGACCTTAAAAGGCTTTTGCAGGTGATTTTAAGTAAAGCGCTTGTAACACTTGAAGCTGAAAAAGGTTCTTTAATGCTTTATGATTACACATCAAACTCTTTGCAGGTAAAGGTTGTTTATGGTTTAGCAGATAAAAGAGTTGAAGAAAATATTAATAACGGGCTTATTCAATGTTCACAGATTAAAGCCGGCGAAGGCGTTGCGGGAACAGTATTTCTTGAAAAGAAAGCTATTATTACAAATTTGGGCTCAAATGACCCGAGGTTTGTAAATAAAGATTCTCTGCCGAATGTTCAATCTCTCCTTTGTGTTCCTTTGATTGCAAAAGGTGAAACCATAGGTGTTATCAATATTTCAAATAAAAAGAACAATAAGCTTTTTAATCAAAAAGATTTAGAATTTATGACATCATTATCAAATCAGGCAGCTATTGCTATTGATAACGCTAAATTATACGAACTTGCAACAAAAGACGGACTTACAAAACTCTATATTTCAAGACATTTTTATACCCTTCTTGAAAATGAAATAAGAAGATGTTCAAGATATAAACACAAAATGTCTTTATTAATGCTTGATATTGATAATTTTAAAAATATAAACGATACGTACGGCCACCTTATAGGCGACCAGATTTTAAGAGAATTATCAAATGAAATTTCCCAAACCGTAAGAAAAATCGATATTCCCGCAAGATACGGCGGGGAAGAATTTATTGTAATACTCCCTGAAACCACAAAGGAAGATGCTGTTATTATCGCAGAAAGACTCAGGGTAAATATTTCAAAAATAAAAGTGAAAGCCAAAGAAGATACTTATATTTCACCTACAACAAGCATCGGTGTATGCCAGTATCCTATGGACGGCGAGGATGCCAAGACCCTTATAAACAGTGCGGATACTGCATTATATCATTCTAAGCATAACGGTAAAAATATTGTATCATTATTTGGTGAAACCGGCTGTACTCTTGTTCCGAAGGAACAAAATAAAACAGAATAACAAAAAGAGGGTTTAAAATAATTAAACCCTCTTTAATTTGTAATAGTCTTAGAATATTTAAATTACAGCATTACACAATCGTTCAGATAATTAATCACCTGCATTTTTTCTTCATATAAATATCTTACAAAGTTTAAAAATTCAGGTGTTTTGCAGGATAAAGTTACCGTAATTTCAAAACCTTCAGAGCAAAACGGCT
>CAJULX010000063.1 GCA_910587245.1 Candidatus Gastranaerophilales bacterium
TTGTGCATTTCAAGTGCTTTTTTAGCGTATTTCATCTGCATTGTTTTTGTAATCAATTTTTCAACATCCACTTCTCCCGTTGAAATCAGGCGCAGCGCTTCTCTAAAGTATTTTGGGGTATGATGAAATACGCTTACAACATTTACTTCATCATAATGAATACGCCGTGTATCAATGTTTACCGTAGTTCCTGAAGAACAACCGCCAAAAAGATGCACCGTGCCGCCTCTTCGAACAAGCCCAAACATTGATTCCCAGATTTCAGGCAGACCAACGCATTCCACCGCAACATCAAGCCCTCTTTTTTCAGGAGTCAGGCTTAATATGAGCTCTTTTGGGTTTGGATATTTTTTTAAATCTATTATTTCATCAGCCTGCGCAAAATCGTGTGCAGCCTTTAATTTCAAGGGGTTCCGCCCCATGGCTATAACGCGCGCGCCCTTTAACTTTGCAAGACGGGCAAACATAAGCCCTATAGGCCCTATGCCTACTATGCCTACCGTATCTCCTTTATTTATCGGGGTTCTCACTATACCATGAACCACGTTTGCAAGGGGTTCGGAGAATGCAGCGCGCCTGAATGACACGCTATCAGGGATTTTTATAAGATTTTTTTCGACTATAAGCTTTGGAATTGTTATATACTGGGCGTAAGCACCGTTTAAAAGATAAAGGTTTTCACACAGATTTTCTTCTCCCTTTCTGCAAAAGAAACATTCTCCGCAAGGGGCTGAATTTGCCGCCACGACTCTGTCTCCGACTTCAAAGCCTTCAACACCTTCACCCAGTTTTGCTATTGTGCCTGAAAATTCGTGTCCGAAGCCTGACGGGGTTTCTTTAATAAGCAGCGGATGCCCGCGTTTCAAGGTTTTCACATCTGTTCCGCAGGTCAGCGCCGCTTCTACTTTTACAAGAACCTCACCTTCTGCGGGTTCTTTAATATTTACCTCTTCATACCTTATATCAAGGGGCGCATAGTATCTTACAGCCTTCATTTTCATAGTTTTATACAAGCCTTAAAAACTCTGTTCAACATAGTATCATCAACCGCTTGAGGCAAATTGTCAAGTGTGTAAAATGTTGAAACACCTTTTAAATCAATAATACCCTGCTTTATCAGTTCATAAGACAGTGCTAAATCAACAGGAGCAGGGGAATAGCTTCCCATAACGGTTAATTCTCTGTAATAAATTTCATTGTTTTGATACCCAAAATCCCCTTCAACTGAAGAAAAGACAACTATTTTACCACCGTCTTTAATATATTTTAGTGCTGTATCAATTGCCCTGTAAGAGCCTGATGTCATAAAAATTGTATCATAGCGCAGGTTTTCATCAAATTTTATACCGAATTTGCCTGCAAAATCCTGTCTTTCAGGGTTAATATCAAGCCCGAAAGCATTAATATTAAAGGCTTTTAGTCCAAGTGACATTAAAAGCCCGATTGAGCCCAAACCTATTGTAAGGCAATTGTGGAAAGGATTTTCGCCTTTGTAAGAATACCCTGCGCGCCGTATTGCCCTGATGCAGCAGGATAAAGGCTCCATAAACGTTGCATTTTCAATATTTGCAGGGTTTTGCAGTTTAAATACGGTATTTTTAAGATGTCCTTCCGTCACGTAAATATATTCGCTAAAGCCCGCAGGGCTTATGTTTACGGCTTTAAAAGTTTTACACATTGAATGATGGCCGTTTTTGCAAAAATCACATTCCATGCAAGGGTAATGGTGCCCTAAAGTCACGATATCACCGATTTTGAAGGGTTCTTTATTATTGCCGTAATAAGAATTTCCGATAATACTTGTGTTTATTTCAACAATTTCTCCGACAACTTCATGCCCTAAAATAACCTTTTTATCAGGGTTTTCAGTACTATGGCGGATTTTTACAATGTCTGAACCGCATAATCCGCAGGCAATAACCCTGATAATGGCTCCCGGAGCGGTTAAACAAGGCTTTTCGGTATTTATTATTGATATTTTTCCGTTTTCTAAAATTGCACTTTTCATCAAAATTTTCCTAAGGTGTCATTGGCGGTATAGCAACGGTTCCGGTGTTTATTTTAAATCCAAATACTGATACGGGTGCTATATTAGACACATTGAAGCCCCAAATCACTACTGCCGCAATGAAAAGCGTCACAGCGGAAAGTATTGCGTATTCTACAAGTGATTGAGCTTTTTTCATGGTAAAATTATACTACGTAAATTATGAATATGGATAAAAAAACGGAAGATGATATAATAAA
>CAJULX010000064.1 GCA_910587245.1 Candidatus Gastranaerophilales bacterium
GGTTAAGCCTAAAATCATTAGCCTCGTTATAATTTTTTGCGGAATTTAGGTTATAGGATACCATAAAACCATATGGAAGGGTTATTTTTTTATTGATAACTTACAACTCACAAGAATATATTATACCGTGGATATAATCATAATCAACTAAAAAAAGAAGCCGATGAAAAATTCAATGAAATGGATATTACTGTAAGAGTAGGTTATCCATTTAAACAAACCGTGCATTATACTGTTGGAGAAAGCGCCAAAACAAAAAAAGTTCAAAAAATCAATCATGATTTGTATGTGGAACAAAGAAATTTTAAGATTGAAATCAAATATTTAAAAAACTGGATAAGTACGTCTGATACTCGATCCGTCAGCAAAAACTGGAGCGTCTTTCAACAAGATTTTGATTGGCTTATGGACGAAATAGATTCGGGAAATAAAGGTAAGGCTGCTTTTGTAATAGGTTGGTTTAATTGTGTTGAATCATTTTCACAATTAATCCAACTTGGACAAGGAAACGGAGCTTATCCGCTTGTCAATGAAAGCAGATTGTCTTATTTCCCATTTCTGAAAAAAGTAAAGGAACCTACTCGTACCAAAGATTTAGATTATAATTACGATTTCTATGCGTATGAAAGTACAAGACTTAATCAGGTTGGCACACGAAGCAATGAATATAACTGTATGTTTATCGGAAGTCGCACCGATTGTTTTCATTTTGCCATCTACTATTAACAAATATATTTTAGGAAATCATTTAAAAGGAGCAGAAAAAGTTTATGACAGAAGAACAATTCTTAAAAACAATGATAGAAACTATCAAATATGATGATTATGACAAAAAAGAAGAAATGCTAACTATTTTGCGCAATTCTGTCCTCTATTTTGACAAAACAAGCGCATTTACAAGCAAATCTTGGCAATGTTGGGAAAATATTGATCTAAGAGTACCTATTCCGCTTTTAAAAGAGGCTAGAAATCTACAAGAAAATTTACACAATATCGCTGCCTTAGTTTATTTGGAAACAGATGATTACGATTTTAATCAGCTAAATCTAAAACCCAAACCTATAGAATTAAATACTGATAATTATATAGAACACGACGCTGTCTTCTCTGAAATTAAGGATACCATTATACAAGGTATTAGAAATGCAAAATATTTAATATGGTGTGCTGTAACATGGATAACTGATAAAGATATATATAATGAACTACTTCTTAAAAAATCTGATGGAATTCAAATAAGAATTATTACATCGGACGAGCCTTCTAACAGATATTTGCTTAATGATTTATGCGAAAATTTTGAGGTCATAAAAATTCCAATGTGGGGTGATTGTTCTCGAAATAGAATGCATGATAAATTTTGCATTATTGATTTAGAATATGTAATGCATGGTTCATATAACTGGAGCAAAAATGCAATGAGCAACAGTGAAACATTAGCTACTGCCCTAGACAAAGATTTTGTCAAAAAATTTGCTGATGAATTTATGTCTTTATATAATGAGCATAAGAAATAAAATTTTTGTACCCAAATCGTACCCACCGACACCTAAAAAATCCCCGCGATCCTTGATTCCTCAAGGCTTGCGAGGATTTACCTTTTCACTCGAACTCCTCGGCGGATAGCTTAAACTGATTAGTTTTCCCTCATTTTTCAAGCATTTATTATCCATATTCTTTAAAAATTTCTCTCGTTTTTATATCAGTCAAAATTTTTAGAGCCAAAATAGAGCCAAATGTATTTCAAAAAGCTAAAGAGTTATAAAGCCTATATCTTCTTCGGAAATGAACAATAATTAGCCAATTACAAGGAAAGCAAAACAAACTATTTTGTTATAAAATAAACAATAAATCCACCAATTATACTAATTATAAGTCCTACCCCTATCGTCCAAATAATATTATTTTTTACTTTTACTTTTTTATCGTAGATGTTTTTTTGCTTTCCAAATAAAAAATAATCTGTAATTCTCAAAACGCCACTCTTACCCCATAAAAATTTCAATAATATAGGTACTTGACAGTTGAAAGTTCTCAAAAAAATAACCCTTTCGCATAAATCTATGGT
>CAJULX010000065.1 GCA_910587245.1 Candidatus Gastranaerophilales bacterium
GGCATAGCGTATGACGACTTTGCAAAAGCCATTGAAAGAATACATGATGTGTTCCTTGTATGCTTCTGTGCAATCCATAGAAATTTCCCCCTTTCTCCCACATGGGGCGGTGCTTGGTTTACGGTTGCATTTATGCTGAAAAGGGGCGATTGTATTTTGAAATACCATAGCCCCTCTAAGCACCATTAAAAATATATTTCTTTGGTTTTCAATGCCCTTAGATTATGGCTCGATGTTTTTATTAAATTGGAAATACGTTACTGCAAAATACAAGACATATATCCCAAGAAAACTAACGAATGAAATACCAAAATATAATATCCATTCTGTGTGGATTCCTGTGTATATCACAAATTGCCGTCCTACATACAATATAAATACCGCACTGATAATAACCGAAAGAATAACTGGGCATAAGTAGTATAAAAACAGTTGTTTTGCCACTACGTTTCTGATTTTTTTCTTTCCCATTCCCAGTTTGTTCAAAATCTGATAGCGGAATTTGTATTTATTGGAATCACTTAACTGCTGGACGGAAAGGACAGTAAACGCAACGCATAAAAATACCAGTCCTATATAAAATAACGGAAATGACAAGGTACTCATTAGAAACTTTAGTTCCAAGACTTCACGGCTCTTAACCTGTATTGTGGCGGGCATTAGAAAAAGTTCCTCACTTCCAATTTTTATATAATCAGCCAATTCATCATACCCTCTTATTTTTCCGGCTGATTCATACAGACTTTCTGATAAATTTTCCGGCACATTTCCGCTTGCCATAACTGCCATAAGTGAAAAATATTTTTTCATTCCTGCAAGTTTTTTATCCGGAACAACCAGTAAAAAATCCGTTCCATTATGCCCGTTCTGTGCAAAACCCTCAGTCTTAAATCCTGCAAAATCCAGCCTTATATGTAAACTGTTCTGGGGCTTTTCGTTCCTGTCTTTAATCTCTTGATATACACGGTTAGGCATATGGATTAAATATTGGTTATCCTGCAAGGCAACTGGTGTTAGCCCAAGCATTTTCCGTAAACTGTTATAATCGGTGATTCCCATATATACGTCATAATCGTAATAAGCAGCAGCTTTTCTTCCCTCTGCCATAGCCGGATCGCTGTCCTTATCGGAAAATAACCTTAAATTCTGATACAGATAATCAACCATTTCACTTGTTCCGTTTTGATAGACACAATATTTCAGTGTCGCCCGTGGAACGGTATTTTCATTTATCAGTGTTTCTTCTTTGGCAAAATCGTTTTCTGTGTTGTCACTGATTAAAATAATATCAAAGGGATATTCCACATTTAATTGCTTGTTTTGATAATCACTTAGCATAAATGCAAGTGAACTTCCTACTAAAGCAAACATAAATAACAGGCTTAGTGTTCCCAATACAAAACACGTATTACGCATTTTAGAGGAAAACTGGCGCATTAAAAACAAACAGTCCTTTTTATAAATCAAGCTCCCTTTGCTTTTTATATATTTCATCAGAAATGCCGAAAGCCCTAAATAGAAAAAGTAAAATGTAAAAGCAAGCCCAATCATTTCAAATACTGCCGCCCACTTTGTTATCCTGCCGGTAAAAATGAGAAAATACAAAAACAATACATTTCCTATGGAAAGATAGAATAACCATTTCCATATAGCGTTTCTTTTCTCGTTTACTGTTTCATTCTGCCTGTCCATGTTAATAAGACTGATGATTTCCATATTGGAGAATTTCTTCTTATTCCGAAAAAGGGCAATCATAAAACACACCCCATACAGGATAATTGTCAATAAGATGCTTCCTGCTGATATTTCTATATTTACCCTGTAATTTTTCCCGATACTTTTATAAAAAACATAAAATAATATCTGCTGTAACCCGCTCCCCAAAAGCAATCCGGCAAAAAGAGCGGATATTCCAAGATAGAAATTTTCTTTCATGTAAAGGGCTGCAATCTGCTTTTTCTTCATTCCCGATAATAAGTAAATCGCAAATTCCCGGCTTCTTTTTTCTAAAACAGCAGTTTACAACTTTTTAAAAAAATAAAATACAAACTCAATCTTTTGTAG
>CAJULX010000066.1 GCA_910587245.1 Candidatus Gastranaerophilales bacterium
ATTGTATGAATATAATTATGAAAGATTTAATTAAATTAATGGATCCTAAATATATTGAAGTTTGGGGAAAGTTTACACCTCGTGGTGGAATTTCTATTGATCCATATTGTAATTATGGTATGCCAAATACAAAATGGGAAGAAATTGCTTTTAATCGTTTGGCTAACCATGACTTATACCCTGAAAAAATTGATAATCGTTAAAAAGGATGTTGTATATTTTAAAACATCCCAATGGAGTCAACTTAAGATTCAAATCTTAAGCTGACTCTTTCTTTTTTATATTTATTTTATCTGTTCATTTTTCTATTTTTTATTATGAAAAACATACTTGAAAAAAAGCGCAAAAACCTCCTATAAAAAAATATCTTTTTTTTAAATTTTCACATTTCTTTTTTTATGATACAATATATTTGTATTCTTAACTACGGGGCTACTGTTATCAGAACGTGCTTAAAACTTTTAACTTTTGGATTATTTCTTCCATCTAATCTAAATCGATAACTTGGTGGATTGACTATAACCCTGCCCCAGCGTTTATAGTGTCTGTTTGGGCGAACAGGCACTTTTATTTTATTGATCATCTTTACTATATTCTCTATTTTCTGTTTTATCTGAGTCTTTTTCCCATTGATTATTGAATAAAGAAAATTAGTCTCATATACCATTTCCTGAAGCTGTGTAATATTCGTTACATATTGTTTACCGTCAGTTGTGTCCCTGGAAATTTTTTTGTTTAGTTCCTTTCTTATTATACCGGCAATATTATGAAACAGAACTTTTCCATAAACACAGTTTCTAGCTGCATCTCCGTCTTCGCTTATAAATCTTTCAAGTTCCAGAGTTGTTTTCAATGTTTTATATGAAACCTCTATATCCCATCTCATGGAATACAATTGAAGAATTTCTTCAGTAGAAAATTGCTGACTGTCCAGATTCGTGAAATAAATCAATTCTTCTTTGCATTCTTCACCTTTTTGATTGATATATTTAAAAATTTTTTTGATGACCCTTATTCTGATCACTGGCTTTTCTTCTCGGATTTGTATGGCTTCATTAGAAAATCTAAATCTTTTCAGCCATTTTTTATCAATTTCTACATTTATCCATTCATCATCCGATTTCATAAGTGCAACCTGTTTCTTATAAAAATATTTTTTCCCTCTGATAATATAATTATAATTAAGATATTCAAGATGAGAAATAATTTCTGCTGAACCATAGTATCTGTCTGCAAGATATATGACCTTTTTCCCTTCAAATATTTTCTGAGTTCTATACAGATGTTCAAACGCAAGTGGAGTTTCAGAATAGGGAGCTGGTTTCATT
Source organism: Candidatus Gastranaerophilales bacterium (assembly GCA_910587245.1). GTDB lineage: Bacteria > Cyanobacteriota > Vampirovibrionia > Gastranaerophilales > Gastranaerophilaceae > MGBC122484. Next base: position 1,329 of record CAJULX010000066.1, read on the forward strand.
GAAAAATCCACAAACAATCCATTCATCACATCATAGAGACCCCCAGCTTTTGACTGTATTTTTTTGACATCAAAAATATCATGAACATGTTTGCCAAGACAAAACTGAAAATCATATGCATTATAGACATTATAGGGAATTTCAACATAAGTACCATCTTCTGCAATAAGATAATAGCCTCTATAGTCTTTTGGAAGCTGAGAGGAATAATATATTTTGGAAAAAATATGAATAAGATATATAAAGACATTTGGATTCATTTTTCTGACAGCCTTGTTTAAAGCCTGTTTGCTTATTCTTTTTTCAAATTCACAGATAGAAGAATAAAACCATGTCAGTTCTGAATTGGTTGTTTTCTTATTTCTAAAGATAAAGTAATAGATCAGTGAATAAAAGTTCATATTTCTTTTTCTGGTAAAATCAGTACACTTTTTTCTGCATAGCTGATTGACAATATCAGAGTGAACAGCTTCATTAAATTCACATAAAAGAGATGAGAGTAAAGATGACTTAACTACATTATTCATCATCATAGACAAGACGAGGCTTTTTCTTAGCAAAAGCAGCCTTTAAATAAGGAACAGATTCTTCATCAACTTGCCCAAAGTTTATAAGAATACGATGTTTAGGCATACCATGATCATCACGATATGATTCTACAAGAGAACAAAAACAGGTATTTTTCTTACCTTTATTATTTTTTA
>CAJULX010000067.1 GCA_910587245.1 Candidatus Gastranaerophilales bacterium
GGGGATTGAAATTAAAGATATTGATATCCTGATTGAAGGCTCTGCAATTGATTTTACGCACAGACTGGCGGCTGAATTTAACTGTCTTGATACGGTAATAAAAGCCGAACATGAAGCTTTTAATACCGCAAAAACCGTGATAAACGGCATTGAAATTGATTTTGCATCCACAAGGGAAGAGGATTACCCTTATTCAGGGTGTCTGCCTGTTGTAAAAAATATTGGCTGCCCTGTTGAAGAAGATTTAAAGCGGCGGGATTTTACGGTAAATGCAATTGCGGCAAGGCTTTGTCTTAAAAACGGTGAATTAAATTATGAAATAATTGACCCTTACAACGGCAGCTACGGTATAGAACAAAAAACCTTGCATATTTTGCACGATAAAAGCTACATTGATGACCCTACAAGGATTTTGAGGGGAATTGATTTTATGCTTCGCTTCGGGTTCGATTTTGCTAAAGATGATAAAATTTTAATTGAAGAGTATCTGAAATCTCCTGATAGAGAAGGTTTAAGTATTGACAGGGTGAAATTAACCCTAAAAAAACTTTTTTCTTGTGAAGAAAGGGCAAAAAAGGCTTATCAATATATCTTTGAAAATCAGATTTATAAAATCTGGTGTGACGAGCCGCAATTTAAGACCGCATGGGCAGAAAATCTTGTAAATGCTGTACAAATATTTAATTTACAGCCCGAAGAAATTTTTTTAAATGTATTCTTTGAAAATCTTCCGCCCCCTGTTAAAGTTGCTGAAAATGCTTCAAACTATGAAATTTATAATATTTATAAAAACCTTAAAACCATTGATTTGGCGCTTCAATATGCAATTTTTAATGATGAAAATGCTGTTTTTTATTTTAAAAAATTAAAAGATATAAAACTCGATATCACGGGCAATGACCTTATAAAGCAGGGATTTAAACAAGGAAAAGCCATAGGTGAAGAGCTCTCACGCCTCCTTGAAATAAAAATAAATTCCGTTGAAAAAAATTAAGCCTTATATCCTGTATTTTTAATCATTTGAAGGAGTTTTTTATTCGGATAATAATTCGGTGCAACTTTTATACCTTCAATCACTGCATCATAGGCGGATTTATAATTTTCTTCATTTAAATATGTTTCAGCATCAATAAAATGCGCCTCCGGATCATAATAGCAAACCCGTTTTGCAAGGGCGCAAAATTCGTGTACAAGCTCGTTATACCCGAAAGATGACAAAACTCTTGCTATAAATTTTGGTGTTTCATTATTTGATCTTGTAAAAAATTTATATGCGTTGATGATATTATCTGCCCAATCAAAATATTCGTTTTCCAAAAAAAGATTTAAATATACTTCCAAAAATGCTCTTGTTTGAAAATATTTGGGTGATTTTGTATAAGGTTTATTTTCTATAACATCCAAAATAATAAGACCCCATTCCGTTGCAAGGCCGGGGTCTTTTATTTCTTTCCAAATAAGCTTGGCGCTGTTTATATTACCGTTTAAAAGTGAAGAAAAACCTGCTTCATAGAGCATATTATTGTTTAAAAATAATTCCTTTGCATTTTCATAATGCTTATTTTCAAAACAAAACTTTGCAAAACTAATCTCGTTATTCTTCATAAAATGTTCAATTATTTCTAAACGGTTTTTAAATCACCGAAATGATGCTTAAAACATCATCTGGCTCATCATCATATTTTGTATCATCTGTTTTGCCGCATCAGGGTTTGCTGAACCTTGAGAGAGCATGTAGGGCAGATAATTCATATTGTTATTATTGTTTGAATTACCAAGCATTGCGCTTAATGCTGACATTTGAGGATCGGAATATCCGTTCACCATATTGTTTAAAGGATTAAACCCCACTTTTGCCAAAATTCTTACGGCATTTGCAATTTCTGCATCCGTAGGCTGCGCTTTAATAACATCTGATGCATCGTTTAAATATTTATAGTTCTGGCTGTCCGGTGCCATATCATTATTTATTCTGTCCATCTGCTTATCAAGAGATTTCTTTTGTA
>CAJULX010000068.1 GCA_910587245.1 Candidatus Gastranaerophilales bacterium
TTTGTATGATTTATTTTTAAACTAAATTATATAATATTATTCTGTTATTACAAAAGATTGTTTAGTAATCAGGATTTTATAACATGAAGATAAAAATCAGAGAGATTGCAAAGAAAAATAAAGGTTACAGCCTCTATAAACTTGCAAAAGAATTAAAATTACCCCAGCAGACAGTTTATTCTTGGGCAAACGGCAGAACACAGCCTTCTTATGAAAATATGGACAGACTTTGTGATGCGCTTGAATGTTCAATCGGTGATTTGTTTGAATCAGAACCTATCCAGCATAAGCTCAACTTAAGAAATATTGTTTAGGCGTTTGATAATTCTTTTTCTAAAATCATTTCTAAGATTTTACCGCAATCGTATACCATATTTACACAGTGTGCTTTTCTTTCCGGGCTGTGAAATTCAAGTCCTGCAGTTAATGCTTTACAGCAGGTAACTTTGTGGCTTTTTTTAAATTCTTCAATAAATTCTTTTGCAAGAGCGCGTGCTTTTTCCGTTTTGCCTTTTCCGTGAATAAAGCCTATAACCATTTGAGAGCCTGCAATTGCTCCGCAAAGACACCCTTGTCCCATACCGCCTGAAAAGCTCGTTGCTGCAGGCAGAAAATCAACAGGTATAAGTCCCTCGTCTATTGCCGCTTTTACAATGGATTCAGAACATGAATAACCGTTTTTAAAATTTTCAACTGCTTTGTGTTTTATCATAATTAATTTTTTCCGTTCTGTAATGTTTGTATCTTTATTTGAACATCTTCAACCAGTTTTCTGTTTATTGCAAGTAAATCTGAAATTATTGCAAGAAGTGCTGTTTGAAAACCGCCCGTTATTAATAACCCGCATAAAATCAAAGACTGAATGTGCCCTTTGCCGTCTCCCAAAAGGAAGAAATATAAATATCTAAATCCGAGAAATAATCCTGCGATAAGGAAAATCAAGGCAAGAGCTATAAAAAATCTGAAAGGGTGATAAATTATAAAAAATCTTATCATTGTTTTTGCGGAGCGGAAAATATAGCTTAAATTATTTTTAACAAGCCTTGAAGGTCTTAAATCGTCATTTACTCTTATGGGAACGCTTAAAATGGATAACCCTTTTCTTTGAGCTTGAATGATTGATTCCATAGTATAAGTATATGTATCAAAAATATTTATTCTCATTGCGGCATTTTTGCTGAAAGCACGAAATCCGCTCGGAGCATCGGTAATATCTGCGCCCGAGATTTTTTTCATAACAAAAGAACCGAGCTTTTGCAAAAGCTTTTTAACGGGCGAAAAATGCTTGATGGAATCAATCGGTCTTGCCCCTATTACAATATCCGCTTTATTTTCAAGAACAGGCTCGATTAATTTTCCTATATCATCCGCACAGTATTGATTATCCGCATCAAGGTTAACAATTATATCCGCGCCATGTTTTACGCAAGCCTTTAAACCTGCATCAAATGCGCGTGCCAGCCCTAAATTTTTTGAAAAATTAACAATATAATTAACGCCAAGGTCTTTTGCAACATTTACCGTATTGTCGCTTGAACCGTCATTTATGATTAAAATTTCAATTTCATCAATTCCTTTAATTTCTTTCGGAATAGCGGAAAGTGTTACTGGAAGGCTTTTTTCTTCATTATAACAGGGTATTTGTATAATTAATTTCATAAAAAAATTATACACTAAATTACATCAAAAGGTGGAGATTTTTAAAAATACGCTTAAGTTTTGAAATTATTCTGCGTATAATAATGTGTAAGAAATGTTAAGATTTATTACACACCATATAACTTTATTGTCATCCTTGTT
>CAJULX010000069.1 GCA_910587245.1 Candidatus Gastranaerophilales bacterium
TTATAATTGATATACTTCCACTAATACAAGAAAAACCAATGATTCTGTCATTAGTTTTGTCTATTTTCGGGGAATAAAAGCTCTTAGCATTCATCATGCTGAAATTAAAAGTGCGAATTACCCGTATTCTAATTGATTTTGCGATAATTGCGACGTATAATTTGTAAATGATCAAGGCACAAATGATGGGGGATTTTTATGGAATCTTTAAAAAATTATATTTATATGGATATGGTCGGAATAGATAGCTTGTTATCTCAAATTACATCAGAACTAGTAGAAACAAGCCATATTCAGACAACAAGTAGAAAAGCCGGCAATGCAAATGGAAGCATTGGGTTTTCGGAAGTTGTCAAAAAAATATTTAAGGCAGATGTAAGTGTTTCTGGTGAAATGGAATCTGTACAAACAATTGATAAAACCACAACACAACCTTATGAAGCAAAAATACAGCAGATTATTCAGTATGTCGAAAAGTGCGAAGTAGTATTGAAAAATAGGGCAGAAATACATAAAAACTATCAAGAGGATAAACAAAACTTTGTGTTACTTACAATGCCTTTTGATACAGATTTCTATCATAACGATTGGTTTAAAACAGTAGATTTAGCAAATCAATGTGGATATATTCCATTCTATAAAGGTGGAGATGCCACTAATAAATTTAAAGATACATATCAGTATGATGATTCTTATTATAAGACAATGGCTTTGAAAAAAATCAAGTTAACCATGAACCTAAGTATAAAGAAAATGGAACCCTTAGGTGGTTTCTCATCTCATTTGGCAACTTTATTTAGAGTAACAAAAGGAACAAATATTCGTTTGGGAGTATTTGGTCATGTATATAAATTAACGGAATCCGTTTATCAAATAAAACCTTATGCTGTATGGAGAGGTTGATATTTGTGGCTTTATTCTTGCTATGCTCAGAGCAATAAATAATGTGTAATAATTGCTGATTACCGACGAGACGTTAAAAGCATGGCACATAAGTACTGCTTGATATTGCGAATTGTGACCAGATTCTCCAACATACAGTCTAATACAAAACTGATATACTTTATCCGGCAAATTATAAATACGTTTTGTATATTTTACCTTTCCATTCTGGTGGCTTTACTGTTTCTTAGCCAAAGAGACGGGGAAAAAGATAGGAAGGGAAAGGAATAGATATTTTGTAAATCAGTATTTAGTATATCTTTATTTAATTGCATTGGATTTTCCGACGTCGGATAATCCGGTATCGGAAAATCCAATATCGGGTTATCCGGTGTCGGGTTCCCAATATCGAGCAATATCGGTTGAGGTTCTTTTGGAAAACAGCCATAGCTTCAGCACTCCTTTTGCTGTGGGTATGTTACGCAATAGAATGCCATTTTGGCGGGGATAGGCATAAATCCTTATCTCCGGCAGAAACACACCCGCAAAACCGCTTGTAGCAAGTCTCTTTTTGCTTCTATCGCGTAACATGAGGGTATATAAAGCGGCGTTCCCGTTTTCCCTGTTATGGGATAGAGAAACGCCGTGTCTGTGTCGTATTCAGTTTTCATTTATTCTTTCAATGTCGTACTGATATTGGAGTTTGCAGGATTCCGGGCGGCATATCAAGGCTCTTTCCCTTAAAAGTCGTAAATTGGTAGTAAATTCAGCTTGAAATCCTGCTTGTACGCCCGTAAATCAAGGCTTTTTTGAGATAATCAAGCGTTTTAATTCAAAAGTTATGTTTTGTATAATTTATGTAAAATACAGGTTTTTTAGGAAAACTGCA
>CAJULX010000070.1 GCA_910587245.1 Candidatus Gastranaerophilales bacterium
CAGTTATAACAATTGAATTTGCTTCAATTAAATCTTTAACATTTAAATTTGATGGGTATAAAAGCTTAACGGAAGCTATATTTCTTGCTGATTTTTCAAGATTTTTATTTTCGTCAGCTTTTAAATCAGCTATAACTAAGATTTTTCCTGAAACTTTTAAATCAGATAAAACTTGATTGAAAGCTTTTGTTTTAACTTCTTTTAATTCTGAAAAATCTTTAACAACCGTCATTGCTTCCAATTTAGCTGAAAGAGCACTTCTTAAAGCTAATTTTCTAGCCTTTTGAGGAAGGTTTGTTTCATAGCTTCTGGGTTTTGGCCCGAATGAAACACCGCCGCCTGCAAATAACGGGCTTCTGATTGAACCGGCTCTTGCTCTGCCTGTTCCTTTTTGTTTCCACGGTTTTCTTCCGCCGCCAGAAACTTCTGCTCTTGTTTTTGTATTATGAGAGCCCTGTCTTGCGTTGCTTAATTGTCTTTTAAGAGCTAAGTGCATAACGTGGATATTAGGTTCAACACCGAAAACATCATCGTTAAGATTTAATTCACCAAGCTCGCTGCCTTTTGTATTTAATAATTTAACTGTCTGTGTCATTTTACGTACCTCTAATTCCACTTAGTTCTAGAAGGTTTAACTGTAACAAGTTTGCCTTCAGGACCCGGAACTGAGCCCTTTACTAATAACAAATTTTTGTCGCTTATAATTTTTACAACACTTAATTTAGAAACGGTAACTTTTTCATTACCCATATTTCCTGCCATTCTCTTGCCTTTATAGATACGGCCGGGTGTTGTACCTGCACCTATTGAACCGGGTGCTCTGTGGTTTTTGGAACCGTGGCCCATAGGTCCGCGTGAAAAATTATGTCTTTTAACAGTACCCTGAAAACCTTTACCGATTGATTTTCCTGATACGTCAACTTTTGATATTTCAGATAAAACACCTAAATCAATTTTTTGACCAACGGTATAATCAGAAGGATTATCCACTCTGAATTCTTGAAGATGTCTGAAATTATCTAAATTATTTTTCTTAAAGTGGCCGATTTGTGCTTTGGTTAAGTGTTTTTCCTTAGCGGGAACAACACCGACCTGAATAGCATTATAACCGTCAGTTTCAACAGTTTTTACCTGAGTTACGGTTAGAGGGTCAACTTTAATTACGGTAACAGGAATACATAAACCTTGTTCGTCGTATACCTGTGTCATTCCGAGTTTTTCTCCAATAACACCTAATGTCATTCGATTTTACCTTTCTGTTGTGAGAGCTATTTAATTAACTCTTGTTGCTTTGTACTTCTTTGGCTTTGTTTGATTTCTTAATTTAAGAATCCTTTGACAATAAAGGTCAAACTCTGCCTTTCAATAGTTCACATTCAATATTTAATTGTCAAATGTTAACTTGTCTGCCCCGTTTTAAAAGGGGTAAATCAAACCTTACAGTTTAACTTCAATATCAACGCCTGCCGGCAAATCCATTCTTGAAAGTTCTTCCGTGGTTTGTTGTGTCGGGTCATAAATATCAATAACCCTTTTATGTGTTCTCATTTCAAAGTGCTCGCGAGATTTTTTATCAACGTGAGGTGATCTTAAAACACAATAAATTCTTCTTTTTGTAGGAAGCGGAATAGGGCCTG
>CAJULX010000071.1 GCA_910587245.1 Candidatus Gastranaerophilales bacterium
GAGACGCTCGTCGTTCTTTCCAAAAAAATTCCCGACAGTCATATCAACATCGATGTGGAATTTGGGGAGAGTGAGGGACAATTTTCGTTGAAGAAAATCAAAGAGCGTGCCGAATCCCGCAAGCCGAAAGAGAAAGTAACATATAAGATGATACAAGACTATATTGAAAAGACTTACGGCTTCAAAGTCCACACGGCGTACATCGCCGAAGTGAAACGCGATTTAGGATTGCCTATGTACGACGCCCCGAACGCCGTCGAAGAACTTAAAAAACCAAGAGCGCATCCCACGCCGAGAATGGTGGAAGCAATTAAAGAAACGTTGAAACATTTTGAAATTATATAAAATTTAACGGCTTTACGAAAAAGTAGAGCCGTTTTTGTTTGAAAATATTTTTCTAAGTTTTAGAGATAATCTTGCGTTTTTCCTTAAATCGTGCTATAATAAAAACATCTAATAAAGAGTAGGAGATTTTTAATATGGCGGCAAGCTATAAAAAGTTGTGGAAACTACTGATTGATAAAGATATGAGAAAAGAAGATTTGCGTGTTGCGGCTGGTATAACTACAACCGCAATGGCGAAGCTCGGCAGAAACGAGGACGTTAAAACTTCGGTCTTGCTTAAAATCTGCAAGGTGTTAAATTGCGATATATCCGATATAATGGAAATCGTGGAGGATTAACAAATGAAAAGAGAGAAAGAGTTTCTAATTGAAACTTGCTATCACTGTGGTAATACGGGGCAACAAAAAATTCTTTACGAGAATGAAAGTGAATGGGGCGGCGGACAAGATTTTTTTGAAGAGATAAATTGGATTTTACTAAAATGTCCGGTTTGTGGTATGTTGACACTCAGAGAAGATTATACAAATGAAAGTATGATTGATAGCCGCGAAAATCAAATTTATGAAAAAAGGATAGTTTATCCTAAAACGAAGTATGATTTTAAATATGCACCAAAATCAATTCAAAGAGCTTTTGAGTCTGCCGTTAAAGTTGCTAAAATAGATTCGGCTATTTGCTTATTATCGTTGCGTCGAACATTAGAAATGATTTGTAAAGATAAGTCTGCACAAGGTAAAACCTTAGAACTAAAAATTCAAGATTTGGTTCAAAAAAATATTTTGCCGGCTACGCTTGACGATTCGTCTTGGCTCGTTCGTAACATGGGGAATGATGCGGCTCATGCAGATGCAATTCGCTATACGGAGTATGAGGTTGAACAGATTATCGAGTTTGTTGAACAAATTATAACGTATTTATATGAATTGCCTGAACGCATAACGATATTGAAGAAGACTCGGCAAAAACGTTTAGATGAAGAATAAACGTGTTTATAGAAGAAAAAAGGAGGCGAAATATGCCTAATTTATCACAAATGAAGCGCAAGCGGATGCTTGAGTTTTTGGAAAAAATAAAAGAAGAGCACAAGAATGACGACAAAATGCTTATTGCATTAGGCGAAATAGAAAGCGAGCTTAACGCAAAAAAATACGGTCTTGT
>CAJULX010000072.1 GCA_910587245.1 Candidatus Gastranaerophilales bacterium
AATCGAGGGATCTGAATCTGGATAAAAAGACACAGTATGTTCAGGTCAGGGATCTGTTCAAAGGATATGTCAAAGAGCAGAAAAGTATATCTGATGAAAGAAAAAAAGAAGAAAATAAATATGCAAAGGTAAATGAAGAGTATAACATGATATACAAAGCTTTTTACGATAAATGCAGGAGTGAACTGCTTTGTGTTACGAATGAAAAGGGTACAGTGTGTACTAAGAGCATGGTTTTAGACTGTTGTATTGTATGCTGCTATACTGAATTTAAAGAAGAAAATTATTCACACTTCGATCTTTTGTGGAATCTGTTTCCAGAAGAACTTGTTAAACGTGCTGCTGGAAAGGATATAATGCAGAGGATTAAAAAGACGGAAGATGAATTTGTAAAGTTTTTAGAGAAAAAGAGGGAATCAAGTAATAAAAGATATGATTCGCTGAAAAAGGCAAGAAAAAATAAGATAAAGTGTCTTGAATGCAAAGGCAGTATACCAGAAAACTTTAATATTTATAAGTCAGATATTACGGAGATTAAGCATCGGATCCCGACATCTATAGATGGCTACATAGGTGCAAGGAAAGTTTATTTTTCTTATCTGGTAGCATACAAAAGGCTTGAAAGCATGAATAAGCCGCTGAATATACCGTGTACGGAAAATAGCAAGAATGATGTCACTTTTAGCTGTATTGGACAGGTATCAGGTTTGAGCAGGAAAAATATAGAGAAAGCTGTAAAGACATTACAGGAGCAGGGGATAATAAAGTATCATAGCAGGGGCGGATATAAGAACTGCGAATTGTTATTCGTGCCAAAAGAGAATAGCATTAATGAACTGTATTATAATGGACTTAATTACATGCGTGCATTTAATGTAATGAACAGACACCTCAGTAGATAACTGATGTAAAAAATATTCATTGCAAAAAATGCTAAAATCAAAAAATTGCACAAGAATAAAAGTGCTCAAAGGTGCTGTATTACAGGGCTTTTGGCACTTTTATTTAGGCAAAATATGAAAACAACATATAAGGAATCTGACCAGTGGGGCTTTACAAATTAAGGAAAGGAGTAATTATATGAACCAGGATCTGCTACGAATCCAACTCATAAGACTGATTAATTTTGGAATGAAACTTAATTCAATAGCAAAGAAGGTGAAGATAAATGACAGTGAACTCTCGGCATTTAAGGCTGGGTTCAAGTATCTTAAAAAGGATGATGCTGAAAGGCTGGATATTCTTTTAAAACAGATATCAATACCAGATAATGTTTAAGTAATAGTTGTATTATCTTTAACAGGTATTGTTTGGACATTTGTGTAAAAGAGTATTTGGTAAATTATGATTGTAGTGTTAGTAAATTAATTTAAGAAAATCAGAAAACAATCAAAAATAATACTAAAAACTAAATGTTTTTAGAACTCATAAATAATATTTTTAA
>CAJULX010000073.1 GCA_910587245.1 Candidatus Gastranaerophilales bacterium
AATTCTCGCGATATTTACGCGCTTACTGAATGGCTGCAAAATGCACTTTTGAAAAAAGTAAACCGCGGCTTAACTCCTTCCGTTGAATATCTTGCAAACTGTTCCACTATGAAAAAGATCGTCCGGATGGCGGCTAAAATGCTTTCCGATCAGGATCATAAGACCGCAACCAAGCAAGAAAAAGAACAAGCGGCAAGAGAACACGCGGCCTATATTATCGGATGCGTGGAATATCTTTCTAAATTCTAATAATAACTATTTTTCCGGGGCTGTCATGGCTCCGGGTTACTTCTTACTTTTCATTATTCACCCTTTAAAACTTTGTATTATGACTACTACAAATAGACTTTGTTACACAGTATCAAAAAGATATATTCAAGCCGGGACAACCTTTGAAATCAATGTTAAAATATTACTGGCTGATGATTGCAAAAATAATATATGCGATTGGAGTATAACGGCGGATATTTACGAACAACGCAAAAACGGGCGTTTCGTTTGGTGTGCTGGTGGTTGCTGTCATGAAGAAATACTAAAGCGTTTCCCACAGTTTAAAATGTTCGTTGAACTTCATTTGTCTAATCATTACGGCGCGCCAATGTACCCAGTTGAAAACGGGTTTTATCATATTACGAACAGCAGCAAAGAAACTGCAATTAACTATTTGCGTATTACGGAAACGGAATATAATTTACTTTATCAGGCAGAAGATAAACAATACTTTAAATACCTTCTTTATACGCTCGGTATCGTTGAACGCTGGAAAAGAGAATCTAACGAGGCTTTAAAAAAGCTGGAAGAGTTAACCGGGCAAACATGGGAAAACCCATATAAGCCGGAAAATGAACGTTTTACTTTGAAATTAACGGATGAAGAACGTACAACTATAACTAACAGAATAAACGATGGTTATTATCGTCCTGAAGCTGTACAAGCGCGAAAAGACGAAGAAAAGCGCAAAGCATACGAGAAAAAACGCGCTGAAATAATTAACGATTGCAAAAAGAAACAACAAAAGGCCGAAAATGAAAAGCGGGTTATGTTGGCCGTTCTTGATGCCGGGTTATCAGTTAATAATGTGATATATTACGATCATAGTAACGAGCTTGTTTTTAATTGGAAAGACTACGAAACAAAAGTAACGGAGAACGATTTTAATAAATTCGTTTCCAGTGTTAACCGTTCTTTGTTGCCTGCTGGCATAACTTTTAAAATGAAATAGCCATGGCAAAATACACGATAACCAATCAAAAAGAATTGCGCCGGTCTTTTTGGGAGTTCTGCAAAGAGTTCGGAGGCGAATTTGAAAGAGAAGCCAACAAAAAGAAACATTCTTTTAAACTGGATTTTAATATAGCTTTCGGAGAATATAAAGACGGACTTTGTAAAGATGGTATTATATCGCAAAGTTTATACCAACGTGCAACACTTTATTAATA